>CAMUPC010000112.1 GCA_947090545.1 uncultured Eubacterium sp. | reverse complement strand
CCAGGGCGAACTAGGTGCCGCGCCCGGACGGTGCCTCAGCGTAACCGCAGGATGCTTAGGGCTCCTTACATTTTGGAATCGGAACAGGAAGCCAGCCCCGCTCCCCTTCCTCCAGCGTCCTATCCCGAATCTCTACCTCGTAAGCTTCACAGTTACTACCTCATACGGTTTCAGCACAACATCAATAACATTTCCAGCCATTGGCGCCATCCCTTCCGCTTCTTCCAAAAGATTGCATATCTCCGCCTTCTGGAATCCCATATTGACCGTTAACTTCGCCTTCGTATAAGCATTTTCAGATTCATACATACGGATCACAACCCCCGTACCATCCTCCGACTGCTTAATTGTCTCAATCACAACATTCGGACAATCTACCGATGCAAACGAGTATTCCCCAACCGCACTGGCTCCTGTCTGCACAAGCAACGGCTGGTTCAGCTTATATGCCTCTGCTACCGTGCCTGCTGTGCGCCAGCCTTCCGCGTGCGGATAGAGAGCATAGGTGAACGTGTGCTCTTCCTGGTCAGAGACTGGATTTGGCTCGATGCCGGATTTAATCAGGGTCAGCGCCATATTGGAGTCTTTGACAGAATGCCCGTATTTGCAGTCGTTTAACAGAGATACGCCGTAGTGCCCTTCGGATAAATCCATCCATTTCTGCCCGCAGCTTTCAAAGCGTGCCACATCCCAGCTCGTGTTCTGGTGGGTCTTTCTTGTCAGGTTTCCGAACTGGATGTCGAATGCGGCTTCGTCTGTGTGTACGGCAACCGGGAAGTGTACTTTTAGCAACGTCTGGTGTTCTTTCCAGTCTACGTGTGTGACGAATTCGATCCTGCGGCTGTCTGCGTAAAACAGGATCTTTTGGGTGATTGTGGAGTTGGACGCTTTTCTTGTGATCTCAAGTGCTGCGCGTACGGCGCCGAGTTCTGTCCATTCCATCCGTTCTACGTTGTCTACATCCCAGTACTTTTCGGTATAGAAGATATCGATATCCCAGTTGTCAAAGTAGATTGGCTTATCCTCGTACATCCGCAGCAGGTTAGCGCGTTTGCCTTCCTGGATAATCTCTCTGTCGTTTTCTTTATCATAGATGCTTGTGAACATGCCCTGTTCGTCCAGTTTGACGGTGTAAAATGGTGTTTCCAGTTCCAGGTTGTTGTGCAGTACAAATGGTGCTTTTTGTTTGCTGCTGTCGGCTGGAATGCCTGCTGGCTGGAAGGATTTGTAGCCTTTGGACGGCATATTTTTTACGTAAGCGATGCTGCCGTCGGCTGTCTTTTGCACTGGATAGATGTTTCCGTCGCTGTCTGTGATGGCTGCGGCGTCCAAGCTGCCCAGGCATACAATATCGTCCCTGATCTTTCCGGTCGTATTAAATACGGCGACTGCTTCTCCGCTTCCGGCAATTGCTTTTCTGCGCTGTGCGGTCAGTTCTGCAAGGCGTGCTGCAAGCTGTTCGTATTCTTCCTTGGTCACCTGATATACTTCTTCGATCGCGGAGCCTGGCAGGATATCGTGGAACTGGTTGAGCAGTACGAGCTTCCACATCTCGTCCAGCTCTTTGACCGGATAGCCCATCGCTTCTGCGGTCAGCACACTGAGCAGCTCCAGGTCCATCAGCCCCAGCTCTGCCTTGCGGTTGGAGCGTTTATTTCTCGCCATAGAGGTTAATGTGCCTCTGTGGTATTCAAAATACAGCTCTCCTTCCCAGACTGGAAGGCGTTTATTGCCTTGTACCCGTTCGTTTAGTTCGTCAAAGTAGGTGCGGGCAAATTCCTGGCGTACTTTTGGGATGCCCTTGACGCCCTTTTCCATACGGATCGAAGTCTCCAGCATTTCCCTGGTCGGGCCTCCGCCGCCGTCGCCGTAGCCGTAGGAGATCAGGATGTCGTTGTTGATCTCTTTATTCTGGTAACGCGCCCATCCGCCCATAATGGCGTCTGGATGGAGCATTCCATTATATGTTGTAAAAAAGTCCTTGATCGGCTGATGCACGCCAAGCGTCGTAATTAAGTGCGTCAGCACTTCCGAGCCGTCGATGCCGCGCCACATCATCGTATCATAAGGGATCTTGTTAAACTGGTTCCAGGCAAGCTTTGTCGTCATAAAATAGTCGATGCCGCACTTTTTCATAATCTGCGGCAGCGCGCCGGAATAGCCGAACACGTCCGGCAGCCACAAGATCCGGTTATCTACGCCGAATTCTTCTTTGAAAAAGCGTTTGCCGTGGATAAACTGGCGTACCAGTGATTCGCCGCTCGTTAAGTTGCAGTCGGCTTCCACCCACATGCCGCCTTCTGGTTCCCAGCGCTTTTCCTGGATGCGCGCTTTGATTTTCTCGTACATTTCAGGATAGCGCTCTTTGAAAAACGCATAAAGCTGCGGCTGGCTGGACATAAATTTGTAATTCGGGTATTCTTCCATCAGCTTTAATACCGTAGCAAAGCTGCGCCCGACTTTTTCGCGTGTCTGCGCTACCGTCCACCACCATGCCACGTCGATGTGCGTATGCCCGATACAGGTCGCTACGACATCCTGCCATCCCGCATGGTCGGTGTAGAGCGCTTTGTCGATATAATCCGACGCCTGCTGCAAAGTCTGGTAAAACGCGTCGGAATACGGCGTGCGCAGGTCCAGGAAGTTCACGGTGGCGTTTAAGATTTCCTCGATATCCCTGCGGTTTTTATCGTCCTCTTCCATTCTTGTAAATGCCTGCAACGGCACCCACAGATCGTAATACAGCTTTTCGACTGCTGCGTCGATCTCCTGCATCTCCACGATCAGGTTAAACTCTGTATGCAGCGTGCCGGTATATGCGATCAGCACCAGCTCCAGCTCTTCCCCTTCGGCTGCCCGCGGGCGCAGAAAGACGTCCCTGTGGTTCATGTCGATGCCTTGTACTGCTTCGCCGTTGACATACAGTAAAAACTGCGGGTTTCTTGCGTCGTCCCATTCGTCGATCTGTGTGCACACATGCATCCACATCCGCTTGCCGTCCAGCTCCTTTGGCACCTTCCAGGACGTCTGAAAGCAGTAATGGCGGTCTTTGCCGTACCAGTGCATCGTGCGGCAGTCATAATCCTCCCACGGCGTCGGGCCTGCCTGCGCTTCCTCCGGGCGGATATAAGTCCCTTCCTTGTATTTCCAGTTTTCTACCGGAAATTTTTGTTTTACTTTGAGTTTTTTTAATTCTTCACAGATGACATTTACCCTCTTGTCTAAAAAATGCATAAAACCTCCTTATTCCGCCCTTTGCGCGGTTAGTTGTTTACCCATACTGCGGAATGCCCTGCCAATATCTCTTTGTTGTCCTGGCGGTTCGGCGGATACTGATAACAGTACGCCCTGCCGTTTTGCGGCAACATATAAGGCTCGCTGCGGTGGTTGACGATCACCATGCCGTTTTCAAATACCCCTGTTTCTATGCCCCGTTCGCAGATTCCGCCTGCTGGTATCAGATAGTTTCTTAAAATATCCTTTACAAGTGTCGTCTTAGACTGTACCAGCGGATACATCTCCTTGTTGCCCTGTCCATAAGGTACATGCGGGATATTTTTTGCTGCATAAGCCGCCCCGATCTGTACGCCGAAGGAATAGACCGCTCCGCTGTACGGCGCCCCGTACTTGTCTGTCAGGATATCCTTCGCATATTCTGCCACACAGCAGCCTGCGCCGTCAATATAATCCGCGACAGATTTTCCTCCATGATACCTGCAAAACGACTCTCCCTGCGGGATAATTACTTTTCCATACTGATACGGCATTTTCTCACAGGCTTCTCCCGCAATTCCAAAGCAGGATGCCGCCAGTGCGTCGCCCGGCCCATGAAGCAGGATGCCGCCGCCTTGCACCCACTCCCGGATACGTTTCTCGGATGATGTGTGATCTGCGGCATGGTAGCAGTCGTTTGCCGGGACAATCAAAATCCGGTATTCTGACAATGCCCCTTCCAAGACCTGATGCGTACTGATCACGTCCACCTGGTATCCCAGGTCACAGCAAAGCTCATACCAGCCCAGCAGGTCCAGGCGCCTGGTTTTATTGTTTCCGGTTTCAAACGGTTCGATCAGAGCCATCTCGGACGGAAACAGCAGCGCGATTTCTTTCTTCCGTTTTCCCAGACGCTTTGGGATCACCTCTGCACACCAGCGGTTTCCTGTAGCCAGCGAGTCCAAAAAGCTTTGCTCCATCCGGTTCAGCACCCCGCCGTCGTCCAGCCCGTTGACGCCGTAGCACGTATAGCCGTCCATTCCGCACGCCGTCATCGTGCCGATCATCTCAGCCGGGGTTACAAATGCATACAGGTCGTTATAGATAAACCTTCCCCAATAAATGCCGCCGACCAACTGTCTCCCTTCGTTCATCACCCGCATCATACTGTGCTGGCAGGAAACGGCATAGGCATTCGGGTATCCGTCCGGGGTAACCGGAACCGTGAGAAAGTGACAGCAGTCCACGTATGGCGCCAAAGCATACATGTCAATGCCGCGCGCCGCCGTATCCCACAGGTCGCTGAACTCGTTGTCCGCATCCGCCTGGGTACGCCCGTAAATATTCAGAAAATATCCCCACTGGGACAAATCCGGGCATAGATACAGCTCTGGGTGCTTTTCCTTTAACAGCGCCTGCATTTCCTGAAAATACAGCTCCAGCTCCCGCGCCTTCCAAAGCGACTCGTCCCTGCGGCGGAAAAACCGCGGCGTCTTATTTGCTACATCCTCCTCGTCAAGAAATCCTGCACCGTATGTTAACGCATACCAGTATTCTTCCGGCGCAAGCGCTGAAAAATCCTCCGCGGACGTTTGGTACGCCTGGTTGAGCTTTGCGATATCGCCGCCGTACAGTGCCCGCAAAAACTCCTGATACCGCCTGACGCCTTCTGGATCAAAGCTGGGCGCTACGACCGGGTCCCACATACTGCATACCGGGATCACTTCCCTGTCCGTATCCAGATCCGTATCCGCTCCGGGCGCGGCGGCAATACACCGCTCACACCCTTTGCCATACAGATCCATAATCCGTTCTACATGCTCTTTCATCGACTGTTTTGCCTTCGGCGACCAGTATTTATACCACCGCCCCGGCGTGCCGTCATAGTGTACCGTCTCTTCCCCATAGATCGGCGGGCTGAAGCGGATATGCGGATACAGGTTATCCCCGTTTAAATACAGCAGCAGGAAATTGTAGCCAAGCCCATGTGCCCGTGCAGACTGTGCCATATACTCCTGCATCCTCACGTACTGGCTGCGTTCGCCTGTATCATACCGCTCCTTAAAATCCTCCCACGCCTTTGTATCAAACATGACGCTGTTGAATCCGAGCCCTTTTAAAAACTGCATCGTCTCGTCCACAAACGCTTCGTCATCGTAAGCGGGGCTGTAAAAATTGCCGAAAATCACATTGATATATGGCTTATGATCCGTCATGCTTAGCAGCATGTTACGTCCTCCATCGCTTCGATCAGCCGGTCAGCCGTTGTAAACGCAAGCCCTGTGACCGTATCCGCGCATCCATAATAAATCGCGATCCTGCCGGTCTTGGCATCCGCAAGCGCCGCGCACGGAAATACCACATTTGGCACGTCTCCGACGCACTCATACAGCTCATGCGGCCCTAAAATATAATTTCGCGTCCTCTTTTTCACCTTCCATGGCTGTTCCAGATCCAGCAGCGCGCAGCCCATCCGGTATACATAGCCGTTGCACGTATTGATTACGCCGTGATAAATTAACAGCCATCCCTCGTCTGTCTCGATCGGGACACTTCCGGCGCCGATCTTCATGCTCTGCCATGCCGAAGCGTCGCCCTTGACCGTACCCATCACAAACCGATGGCAGCCCCAATATCTCAAATCCGGGCTTTCGCTGACAAAAATATCCCCAAACGGCGTATGCCCGTTATCGCTTGGACGGCTCAGCATATAGTAATTGCCGTTAATTTTTCTTGGAAACAGCACGCCGTTGCGGTTAAACGGCAAAAACGCGTTTTCCATCTGAAAATACGTCTGAAAATCATACGTGTAGCCAATCCCAATCGTCGGATATTCATGATAGCCATTGCACCAGGTCACATAATACCGGTCCTCGATCCAGCACACCCTTGGGTCATAACGGAAATCCCGTTTTGCCACTTCCGGGTCCGCGCCCTGAAACGTAATCGGATCGTCTGCAATGTCCCAGTGAATCCCATCCTTACTGAACCCGGTAAAGATATCCATGCTGATCGACTTACTGTCGCAGCGGAACACCCCCGCAAACCCGTCCCGAAACGGTACGACCGCGCTGTTAAACACACTGTTTGAATGCTGCGTTGCAAATCGTTCGATAATCGGATTTTCCTCGTAGCGCCACACCGGCAATTTTTCCGCGCCTGACGGCTCCTGCCACGGTATTTTGGGTAAATCTTCTCCTATAATTCTTGCCATATTGTTATCACCTTTCGTTTGTTATTTTTTAGAAGCCATAAATTCATCTACCTGCGCCTGCGCTGCATCGATAATATCCTGGAAGCCTGCTGCCATCAGCTCTTCCTTGATCTTCGGCACAGAAACCGCCGGGTCCTGCACGCCTGTCATAACCTCGCTCTTATAGCGCAGCCAGATCTCGCTGCAATTTGCAATCTGGTCATAGACCGAAGAGGTATCAAAGGTAAATCCAAGCATCACAGAGCTTACCGCGTTGTCTACCAGCCCTTTGATTTCCTCAAACTGGTTGTACTCGTCTTTATCCTCCTGCGTTACGGTAAAGTAGCTGCCGTTGGTATATCCAGGGATATCCCAGTTATTCTCTTCGTTTTTATGCACCTTGCCGTCCTCTGTATATTCAAAGTTCACGCCTTCTTCTCCGTAATAGAACATATCACGCAGCTTTGTATCGGTATTGACCAGGTTTAAAAGCTGTAAGCATTTTTCAGGATGCTTGCTGTTTGTTGATACCATGTTAATCGAACCGCGTACCGTATCATTGGACAGGATCGTATCGCCGACCTTTTGTACCGCAACGTCCTTGCCCATCTGCGGGCCCCAGGAAGTATACGCCGCTGTTTCCCAGCCCTGGCCGATTCTCCACATATTGTAAACACGCGCTTCGGACAGTGTCGCGGCATCCGGGTTGACTAAGCCCTTCTGGTTCCATTCATAAACCGTCTGCAAAGCCTTGTAGATATCCGGCTGTTCCAGTGTATAGCACACCTTTGCATCCTGGTCGTCATATCTGACGCCGAGCACCTGCGTACCTGCGCCAAGCTGATCGTATGCGTCAAAAATAAAGTAAATGCCATCGTTCTTGCAGTAGAACGGATAATCGTTCTTATCTGCCTTTAACTGCTCAAAGACAGGCGTCAGTGAATCCAGCTCTGTCAGCTTGGCAAGATCCAGATTGTATTCTTCTACCAGCTCCTTATCCCAGATCGCATAGTTGGAGATCGCGATATCCTTATACGTCGGCACGCCGTAGATCCTGTCGTTGACACGTACCGCCGTCCAGCATTCTTCCGGCATCATCTCGTTTAATTCCGGCATATTCTCTTCGATCAGGTCTGTAATATCGCAGTAAGCGCCTAAGTTAATATCAGAAATATAGTTGCCGCCATGCCCGAAAATAATGTCGTACGGTTCATTTGTGCTGATAATAACATTTCTGCGGCTGTCCCAGTCCGCCCAGCTTACCACCTCGACTTCCAGGTTCACGCCGATCTTATCCCCGATATAATCGTTGACCTTTGCCATCCAAGTGTCATAGTTCGCCGGCATTCCGTTGCCGATCAGCACCCATTTTAAGTCAACCATTTCCCCGCTGCCTGCGTCAGACGAGCCTCCCGCTTCGCCTCCGCCGTTATCCGCCGACGCCTGCTGCCCGCCGTCGGAGCTGCCTCCGCAGCCAGCCAGAGCTGCTACTGTCATGATCGATGCGAGTCCTGCTGCCATAAGCCTTTTTAACTTCATTTTCATTTCCTCCTTATATATTGTTCTTTACTCTTTTACGGAACCAATCGTTAAACCGGAAATAAAATATTTCTGGAAAAACGGATACGTCAGTGCAATCGGCACGATAATGACAATCGCGATCGCCATACGTACGCTCTCTGTCGGCATCGCTGCCTTGTACTCCTGCATGGACAGCCCGCCATAAGGATTATTCGCCATATATTCAATGCCCTTTTGTACATTATTTAATAAGGACTGCAACGTCTGCAAGCGCTTGTCGTCCAAATACAGGGAAGCCTGGAACCAGTCGTTCCAATATCCAAATGCGGCAAACATCCCGATCGTCGCCATAACCGGCTTTGAGATCGGCAGGACAATCTGCGCCCAGATCCGAAGCTGCCCGGCGCCGTCGATTTTTGCAGATTCCACGATCGCATCCGGCACGGTCGTCCTAAAAAACGTCCGGCAGATCGTGACGCTGAACGAAGAACACGCCAGCGGGAAGATCAGCGCCCAGATCGTATTGCGCAGCCCTAAAATATTGTTGACTACCACATAGCTGGAAAGCATACCGCCGTTAAAGATCATCGGGATAAAGATAATCCAGGTATAGATTCCTTTTAGCTTGAAGCTCCTTCTGGATACAACGTATCCCATCGTCGTTGTCAGCGCAATTGTAATCACCGTACCGATGATTGTTACAACAATTGACATAAATACTGCACGGAAAATCATCGCGCGCTCATTCCATAAAAACTGATACGCAGCTGCGGAAAACTCTGCCGGGATAATCTGGTATCCGCCGGAACGCAGCGCCTCTTCACTTGTGATGGATATGGAAAACACAAACAGCAGCGGAAAGATACAGGTCAGTCCCAAAACCAGGAATATCACGTTAAACAATACGTTGGTCGACGCCTTAATCTGGTTCGTGCTCGATGAGCTTTCCAAATCTTTATTTTTATTTCTCACGTTGTTCACCTCCTCAGATTAAATCAGACTGTTTTCTTTATCAATCTTTCTGACTACCCAGTTCGCTAACAGAATCGTCGCGCAGCTACAGATCGCCTGGAAGAACGATGCTGCCGCCGTCCTGCCGATCGGCGTCCCCGGCGTCTGGATCGCCTGATAGATATACGTATCAAACGTCGATACAGTCGTATACAGCGATGCCGGAATCTGTCCCGTTACCTGATAGAACAGCCCAAAGTCTGAGTTGAAGATCTTGCCGCAGTCTAAGATCAGCATCATAATAAACACCGGCTTGATCGAAGGAAGCGTAATATGTATCGTCTGCTGCCACTTCGTCGCGCCGTCCATGACCGCCGCTTCATACATCGACTGGTCGATGCCCGTAATGCTCGCGAGATAAAGCACCATGCCGTAGCCCATGCCCTTCCACGTATTCAGCAGTACGAGGATAAATGGCCAGTACTTCGCCTCCTGATACCACATAATCGGATCTGCGCCGAACGAGCGTAAAATACCGTTCAAATAGCCGCGCTCCGGCGTCAGGATCGCATAGACGAAATACGAGATGACTACCCATGACATAAAATACGGCAGAAACATCATCGTCTGATAGACCTTAGAGCCGCTTTTATTGCGCATGTTGCTTAACATCAGGGCGCCGCCTACCGCTACGCTGGCACTGATGATAATAAACACGATATTGTAAAGGATCGTGTTTCTCAGCAGCATCGAAAAGTTGTTGGATGAGAAGAAAAACGAGAAATTCCCAAATCCTGCCCAATCGCTGTGCAGCAAATTGTAAATAAAGCCATGTCCGCCAGGCTGCAATTTGTACACTTTAAATGCGATAATAATACCAAACATCGGCAGATAAGCAAAGATTGCATACCAAATCAGCGTCGGCAGCGACAGCAGGAACAACTCTGTGTCGTCTCTTGTCCAGCGTTTTTTCGGCGCTTTCCCTTTCCCATGAAGCATTTTGTCTGTCTTCATTTAGTTTTACCTCCTTGTTTATTTTTGTTAAGTTTACATTAACACCTATATAAACAAATGTCAACTATGTATGTCAAATTCATCACTATAGCTAATTGTTAATCGTAATTTTAGTATATTTTTACCAATTATTTATACTTTTACCAGTTTGACGCGTTAAACCGTTACTTACAAACATTAAGATGCTTTCTTAACATCCTAAGAAAGCATCTGATACAATCCGGGGAATCGCTGTATTTGCTTTCTTGCCTGTCCAAATTTCACGATTCCCGCTTGGTATTTGCATTATTTTAACATTTGTAAAGTAAAAGATTGTAAATTGATTTCATCTATGTTATACTAGATTCTGGTGTATTGGCATTTTGATACAATACACCAAATCAGCCACATGTAACATTGACTGTAACGATAGGAGCACCACCATGGAAAAAATCACAATGCAGGACATTGCAGATGCCCTCGGCATCTCCAGAGTCACCGTCAGCAAAGCCTTTAACAACCAGTCCGGCGTATCCGATTCCCTGCGCGATACGATTTTTGAAAAAGCCCGCGAACTTGGTTATGCAAAGATTCCATATATAGAAATCGAAAAACTGGAAAAAACACAGACAAAGGCGCAGCACCACAGCCAGCCGACAAATACCGTCGCTTTAATCGTATCCAGGCCGGATTCCGCGGTCTTTTGGACAAGCATTATCCACCGTATGGCGCAGGAACTTGCCAGCTACAACATTAACCTAATGTATACGTATGTACCCTCGGTCTACACCCCGGATTTCAGCCTGCCGCCGATTCTGAAAAACGGCAGCGGCATGATCGACGGCTGCGTTATATTAAATGTATACGATTCCACGATTCTTGGCATGGTCAATGAACTGTCCCTCCCAAAAGTCTTTCTCGACACCGTTCCTTCCCTGTACCGGCAGCAGCTTAACGGCGACCTGCTGTTAATCGAAGGCTACCGGACAGTATACGACATTACCGAATCCTTAGTCCAGAGCGGGCACACAAGGATCGGCTTCCTGGGCGATATCTATTATGCCCAGACCAACCTCGAACGTTACCGCGGCTACTGTGCCTGTATGCAGGCGCACAGGCTTGAGATCCAGTCAAAGTACTGCCTGACCGGAAGCATTGGTATTTTTTCCTATGGAAAAGAACTGCACGACTTTCTAAGCAGACTGGACGACTGGCCGACCGCCTTTGTCTGCGTCAGCGACTTTATGGCACACTTTGTCAAACAGTATATGGACGAAAACCCGCAGCACGTACCATATCCGGTTGTACTGACCGGATTTGACAATTCCGAAGAATATACCAACGTCGCGGGGACGATCACTACGGCAAATGTGCCGACCGCACTGCTCGGAAAACGCCTTGCCTTGCAGCTCCTGTTCCGCACACAGCATCCCGACGCACCGTTTGAGCTGACATTCGTGCGTCCGACCATTATCTGAAAAGGAGATTTGATTATGAATTATGAAACAGAAAAAGACTATATCTTAAGGCTTATCAAAGAAGTTGTCAGGACTTTAACCAGCCTTGTGCTCGGCAGAAAATACAGCCAGGAAGAGCTGCTGCCAGAGGACAGATACGGCATATCCCACGACAGTTATGAGCAGGTGAAAGGCATGGTAGACCGCGGGGAGGTGAACGAAGCGGAAAATATCCTGCTTGATGAGCTGGACGCTGCGCGAAATGAATCTGTGGCAAAGCTGATCTTTTTCTATGAATATGCCAGCGGGAAAGGGGATGTATTTTTAAAGCAGCATCAATATTCGATGGAAGAGGTGCTGGAGGGGCTGAAAATGCTGGCGGATAAGCTGGGGTATCAGAATGTGATTGATATGATGGATATTTATTGAGTGTAGGATTCTGGATTGTGGATTTTGGATTCTGACATTTAAGAATGTGCCGGGAGTGGGGATTGGAGCGTGTGCTGGCGGGGCGTGCCGATCCTCGTGTTCTGGCTGGAGGAATAGAAAAAAACCTCGGTGATTGGCTCACTGAGGTTTTGTGTGGATAGCTGGCCCACAAGGATTCGAACCTTGAAATGACGGAGTCAGAGTCCGTTGCCTTACCATTTGGCGATGGGCCACTGTGTTGTTGGTTGCGCTGTTTGCTCCCGACATGATGTATTATATAACGGCTGTTTAAAAAATGCAAGTACTTTTTTTATTTTTTTTAAATTTTTTTGCAGGGGTGATTTGGGTGCGGGGGGGGGAGTTGTGGAAGGGACGCTGGAGGGAGGGGAGCGGGGCTGGCTTCCTGTTCCGATTCCAGAATGT
>CAMUPC010000111.1 GCA_947090545.1 uncultured Eubacterium sp. | reverse complement strand
AAAATGGAGCAGTGGGGAGATATCCTGCCTTTTTATAAGAATATTCAAAAAGAGGGAATTGTTTTATGGAAAACGGCGTAAAGGTATTGTCGGAATACCGGTTCGAACGTGCAAAGGAAATGCTGGATGCTGCCAGACAAAACCTGAATATTAATCAGTACAGGACTTCTTTAAATAGATCCTATTATGCGGTATTTCATGCAATGAGAGCAGTGAATATTTTAAACGGATATGATTCATCAAAACATTCTGGGGTTATAGCTTATTTCAATAAAAACTTTTTAAAAGAAAATAAATTGGATAGGAATCTATATAAAATAATTAAAGATAGTTCTTATTTGAGGGAAAAATCTGATTATGATGATTTTTTTGTTATTGGCAGGCAGGAAACGGAAAGACAGTTGGAAAATGCAGAAATTTTTGTCAAAGCGGTTGGTGATTATTTGCGAGGCTGTTTTTAAGCCCGGTATGTTGAGTTCTGATAATTATTGGTTATTTTTTGTGACAATAACTTGACACAATCGGGGTGGGGGCAGTTGGATTTGTATAAGACGTTTGAGAATTTTCGGAATGTGTGACAATATTCACAAAAAGTGTATAGAAAATGCTGATCAGCGGAACGCCCATAAAACTAAGGCATTCCGCTGATTAACTTTTATCACCTTTTGAACACCGAAACAGTAAAATGTATGTGAGTTAAGATTGATAATTTTTTCTTTTTGTAGTAAAATATTATTATATGACGATGAACGGTATTTTATCAATACAAATATGTTAAAAGTGTCAGGCAGGTATTAAAAGCTTCCGGTTTTTTGTCTGGCGGATGCTTAAAATAGCATCTGGATTGCGCCGGGCCTGGCACTGGTTTCATATGCAGGGGGAAAACAACTTATGAAAGAGAAAAAATCAAGACACATACCATTTCCAGGCATCGGGCTTAAACTGACCATAGAAATATTCGCGCTTCTTCTGCTTGTATGCGGAACACTGACGCTGCTTTCCTACAAACAGGGAACCAGCATTATACGCTCGGAAGTAATGAAAAGCCTTTCTTTTCGCGCATTTGAAAATGCGGACAATTTAAACGCCATGCTGAATCTGCGCAAATCCCAGATTGAAACACTGGCAAGGCGTGAATCGGTCGCCGGTATGGACCGGGCGGTACAGGAGCCGGTGCTTGAAGCGGAAGCAGAGCGGCTTGGATTTGAATATATCCAGGTATCGGATGTAAACGGGGATACCTGGCAGCCGAACGCAGATAGTTATAATATTGCGGACAAGCCGAATTTTCAGGTGTCTTTGGCAGGGGAAGCTTATGTGACGCCGCCTATTAACAGCGAAGCTGACAATAAGATGATTATGGTGACGACCGCTCCGATAATAGACAGCCAGGGAAATATTAACGGCGTGCTTGGCGGCGTTATTACAGCGGAACAGTTCCACAGCATTGTGCAGAATATTCAGGTCGGAACGAATGGGTTTGCTTTCAGCATTGATGCGAGCGGAGTGCGGATTGCCGACCGTGACCTTGCGGCTGTGCAGAATTATCAGAATGATTCACAGCTTTATGCTGGCAGGGAAGAATACGAGGATTACCTGCGTGTACAGGAGTGTATGAAAAATGGGGAAAGCGGTACCGGTGAATATGTTTATGACGGTATGGATTACCTTTGCGCCTATGCGCCGATTGGAGATACTTCGTGGTCTTTGGCGCTTGCGTATCCGGCAGAAGAAGCGTTTGCCGGAGTCAATGACCTGAGAAATAAGCTGATGATCACAACAGTACTGGCGCTTGCTGCCGGAGCTGTGATTACCATTATTATTGCAGGTACGTTCCGCAGCCCGCTGCGTGCGATTCAAAACCATGCCTCTGAGCTGGCAAAGGGTAACCTGACACACCGGATCGCTTTGAAACGCCGGGATGAGTTTGGCGCCGCATGTAGCGATCTGGATAAGGCTACCGGGCAGATGCAGGAGCTGATGGTAGTAATCGCGGATAATGTGACGGAGGTAAACGCTTCGAGTGAGCAGCTTTGCGCTACTACGCAGGAAGTATCTTCCCGTATAGATATCATAGGTTCTTCTACGGACTCTGTCGTGAATGGCAGCAGCCATAACCTGAGTTCTGTAAAAAATTTGAATGCCTTTATGGACATTATTACCGGGCATATGAATTCGCTAAAAAATAAAGCGATCGAGCAGAGCCACAGCGCAGAAGAATGCAAGGAAAAAGCGTTTAAGGCGCAGAATGAAGCACGCAGTGCCATAACAGAAAGCCAGGGAATATATAAAATCCAGCAGGAAAAAATCAGGCAGAGCCTGGAAGCGGGGAAGGTTGTGGGCGAAATCCGCACGCTTACGGATGTAATTTCGGAGATATCCGACGAAACGAACCTGCTTGCACTGAACGCTTCTATAGAAGCGGCACGCGCTGGGGAAATGGGAAAAGGCTTTGCCGTCGTCGCCGGAGAGGTAGGAAAGCTTGCGTACGAGACGGCGCAGAGTATTCATTCGATTCAGTCTACGGTAGAAAAGGTAGAGGCTGCATTTGCCGAGCTGTCTGCAAATGGTCAGTCTTTGCTGGATTTTATCGATGAAAAAATCCAGCCGCAGTTAAACAGCTATTTAAAAACCGGCGAAAACTATTACGAGGATTCCGAAAGCATATCCCAGATGTCAGAAATGATTTTGGATATGGTCAACGACGTGCAGGAAGCTGTGCACAATGCGGATACGGCAATTTTAGACGTAAAAGAAACAACAGACAGCTCGCTTCATAATACGGTAGAGATTCAGGACAGCATCAAGGGCTGTTCGCAGGCAATGCTTGATACTGCCCAGACTTCCGTCCAGCTTGCTCAGCTTGCGGAACAGCTACTACAGGCGGCTGAAAAATTTGATTCCTGACAGCCGGAGCAGGTATGCGCGAGACTGTTATCCGGCGGCGTTTGAAAGCGCATTTGAAAGTAAAGTATCAAAGGGGAATCAACCTTCCGTTGATTCCCTGTATATAAGGCTTGATTCCGTATGCATCGTGCGGAAGTTTAAAGACGGTTCCCGTATGCGTGACACTAAAAGCTGGACTGCGGAATATCCCATGATCTGGCTGTGAATATGAATTGTGGTCAGGGAAGGCGTTGTGATTTTGGATTCCGGGGAATCGTCAAATCCGCACAGGTAGACATCTCCTGGAATGCTGTATCCAAGCTTTTTTAATACCTGCATCGTATCAATCGCTACAAAATCGTTCGCACAGATAAATACATCCGGCAGGGATGGGATTTTTTTGATGCGGGCTTCCAGATGGTCCTTATAGTCCTCATAAGATGGACGTAAGGCACCTGTCTTATTGTCTAAAATACAATACTGATCCAGACATGGAATGCCGTGAAAATGTGCAGCATTGCGGTAAGCAGTATAGCGTTCATAAAATGACTGGCAGTGCATGTATTCTCCGATAAATCCAATGTTCTTTTTCCCCCTGTGCACCATTTCCTGTACAAACTGATAGATGCCGGTCTGGTTATCCATATACAGGCAGTCTGCTTCCGGCGGCCCGTCCAGGCAGATGGCAGGAGAGTCGATAAACAGTACGGGCAGTCCAAGCCCGCACACCATACGGCTGTATGCGGGATCGAACAGTTCTATGCAGGCAATGCCCGCGGTCCGTTCTTTGGAAAAAGAACTTGGAAGGCGGCGGGTATGGATCTCTTCTGCAAGAATCCGGTGCATGGAAAGGCTGTAGCCGAATCCAGACAGCTCGCTGTGAAATTTATCCAGCATGGTGGAAGAAAAATGGGAATTTCCCAGAAAGCTGGTCGTAAGCAGCGCGATTTCGGATGCGTTTCCATTTGGGGAAGTTGCGGGCGCTGGCTTTGCGGCGTTTTCAAGTGTGATGTAGGAAAACTGCTTATAGCCCATTTCCATTGCTTTTTTCAGCACTTTATCCCTAGTTGCATCGGCAAGGATGCCGGTATTGTTGATTGCTTTTGAAACAGTATTGCGTGAAATGCCGAGCGCATCTGCAATATCTTGTATTGTGACTCTTGCAGCCATAATGTCTCCTTGATCATGGGTATTTCATAATTGCTTGTTTTATTATAATGCACAAAAAATAAGTTGTCAAATGTAAAAAACCAAAAAAAGGCTGGGATGTGCTCAATCATAAAGATACTGCAAAAATTCCAGAACCGTTTCCTTATGAGCTGTATTTTTTAAAATGCCAAGATATACGGTGCCGCTAAATCCGGCTTTTTGGATAACCGGGGAAGCAGACAGGTCGATTCCCATAACCTGTGTTTCTGTTTGCGCATGATAGATGGCTGCTGAAGCATTGTCCTCCAAAATAACCGTGTTTTCTGCGAAGTATGGCTCCAGTGTTTCATACAGGGGCGTATGTTCAGAAATAAAGAGGTTTGTTTCGTACAGGTAGCCATTTTGTGAAAAAGCGTCAAACGCTTCCTGGTCCATCAGCACAAGGTCGATCTGCCTGGCGTTGATAGCTGCCAGGATTTTCATGCGGGATGCATAGGTGTACGCATGATAGGCGCTGCCCGGATCATCTGTCAGGTACAGCCCGGTATAAAGCTGGCAGGTGTTTTTGGAAGGATCTGTACCGGCTGCTTCCAAAAAGGCAGTTGTCAGGTTGTGCATCAGCTCTTCCCCGGCGGCAACATTGACAAGTGCCGTATACAATACGGTATCCTTATGTGTCATATGCCCGTAAATGCTGTATGCCGCAAGGGATACGGCGATGCATAGGCCTGCAAGCGGCAGCTTATAGTAATCCCACAGAAACTGGATTTTTTGTTTTCCTTGCAGGCGGCGGAATTTTTTTAAAGTGTCTGCGGCGGATGTTTGGATCTGGTGAACTGGCAGCATAAAAATCCTCCTGAATTTTATATTATGCCTGTATGGTAGGGCTGTCCTGGATATTTTGTTCTTCACAGAGCTTTAAAATATTGGAAAGCAGGTAAGAGCACAGCATGGCGCACAGCCCTTCGCCGAACAGGATCGCTGGGGTAAACACACGGATGACGACCAGCGCCATCAAAAAATAAACGGCTGCCATCAGCGCGGTACAGAACAAAAACCGCATACCGAGCAGGATGGAGTTTTGAAACATCGCAGAAACGGTGTTGTCAAATCTCGCCAGGAGCGGAAAAATATACATCAGTATGATAAAATAGGCGGCAAGCGCGACGAGAAAGACGGCGGTTGCGGCTGTCCAGTATACATTTTCAAACCGCATATGGTAAAAGACATAGCCGTCAAATGCAAGAACTGCGCCGAGCCCGCACAGGATCAGCCAGATTTTGGTGGCTTGCTTTAAGTTTTGGCGAAACGCGCGGAAAAATTCTTTTGTAAGATTCCCTTCTTCATTTTTAGCCATTTTCAGTGTTACATAGAACAGTGCCGTTGTGGAGGCGCCTGCGGTCACAATCGGCAGGCAGCATAGAAACCACAGGATATTCAGGTAAGCGCTGTATGCCATCTTGGTAAGAAAGCGCATGAGCGGGGTGTCTGGGTTCAGTAACTGGTTCATAAGTATCCTCCTTATAGTGAAAATGTAAAATGTTGTTCTGCTATATATTATAATACAAAAACTTGAATTGGTCAAATGTAAAAATTGTTTTTTTATCTATTTTGACTGTTTCGCTTGCGGTTCTATTGGCAAAATTAGCATTTATCATAGGATAAAACAAAAATAGTAAAAAAATATTGTGCAAATAACAAAAAAAGATTGACAAAATGTTTGAAATCCGTTATATTTAATTTATAAAATCCCGAGCGAAATTTTACATATGCACAAATTTTATTGTTACATTATTGGCGAGGGGTTTCAAAGAAAGGAGGAAAATATGAAAACAAATGCAACAGCGGTTTCTCAACAGAAACCAAACACAAAGCAGGACGGATTGCACAATGTGATCTTGTATATCACGCAGCACTGGCAGCTGTATGTGATCTTTCTGCTGCCGGCACTGGCGCTGACACTGGTGTTTAAGTACATTCCGATGGGCGGTATTTTAATTGCGTTCCAAAGGTACAATCCGATCCGCGGCATCCTTGGAAGCGAATGGGTTGGCTTTAAGTATTTTGAACGCTTTTTGTCCTCGCCAGATTTTTTGGCGTATCTGGGCAATACGTTAAAGCTCAGCATTTACGGCTTGTTCTGGGGGTTCCCAATGCCGATTCTGCTGGCGTTTTTGCTGAACCGGATTGAGCGGACAGGGCTGAAAAAGAAAATACAGCTTGTGCTGTACATGCCGAATTTTATATCCGTCATTGTATTGTGCGGTATTGTCCGTATCCTGTTATCCGTAACCGGGCCGATCAACCTGCTGCTCGGTACGCAGGTTAACTTTATGACCATGCCGGAAGCGTTCCGCACCATTTATATCGCAAGCGGTATCTGGCAGGGTGCAGGCTGGGCTTCTATTATGTATACGGCGGCGCTGTCGAACGCCAGCCAGGAGCTGAAAGAAGCGGCGCTTATTGACGGGGCAAATATCTTCCAGCAGATTAAGGCGGTGGAATGGCCGGCGATCAAGGATATGGTCATTATTCAGTTTATTTTGCAGGCGGGAAATATTATGAGCATCGGTTTTGAAAAGGCATATGCGCTGCAAACGGACTTGAATATGCGTACCTCGGAAATTATCGCTACTTATGTGTATAAAAAAGGGCTCTTAGACGGGGATTACAGTTTTTCTACGGCTGTCGGCTTGTTTAATACGGTTATCAACGTCATACTTCTTCTGGCTGTCAATAAGATTGTGGCAAAGATGAATGACGGCAAGGGATTATAAGGAGGGGCAGAATGAAAAAGAATAAATTTTCCAGGTATTCCATGCAGGATAAAATACTGCTGATTACCGGCTATATCCTGCTCGGGCTGTTTGTTGTCGCGATTATAATACCTATGGTATATATCGTGGTTGCTTCCTTTATGGACCCGATCACCTTGCAGAATAAAGGGATCACATTTGATTTTGAAAAATGGACGCTGACGGCGTACCAAAGAGTCATGTCCAACAAGCAGATCTGGGTCGGATTTAAAAACGCGGTCGTTTATTCGCTGGTATTTACGGCGGTTTCCGTATTTATTACGCTGCTTGCCGCGTATCCGATGTCCAGGGCGGATTTCAAGGGCAAAGGTATTTTCAACGCGATTTTTGTGATTACGATGTTTTTTGGCGGCGGTTTAATACCGACCTATTTGTTAATCAGCAACCTTGGGCTGTTAAACAGCATGTGGGCGCTGATCCTGCCGGGCGCGTTCAGCGTATGGAATATGATTATTGCGCGCACCTATTACCAGGGGATTCCGGGAGAACTCCAGGAAGCGGCGTCTGTGGACGGAGCGAATGAAGTGGTGTTTTTCTTTCAAATACTGATTCCCGTCTGCACGCCGGTCATTGCGGTTTTGGCGCTGTGGCAGTTTGTCGGTATGTGGAACAGCTATTTTGACGCCATGATTTATTTAAACGACGCGGCAAAGCAGCCGCTACAGCTTGTCCTGCGTTCGATACTGATTCAAAACCAGCCGGAATCCGGCATGATTTCGGATATGCAGAGTACGGCTGAACGGGCACAGCTTGCAGAGTTGTTAAAATATGCAACGATTATTATATCCAGCCTTCCGCTGTTAGTGATGTATCCGTTTTTCCAGAAGTATTTTGATGCGGGCATTATGGCAGGGTCGGTAAAAGGCTGATGGGCTAAAACGCCATCAAACGAACAGCGGTACAAAATAAAAAAGAAAAGGAGACGGCATTATGAAATACCATAACATCAGGAAACGTGTATTTGCCGCAGCGCTCGCGGCAGGTATGACAGTAACTGCAATCGGCTGTGGGAATAAGGGGGGGGTAAAAACCTGAATACCGGAGAAGTACAGGAAGTAGATTTGTCCGAACTGGAATTCCCGCTCAAAGAAAAGGCGACGCTGACAGGGATGATCAGCTATCCTGCAAATACCGAATCCAATCCGAATAACCGGACGATTTTTAAAAGGCTACAGGAAAAAACAAATGTGGAAATCGAATGGACAGCGATTCAGGGCGACCAGTGGGGAGATAAAATTTCGCTGTCAATGGCAAACGTAGATACTCTGACGGACTTTGTATTTACAGCAGGGTTTGGAGACAGCGACCTGTTAAAATATGCAGGCCAGGGCATTATTATTCCGTTGGAGGATTATATTGAAAAATACATGCCAAACCTTAGAGCCGTATTTGATAAATACCCAGACTACAAAAAAATGAGCACCGCAACAGACGGTCATATCTGGGCTTTCCCGTGGATTGAGCAGCTTGGTTCAGAAAAGACAGCGATCCAGACGGTAGGAAATATGAGCTTTATTAATAAAAAGTGGCTGGATTTTCTGGGGCTTGAGATGCCTCAGACAATAGAAGAATTTGAGAACACACTGATTGCCTTCCGTGACAATGGAGAAAAGCTGCAAGCGCAGTTTGGGATTGACGGCAGCATTATCCCGATGTCATGTATTGTAAACGACGGAGACCAGGACTGCGGTATCCTGATCAACGGATTTGGAGAAGGCTATGGAGATATGGACAAGGGCAGGCATATTGCGGTTACGGATGATCTGAAAGTGATCTGTGCGGCAACACAGCAGGGGTATAAGGACGGCATTGCGTGGCTGCACTCCCTGTATGAGCAGAACCTGATTGACCCGGAAGCGTTTACACAGGAATGGTCTACCTATGTATCCAAAGGAAAATCCGGGCGCTACGGCGTATGCTTTAGCTGGGATGTTGCCAATATCGACAACCTGGCTGACTGGGTTCCGCTTCCGGCACTGACGGCTGATACAAGGAATATTACGCCGCAGAACGGTTCTTTTACAAGCGGGTATGACCGCGGACGCTGTGTCGTAACGGCAGTTGCGAAAGAACCGGCGCTTGTGTGCGCATGGCTGGACCAGATGTATGACCTGTTCCAGTCTCCGCAGAATAACTGGGGTACATACGGCGAGGATGATGATTTTGATATTTTTGAACTGGGTGAAAATGAAAACGGCGAACAGATGTTAAAACACGCGCCGCTTGGAGACGCGTCTCCGGTAGAGGTCAGGGAGGCAGAGTCCGTAAATGGGCCTCTGGCTGTACTGGATGAATATTATGGGGTATATGTGACCTGCCCGGACGACGCACAGTACCGGCTGGACTGGATCGAAGATTTTTACACGCCGGATATGCATACAAAGTACGTATTTCCAAATGTATTTATGAGCAGGGACGATACGGAAGAACTGTCGAACCTTCAGGCGGATATTGAAAAGACGATTAATGCAAAAAAATCGGACTGGATTATGAACGGCTTTACAGATGCTGACTGGGATCAGTATTTAGAAGATTTGAATGCCTATAAACTGAATGATTATCTCGCTATTTTCCAGAAATATCTGGATGCCTTTTACAGCAGCGGTTCTGCGGGTACGGATACAAGTACGGACGCAGATGCGGCTGCGGGGGACGATGCGGAATAGGTACGCTTAAAATAAGAGCTGGTGCAGAAAAATGTGCCAGCTTTTCTATAAAAAATTTGGAGGTAAGTGAATATGACAAGCCAGACACTGCGTGAAGCACGCAAATACGAAGAAGCTTCGGAAAAACTGATCAGGAAAGAGGAACGCCCATCGTTTCATTTGTCGGTGAGAACCGGATGGATGAACGATCCGAATGGTTTTTCTTTTTATCAAGGACGGTATCACCTGTTCTACCAGTATTATCCATACGATTCCCAATGGGGGGATATGCACTGGGGCCATGCCGTAAGCAGCGACCTGCTGCACTGGGAATACCTTCCGGCTGCGCTGGCGCCGGATGAAGGCTATGACAGGGACGGATGCTTTTCCGGCAATGCCGTAGAGCTGCCGGACGGCAGGCAGCTTCTGATGTATACCGGAGTTGTGCGGGAACGGCAGAAAAACGGCGGCATTAGCGAAGTGCAAACCCAGTGTCTTGCCGTCGGGGACGGGATCGATTATGAAAAATACGAAAAAAACCCGGTACTGGATGAAAAAGACCTGCCCGAAGGATGCAGCAGGTTTGATTTTCGTGACCCGAAGCTTTGGCAAAAGGAGGACGGCACCTACTGCTGTATCGTTGGAAACCGCGCGGCGGACGGGAGCGGGCAGATTCTTTTGTTTACCAGCCCTAATGGGTTCCAGTGGAATTATAAGAAAGTGCTGTGTGCCAACCATAACCGTTTTGGGCTGATGTGGGAATGCCCGGACTTTTTTCCTCTGGACGGGAAATGGGTGCTGTTCGTAAGCCCGCAGGATATGCGCCCGCAGGGATTTGAGTACCATAATGGAAACGGAACGCTGTGCCTGATTGGGGATTATGAGGAACATACGGATACTTTTACGGAAGAAAATAACCAGGCGGTCGATTACGGCATTGACTTTTATGCTTCCCAGACCGTGCTTTCCCCGGATGGCAGGCGCATTCTGATCGGATGGATGCAAAACTGGGATACATGCAGCCTGCGCCAGCCTGACCAGCCGTGGTATGGGCAGATGAGCCTGCCAAGGGAGCTGTCCATAAAAAACGGCAGGCTGTACCAGAAGCCAGTACGGGAGCTGGAAGCCTTGCGCAAAAACAGGGTATGCTATGAACAGGTAACGGTTGCGGGCACTGTGCGGCTTCACGGGGTCAGGGGGCGTATGGCAGACTTGGAACTGGCGATACGTCCGGCAGACGCTTCAAAGCTGTACCACAAGTTTGCAGTCCGTTTCGCCCAGAATGAAGAATTTTACACATCCTTAAGCTTTCGTCCCGGTGAATCCATCCTGAAAATCGACCGGAAATTTTCAGGCTCCAGGAGGGCGATTATCCATCAGCGCAGAAGCCTGGTCGACAGCCACAACGGAGAACTGAGGCTGCGGATCATCCTGGACCGGTTCAGCGCGGAGGTGTTTGTCAATGACGGGGAGCAGGTGCTGACAGCGACGATGTATACGGAGCAGGAGGCAGACGGTATTTCGTTTTATGCCGAAGGGGAGGCTGTCATTGATGTAGTAAAATATGAGCTTTGTTAAAGGCTGAAATAAGGATAAAAAGAAGCAGCTTACCCAGGAGGTTTTATTTATGGGAAAAGTCCCCACAATAAAAGATGTAGCCAGAGAAGCCGGCGTTGCGGTCGGTACCGTATCCAAGGTGGTGAATCACATTCCTGTGCGAGAGGAATACCAGATACGTGTGGAAAAAGCGATAAAAAAACTGGATTACCAGGTCAACAGCTATGCGCAGGGAATGAAGTCCCCGAAAACCCATACCATAGCATTGCTGATACCAAACACAAAAGAGCCCTATTTTGCGGCACTGTCCAATGAGATTAACCTGGCTCTTTTACGCAGGAAATACCGGATGCTGCTCTGCTGCACAGAATCGGATATTTCCAGAGAACAGGAATATATAAAAATGGTGCGGCGCAATAAGACGGATGGGATGATTGCAGCAGCCTGCCATACGGGGATTGCCTTAGAAGAAGGGATGCGGGCTGTATCCGTGGATTGTTTTCTTGGCTCTGAGATTCCCTGCATAGCCAGCGACCATTTTGCCGGAGGACAGCTTGCGGCGCAAAAGCTTGCGGACTTGGGCTGCAAAAAGGTGGCATTGTTAAGGGAAGGCTCTGCCATGGACGATGAGCCGGGCAGACGGCAGGCGGGCTTTTTTAACGGCTGCATGATGTGTGGGCTGCATTGTGAAACAAAAACAGCAAACGAAAAAGAGCCTTATGATGAATTTCTGAAATTTTTCACAGATCGTATGCGGGACGGCAGGATGGAGCTGGATGGGATTTTTTGTATGTCAGACGGGCTGGCGTATCTGATCGTACGGATACTGGAAGGGCTTGGCTTAAAGGCGCCGAAGGATATTCAGGTAATCGGATTTGGCGGGGTCAGTATTTTTGGGGATGGAAATTACCTGTGTTCTACCATTGTCCAGCCGGTACGGGAAATCGCAGAAATGTGTGTGGAATTGCTGCTGCGGGATGGGTGGGCTGAAAAACTGCCGCTTGTATGCTTTCCTGTCGCGTATGCGTGCGGAGGGACGACACGAAGTTGATTTGCGCAATGATGTTGATTCTAATGGTTGTGAAGATGAGAAACTATGAGCCGTAAAAATTGTGCATAATGGCAAAGTATTTGTCTGGGAAACAATTTCGGTCGATTGTTGTATTTTTGCGCATACAAGGACGCTGGGAGAGGGGATGGGCACGCCCTGGCTGCGTCCGTTCCAG
>CAMUPC010000110.1 GCA_947090545.1 uncultured Eubacterium sp. | reverse complement strand
GGCGAACTAGGTGCCGCGCCCGGACGGTGCCACAGCGTAAACGCAGGATGCTTAGTGCTTCTTAACCTTCTGGAACGGACACAGCCAGGGCGTGCCAATCCCCTCTCCCAGCGTCCTCTTTTGAAAAACCCCCAACCCAACTCCATACAAACAATTCCATTTTCTGTTTTTTCAATTGCCATATTGTATTTCAATCTTATTTTGATATAATAAAGAAAAGTACAATTCCTGTCTTTCCTCCAAACATTCAACCCATTTCAAAATAGGAGCCAAACAATTTACTATGCTATACATGATTACTGCGTTATATTGCGAAGCACAGATCTTCATACAACATTTTTCATTAAAAAAAGTGCTGCAAAACACCCATTTTCAGCAATTTGCCAGCCAAGACGCACAGATCCTGCTCACAGTCAGCGGTGTTGGCGAGATTGCGGCTGCATCCGCGGTCAGCAGCCTGTGTACCCAAAAGCCGCCGGGACAGGATGATTTTCTCATCAATGCCGGAGTCTGTGCCGCACGGTCGGGAGAGGAAGGAGCCTTTTTTGTCCATAAGCTGACAGAACAGGCAACAGGAAAGACATTCTATCCCGATATCTTATACCGTCATGGCTTTCAGGAAGCAGAACTGGTCACAGGAATGATTCCATGGCGCAAAAAGGCGTACCGCACCACACAGCTTCCGAATCAGAAATCCGCGGCAGCCGCGGCAGAAATGCCCAGGCGCTGCCTGTACGATATGGAGGCGGCTGGCGTGTACCAGGCGGGAGCCTACTTCTTCGCACCACATCAAATGCAGTTTCTAAAAGTAGTTTCGGACAGAGGAGAAGGGGACAGGCTGTCCGCGGAAGCTGTCCGGCAGTTGATGGAAGGGCACCGGGAGCGCATCTGCACATACCTGGAGCAGCTATTGCGGCTCGTTCAGGGCGGGGACAGGCAGGAGGACGATGGCGGCCAGCAGGTGTTAGACAAGCTTTGTGCAGATATGCACTGCTCAAAGGCGATGCAGGATTCCCTAAGCCAGTATGTGCGTTATGCAAAGCTGGAAGGGATTGACTGGCAGGCAGCGGTAAAGCAGATGTATGCGGAACAGTTGCTGCCATGCAGGGATAAGAGAGAAGGGAAAAAGTGTTTTGAACAAGTTAAACAACGATTGCTTTCAGCCGTTTCTATCACATATCTATGTGGAGAAGCAGGTGCTGGGCCATCCGAGGACGGACAGGCTCCTTCGCAGCTTTCCGGGCGCGGAGGTAATTGAAATTTGCCATTATAAAGATGTCTTTTGCAGGAGCAGGCAGAACGGGATTTTACAGCACCGTTCGCAGAAGCTGATTATCGCGAAAAAGGACGGAAAGCTGCTGTATGAGGGGGCGCCGGTGTGCCAGAGCTTTGGGAATGCGTTTTTTTATTATACGTCCTGCATGATGAACTGTATTTATGACTGTGCGTATTGTTATTTAAAAGGGATGTATCCGTCGGCGAACCTTGTGGTGTTCGTGAATCTGGAAGATATTTTTGCGGATGTGGAGCAAAAGATGCGCGGGATGCAGCAGGATCAGGCGCTGTACCTGTGCGTGTCTTACGATACAGACCTGCTTGCGGCAGAGCGTGCCGTGGGGTATGCGGATGCCTGGAGCCGGTTTGCGGCAAAGTGTGCGCCGCGTTTAAAAATAGAAATCCGTACGAAATGTGCGAACAGGCACTATTTTGAAAGTCAGGAGCCATTGTCAAATGTCATCTATGCCTTCACACTGTCGCCGCAGGCAGTAGTGGAACGCTTCGAGCATCATACACCATCTTTAACAGAACGGATTGCCTGCGCAGCGCAGGCGGCTGACGCAGGGTTTCCTGTGCGGCTTTGTTTTGACCCGATGATCTATGTTCCCGAGTGGCAGCAGCACTATGAGCAGATGCTGGCGCAGGTGTTTGCGTCGATCGCGCCGGAAAAGCTGGTGGATGTCAGCGTCGGGTCGTTTCGTATTTCGCAGGAGTATTTGAAAAAAATGAGAAAGCAGCAGCCGGATTCGCCAGCCGCCTGGTTTCCGTATGAAAGGGAGCACGGCTATTATCATTATCCGAGGGCATTGCTGAATCAGATGGAGCAGTTTCTTGTCAGCCGCCTGCGGAACTATCTGCCGCAGGATAAGCTGTTTTTATGGGAATGCCCAAAAGCGTAACGCAGAAAAAAGAAAGAAGGTAAACATGAACAGCAGCAGTGAAACGAAACGCGCGGCAATCGTCACTGGCGCATCCTCCGGCATCGGGCTTGCGGTCAGCGAAAGGCTCGCCTGCCTGGGCTATGAGGTGTTTGGATTTGGGCGGGAATTTGGGGAGGAGCCGCTGTGGGACAGGGACGGGCTGCATCCGGTTGTGTGTGATTTGCTGGATACACAAAAACTGTGCGGCTATATTCGGTCGGTCAAGGCGCAGCATCCGGTGCATGTGCTTGTCAATAATGCCGGGGTCGGCTATTACGGGCTGCATGAGGAGCTGAACCCGAAAAAAATCCAGCAGATGGTACGCACGAATCTGGAAGTGCCGATGATTTTAGCACAGCAGCTTTTAAGGGAGCTGAAAAAACATGCCGGCTATCTGATCCAGATCGCTTCGGTCACAGCGTACCAGTCAAACCCGCATGGATGCGCGTACGGGGCGACCAAGGCGGGGCTTGCGAGCTTTTCTGCCAGCCTGTTTGACGAAGCGCGCAGGTATGGGGTCAAGGTTGTGACGATATCGCCGGATATGACAAAGTCCAGGCTGTACCGCAGCGCGGATTTTTGTGAAGCGGAGGAAGAGGACTGCTATTTGCTGCCGCAGGAGACGGCGGACGCGGTGGCATATGTGCTGAGCCAGAGGGAAGGCATGGTGGTTACGAATCTTACGTTAAAACCGCAGCGGCATCGAATCAGGCGGATCAAAAAGCAGCCGTAAACAAGGGGGGGGGGTGACAGCATGTACCATATCGCTGTTGTAGAAGATGAAAAAGAATGCTCGGAACAGATCCAGGCGTTTTTAAAGCAGTACCAGGAAGAAAACAGCGTCCGCTTTAAAGTGTCGGTATTTCAGGACGGCGCGCATATTTTGGACGGATATGAGCCTGTGTATGATATGATCCTGATGGATATTGATATGCCGGGCATCAACGGCATGGATACTTCGGAAAAAATAAGGCAGACAGACCAGGAGGTTGTCATTGTATTTATTACGAATATTACAAGCTTTGCGATCCGCGGATATGATGTAGGGGCGTTAGACTATGTGGTGAAGCCTTTGTCGTATTACAGCTTTTCGATGCGGCTGAAACGGGCGTTAAAGCGCAGCCGGGCGTTAGAGCCGCACCAGATCATACTTACGATGCCGGACGGGGTGAAAAAACTGGAGGTCGGGCAGATCTATTATGTAGAGGTGCAGAACCGGATGCTGCATTATTATACGCAGGAGGGTACGTTTGTCGTGCGCGGGACGATGCAGAGCGCACAGCAGATGCTGGAAGCATATTCGTTTGCCAAGTGCAACCACTGGTATATGGTAAACCTAAGGCACGTTACAGAGGTAAAAAAGAATACGGTCGTTGTCGGCAGCTATGAGCTGGAGATCAGCAGGCGCAACCGGACTCCGTTTTTAAAGGCGCTGACAGAATACGTAGGAGGATACCGCTGACGGGGAAGCAGCATGTAGAGGGGGCGTTGCGGATGGTGGAACAGGTGAGCAGATGGATAATGCAGATCGCTTATTTGGCAAGCGGCTTTATCTATGTACATACAATCGAGAAAAAGCGGGAGAATCGTAAAAAGACGTGTTTGATAATTGTTGTTTTTCTCTTGCTTTTTGCGGTGTTAAATCAATTTTATGAGTACGGCAGCTTTGGGGCGGAGCTTGCCATGCGGATGATTGGATTTTTGCTGCTTGGTTGTCTGGTCTATACAAGCAGGAAGCTGTCGTGGTTTGCGGCATATTATTATACAATCTGGGCGTTTTGCTCCTGGCAGCTTATGTACGAGTGGTATCTGGTCTGTAGCAATATGGGGGCAGGCTACTGGGCGGACAGGCAGGTACAGCTTTTGGTGACGGAAATGCTGATCTTTGGGCTGGGCTACCTGATCGTGGCGGTTACGATCGGCAGGATCATTCCCGATGAAGGCAGAAAAAGCATCGGGCCAAGACAGATGCTGCTTGCGTTTCTTACGTTTATTAATTTTCAGGTTGTCGTGCTCATACCGGGAAATATGGAATACAGCTTTCATGACCCGAAGTGGATCATTGTCTATATTATACAGTTTCTGCTTTGTATTGTGCTCTATCTGCAAAATGAGCTGTTTAAAAAGAGCGAGCTGCGCAAGGAGCTGGAGATTATGGGGCTGCTCTGGCAGAAGGAGAAGGAGCAGTATCAGCTATCCAGGGAAAATATCGCGTTTTTGAACCAGAAGGTGCATGACATTAAGCATTATGTCCAGGCGATGCGCAATGCAAGCAAGGCGGAGACAGAACAGTACCTTGCCGAGATTGAAGGCTATGTCAAGGTCTATGAATCCATTATCCGAACAGGCAATTCGGTGTTGGATACGATACTGACGGAAAAGAGCCTGTACTGCAAGGATCATGGTATTATGATCTCCTGTATGGCGGATGGGGTTCAGTTGGATTTTATGAATACGGTAGACTTGTACGCGGTGCTTGGCAATGCGCTGGACAATGCCATCGAGGAGGTAGAGAAGTTTCAAAGGCAGGAGCTTCGGCAGGTCGATGTGCTCATTTACCGCAGGCAGCAGTTTCTGGCGGTACATATTACGAATCCGATGAATCCAGAAAACGGGACGCTCGAATATGAGGAGGGGCTTCCGGTTACGACAAAGGGCAGCCGCCTGGTGCATGGTTTTGGGCTGCGCAGTATCCGGCATATTTTGAAAAAATACGATGGGTTTTTGACGATCAAGGAGGAGGACGGCTGTTTTTCGCTGCTGATGCTCATCCCGATACCGGTTCGTGTGCTCCAAAACGGTGCGATGACAACCACATCGGACACATCAGCGACCACTTAGGTAATAAGCCTTGCAATTGAAACGAGGATTTTGTAGATTATGTATAAATAATCAGCAAAGTCCTCGTTTTGTTTTGTAACATGTGATATGAAAAAAGCCATCCTGTAGAAAAATAGCAGACATTGTGCATGAGGGGGTATAAAAAGCGGGAAGATGCTGAAAATAAAAAGGAAAGGAGAGGTACAATGCTATGAGGAAAATCGTTAAGCTGATGGAGGACTGGCAGTTTACATACCAGAACCAGAAAAAGCGTCTGGTAGACCTGCCGCATACCTGGAATGCTGTCGATGGGCAGGATGGAAATGACGACTATTTCCGGGGCACCTGTGTCTATGAAAAGACGGTTCCAAAACCGGAATTTACAGACAGTGAACGGGTTTACCTACAGTTTCACGGCGTCAATGCCAGCGCAAAGGTGGAAGTCAACGGGGTTACCGTCATGACGCATGACAATGGATACGCTACGTTTCGTGCGGATGTGACGGATGTGCTGGAGGATGAGAATAAACTGCGCGTAGAGGTGGATAACAGCAAAAACGACAGGGTATATCCGCAGGTTGCGGATTTTACTTTTTACGGCGGCATCTACCGGGACGTTGAATTTCTGATCGTGCACAAGACGCATTTTGACCTGGATCATTACGGAGGCAGCGGCATACAGATCAATACCGATGTAAAAGGAAGCGCCGCAGCCGTACGGGTACGTTCGTATACGAACAAGAGCCAGAAAGAGATGGATCAGGAAGCGCTTGAGGTACGGCTGGTACTGTCGGACGCGGAGGGAAAGACGGTCGGTACAGCAAACGGGATGGATGCGGGGATCAAGGTTGCGAAGGCGCATCTTTGGAATGGGGTAAAAGACCCGTATTTGTACAAGCTGACAGCGCGGCTCTGCCACGGAGAGGAAGTGCTGGATGAAGTGAGTGCCGCCTGCGGGATACGCACGTTTTCGTTTGATCCAGACAGGGGGTTTTTCTTAAACGGAGTGCCGTATCCGCTGCGCGGGGTTTCCAGGCACCAGGACTGGAAGGGGATCGGCAACGCGATTTCTCACAAGCAGATGGAACAGGATATGGAACTGATCCGGGAAGTCGGCGCGAATACGATCCGGCTGGCGCATTACCAGCACAACCAGTATTTTTATGACTTGTGTGACCGCTATGGGATGGTCGTATGGGCAGAGATCCCGTATATTTCCGCGCATATGCCGAACGGACGGGACAATACGTTTTTCCAGATGCACGAATTGATTGTACAAAATTATAACCATCCGTGCATTGTGACCTGGGGGATCTCAAATGAGATTACGATCTCTGGTAAGCATCGGGACGATATGCTTGACAACCACCGGGCACTGCAAAAATTAGTCAGAAAACTAGATCCAGGCAGGCCGACGACGCTGGCGTGCTATGCGATGTGCCATCCGTTCCACCCGGTGTCAAAGATTACAGACCTGGTCGCGTGGAACCTGTATCTGGGCTGGTATGTGCCGGGGCTTTTTTTAAACGACCTGTTTATGAAGTTTTACCACTGGAAATATCCGACACGGTGCCTGGGGTATTCCGAGTATGGGGCGGAAGGAATGCCGAACCTGCACAGTGCGAAGCCAAAGAGAGGGGATCACTCCGAAGAATATCAGGCAAAGTATCATGAGTATATGCTGGAATGCTTTGAACGCCATCCGTTTTTATGGGCAACGTATGTATGGAACATGTTCGATTTTGCCGCGGACGCCAGAGACCAGGGAGGGGAACCTGGGATGAACCACAAGGGGCTTGTGACGTTTGACCGGAAAATAAAAAAGGACAGTTTTTACATTTATAAAGCATGGTGGAGCGACGAGCCGTTTGTGCATCTGTGCGGCAGGCGGTACAAATACCGCGCGGAGCGGGTCACGGATGTTACGGTATATTCCAACCAGGAGCAGGTATCGCTGTATAACAACGGACAGCTCGTCGAAACGAAAAGGGGCAGGCACGCATTTCATTTCAGGGTGCGTATGGAAAAGGAAAACCGTCTGGAGGCAAAGGCAGGAGAACTGTCTGACCGTGCGGTCGTCTACCGGGCTGCGCAGCCAAGGCCTGAGTACAAGGTGAAAAAGGGGAAGAGCCAGAATTGGGTATAAGCAAGGAGGAAGGTTATGGGAAGGAATGACGATTCAAAAAGCCGCAAAAAGGAGTACAAGCGTGCCCGCAGAAGAGCGACAAGGCCGTGGAAGATTCTGACATGGTTCAGCGCGCCGCTTACGCTGCTTTTAATTATCGCAGCGGTATTTTGTTCTACATTTGACAATTCTTTGTCTATTTTTATTGGCGGGACGTTTAACGATATTAAAAACAAAGATGAAAACGCGATTTACTATAAAATGGATTTCGACTCTCAGGAAGAGATGGTTCGTTATGGGGAGGACTTGTGCAAGCAGGTGGAAGCGGAAGGCGCAGCGCTGCTTTTCAATGAAAACGGCGCCCTGCCGTTGGCAGAAGGGGCAAAGGTAAGCTGCTTTTCTACCTCTTCTGTAAATCTTGTATACGGCGGGACGGGTTCGGGCAATATCGACGCATCCAAGGCAAATACGCTCAAGGGCTCACTGGAGATCGCTGGGATGGGAGTCAACCAGACGCTTTGGGATTTTTATCTGGGGTTAGACGAGCAGTATAAGCGCGCAGTAGGCGGTATGGTTGCTACAGAATCAGCGATGACGGCGGAATGCCCGTGGGAGCTGTATACCGATGAGGTAAAAGATTCTGTAATTTCGTATGGAGATGCGGCGATTGTCGTTATTTCCCGCGTCGGCGGGGAAGGCGCGGACTTAGACCACAGGGATGTGAATTATCTTGCTTTGGACGACAACGAAAAAGAGATGATGGAAAACGTTGCCTCGATGAAAGCGGGCGGCTCAGTCAAAAAGATTATTTTGCTGATTAACTCTGCGAATGCGTTGCAGGTAGATTTTCTAAAGGACAATCCGTACAGTGTGGATGCGTGCCTTTGGATCGGAGATGTCGGGATTACAGGAATCGACGCCGTCGGCGAAATACTGGCGGGCAAGATCAACCCTTCCGGCAGCCTGGTAGATACGTACTGCTACAACAACTATTCCTCGCCGGCGATGGTGAATTTTTCTCCGGTGACTTACGAAGGCTATGAAGAAGGCGTGATTCCAAAAAACGCAAGCACGTATATGGTATACCAGGAAGGCATTTATGTAGGCTACAAATATTATGAGACACGCTACGAAGATTTTGTAATGGAAACAGGCAATGCGGGCGATTATGACTATGGCAGCGATGTGGCGTTTCCATTTGGCTATGGGCTGAGCTATACAGACTTTGCCTACAGCGGTATGAAGGTAAATTATGACCCGGATACCGACCAGTTTGAAATCTCTGTCAAGGTTACCAATACCGGAGATACGTATGCCGGAAAAGAACCGGTACAGGTCTATGTACAGTCTCCATACACCGCGTACGATAAGAAAAACGGCGTGGAAAAGGCGTCTGTCGCGCTGTGCGGCTTCGGAAAAACGAAAGTATTGGAACCGGGCGCTTCAGAGACGCTCAAAATCTATGTGGACAGGCGGGATATTGCGTCTTATGATGCCTACGGCTGCGGGACTTATATGCTGGATCAAGGGGATTATTATTTTACAGCGGCGACGGACGCACACAATGCCGTCAACAATATCCTTACCGCAAAAGGCTACAAGGCGTCCGACGGGCGCATGGATGCCGACGGTAACAAGGCGCTGACATATAAATGGAAAAATGGGGTGCAGGATACGTCCACATATGCGGCTTCACTCAACGGTACACCGATTACGAACCAGCTTTCAGATTCGGACATTAACCTGAGCGAGGACCTGGGCGGCAAAAAGATCACCTATCTTTCCCGCAGCGACTGGACAGGGACATTTCCGACCGAAGCAGTTAAGCTGATGCTGACGGAAAACCTGATCGCGAAATTACAGGATGTGCAGTACGACGCGGCAGACTATGAGAGCGTAGAAATGCCGGTGCTCGGCGCGGACAACGGATTAAAGCTCGTTGACATGATCGGAGCGCCGTATGATGATCCGAAGTGGCAGGAACTGTTAGACCAGCTCTCGTTCGACGATATGGTATCGCTAATCGGAGATTCGTTCCACTGGACGATGCCGATTGAGTCTGTGCAGGCGCCTGGCACACGTGATGAAAACGGGCCGCAGGGACTTACCGCTTCCTTGTTTAAGGCAGGCGATGAAGAAGGAAAAACAGCGCTTGTCGCAACGGCGTTTACATCTGAGGATGTGATGGCTGCAACGTTTAATACCGATCTGCTCTATGAGGTCGGCAGGGTCATTGCGAACAACTGCATTTCCGCGGAAATCGCATGTCTGTATGGGCCGGGCAGCAATATGCACCGGACACCTTACGGCGGGCGGAACTTTGAATATTATTCTGAGGACGCATTTTTAGCAGGAGAGATGTCAAAGCATGAAGTGCAGGCAATGTCAGACCGGGGAATCTTCGTTGTCTTAAAGCACTTTGCGCTCAATGACTGTGAACAGGACCGCATCGGGCTCGGCGTATGGCTAAACGAGCAGGCGGCAAGAGAGATCTATCTCAAAGCGTTCCAGGGAGCGGTAGAAGAATCCGACGCAGGGCTGATGGTTGCGTATACACGCTGGGGTGCCATCTGGTCTGGCGGAAACCGCGGGCTGATGACGAATATTGTAAGACAGGAATGGGGTAAACTTGGCTTAAATATTACGGATAACGTACTGACGACCTATGTAAACGGCGTAGACGGAATGATGGCAGGCGGCGTATCCACGTTTGACGCGATGCTGCCTTATGTGACAAACCAGCTTCCAAAATATAAAAACGACGCGGTTATCGTGACAGCGATGAAGGAAGCATGTCACCAAAACCTGTACTCGATCGCCAACTCAGCAGGCATGAACGGGATCGGGCACGATACGGTCATTAAAAAGAGAAATATCGCGATTGTAAATATCATGTGGGGAGCCTGCATTGTATTCGGGATGCTGTTTGTCGTATCCGCAGTGCTGTGGTTTATCACAAAGCAGAAATTTAAGAAAACGGATATTTACAGAAACTATATGGCATATAAAGCGGTAGACAACGGATAGCCTGCCGATAGGGGCAGGCGGCAAGCCGCATAGGTATAAGCTGGAAGTATCCAAGGAGAAGGTATTTCAGTGAGAAGGTATTTTATTGAGAAGGTATACAAACAGACATGGTATTGAGAGAAAACTAGGAGATACGCAAAGGATGATCGTTACGATAGGGGTATGGTAACAATGGCTAATGGGTATCTGCGCGGATACCGTGCAGCAGCATGGGGAGCTGTTGTGCGGCATCCGTAAAACTGGGGAAAAAGAACGGAAGCCGCGGTGTCCGGGCAGGAGGGGTCCTGTATGGATGCTGCGGCATAGAAAAAAATTACTAGAAGAAAACTACTAGAAGAAATATTACCAGGAAATAGGAATCATAAAGAAACATATCATAAAGAAACATATAAAAAGAAACATTTATACAGAAAGGATAGACACATATGAGCAGTGAAAAGACAGGAGCAAGGACGAACGTGAACCGGGCAAAGCTTTACCAGCTCGTCTTATTTCCAATGAATAACGGGGCGACCAATGTGTACTATATCCTCACCATGAACTTTATCGCCTATTATGCGAATGGGGTTCTGGGCTTGTTTTTAATGTTTGCAACGACAATGGTAACGGTCATGCGTTTGTTTGACGCGGTGACAGATCCGGTCATTGGGGCGCTGATTGACCGTACTTCTACAAAATTTGGCAAGTTTCGTCCTTATATGGTGCTCGGCAATGTCATTATGATCGCATCCTCGATCCTGCTGTATTTTGGGACGAGGGTAATCCCGCAGGATCTGGCATGGTTAAAATATGTCTGCTTTGTGCTGTTTTATGCGCTGTATGTCATTGGATATACCTTCCAGACAGCGTGTACCCGCTCCGGGCAGACCTGCCTGACAAACGATCCGAACCAGCGGCCGCTGTTTACCGTATTTAATACCGTCGCAAGCCTGATCGGAATGGGGCTTGTGCAGTTTTTGGCGCCGATTTTAAGCGACAGGCTGGGCGGCTACAACAGCGCGGGATTTTTTAACTTTATGATACCGCTTGCGATTGTCGTATCCGCGGCACTGACACTGCTTGCAGTCATTGGCATCTGGGAAAAGGACAGGCCCGAATTTTTCGGCGTCGGCGGTACACAGGAGAAGGTGGAGTTAAAAGAATACGTCGCGATACTAAAGTCAAACAAAGAGCTGCAAAGGCTGATGGTAGCAGGCGCCGGGTGCAAGCTTGCTTTTTCAATCGCCACCAATATGACCGTATTATGTATGCTGTACGGCGCGATGATGGGAAATTACGGCGGGCTGTATCTGCCGATGATGATTGTCGGATATCTGTTTTCCGTCCCATTTTTCCTGCTGACAGTGCGCACATCACAAAAACACGGGCAGAAAGCATCTCTCGTACGCTACACAGGGCTGGCGCTTATCATGTACATTGGAGTATTGGCTCTGCTGATCTTATGGAAGCCAGGTTCCGCGGCAGTCAACCTAAGCCTCACACCGCCCAATATTTATTCGGTTCTGTTTGTGCTTTGCTTCGGAATCGGATACGGGGCGTATTACGCAACCGCCGACATGCCGATTCCAATGGTAGCGGACTGCTCGGACTACGAGACGTTCCGTTCCGGGCGCTATATACCAGGCATTATGGGGACGCTGTTTTCATTGGTAGATAAGCTGGTCAGCTCCCTGGGGTCTACGATTGTAGGCGCAGCCGTGGCGATGATCGGGATCAGTACGCTGCCGGATGGAAATACGCCGTATGCGGATGGAATGCACATGGTTGTAATTGTACTGTTTTGTATTGTGCCGATGTTAGCGTGGGTCGCGACGCTTGCCGCGATGAAGGGGTATACGCTGACCGGGGCAAGGATGAAGGAAATACAGGCGGTTAATGCTGTGCGCAAGGATGCTGTGAGTAAAGGGATGCGGCTGGAGGATGCGATGGAGAAGTGGAAAACGGTGGAGGATGTGCCGGAGGAGTTTTTTTAAGGAGTGCTGGAAGCGTTTTATGACGGGTTGTTGTGGGAATATTGACAGCCCGTTTTTTGTGTAGTAGAATAAAACAGATAGATTTTGAGCGTGTTTTTTCGGATGGGGGACGCTGGGAGAGGGGATTGGCACGCCCTGGCTGCGTCCGTTCCAGAA
>CAMUPC010000109.1 GCA_947090545.1 uncultured Eubacterium sp. | reverse complement strand
AACTAGGTGCCGCGCCCGGACGGTGCCACAGCGTAACCGCAGGATGCTTAGAGCTCCTTACATTTTGGAACCGGAACAGGAAGCCAGCCCCGCTCCCCATCCTCCAGCGTCCCCACATCCAAAAAACACACCCCCAGCCACACAACAACTAAATCGTCCGCACAAACTCAGAAACCATCTTCGCACAATGCGCCGCCGCCTGATCTTCAAACGTAGGATAATCCATCTCAGCCGAACCATCAGCCTTATCTGAAATCGCACGCACAACAACAAACGGTATCCCGTTCAGCATCGCCGCCTGCGCAATCGAAGCACCCTCCATCTCCGCGCAGTCCCCATGAAACTCATTAATTAAATGCTCTTTTACTTTGCTGTCAGAAATAAACTGGTCCCCGCTGACAACGCAGCCCTTTACAATGTTCACATCAGGATTAACCTGCCTACAAGCTTGCATAACAGCATCCCCCATTACCGTATCCGCAGCAAACTCCCTGCTTTCAAATCCCGGAATCTTGCCGATCTGGTATCCTAATGCCGTTACATTTACATCATGCTGAATCGCCTTTTCCGATACAAGGATATCTCCAATATCCAAATCTGCATTTAAGGAGCCTGCAACGCCTGTATTCAGCACATGCGTAACCCGAAACAAATCGGCAAGGATCTGCACGCACATCGCAGCGTTTACTTTTCCAATCCCGCACTGTACAACGACAACCGGCTTGCCGTGCAGCGTTCCTTCGTAAAAGTTCATCCCTGCCTTTGTCACTACCTGGTTGACTTTCATCTCTTCTTTTAAGGCGGATACTTCCGTCTCCATAGCCCCGATAATTCCTATTTTCATGGTAAATTCTCCTCTCTGCTTTCCGTGTTTTACTGCGGGTACACTAAGCGTGACTCGTCGATTTTGTACAACACCTCGTCCAAATATTTCTTCGCAAGATAATTTGCCATTCCAAGGTTCATATCCAGATAGTTTCCGCAGTCTTTTGGGCTTGCGCCAGGCACTTCGCCCTGGAAGTCTCTGATAAACTCATACATCGCCGTCACCAGGCCCACGATATCCTTAGACTCATAATCTCCTGCCAGCAGCAAATAAAAGCCTGTTCTGCAACCCATTGGGCCAAAATACACGGTTATGTCTTTGTACTGCGGATCATTGCGCAGATACGTAGCCGCCAGATGTTCAATAGTATGCACTTCTGCCGTATTCATCACCGGCTCCTCATTTGGCGATGTCATCCGCAGGTCAAACGTCGTAATCACGCTGTCTCCTACATGATCCTTTCTGGATACATAGACGCCTGGCTGTAGTTTGATATGGTCGATTGTAAAGCTTGCTATTTTTTCCATCATACGATTTCCCCTTTCCAGTGTTAGGTCAGATTGTGTGCATGATTGTCATGCATGGCTATCCTCTACACTATCGAAATCTGACGCAAAAGTCAAGCGGGTTTTTTCGCAATTTCCTCTTTCATATGCTTTACATACGATGCCACATGCGGAACGCAATCCCTGCCGTACTGTCCGCACAGCGTCACAATCGCGGAGCCTACGATCACGCCGTCCGCCACTTGTGCCACCTGCGCCGCCTGCTTCGGCGTGGAGATCCCAAATCCAACCGCGCACGGAATCTGCGTCTCTTCTTTTACAAGCTGTACCATGGAAGCAAGATCCGTCGTAATCTCTGCGCGTGCCCCGGTAACTCCCAGCGATGACACGCAGTACAAAAATCCCTTTGCTTCTTTTGCGATCATGCGGATACGCTCCTGCGAGGTCGGCGCGATCATGGAAATCAGCGCCAGCCCATACTGCTCGCATATCCCTTCAAATTCCTCTTTTTCTTCATACGGAATATCCGGCAGTATCATCCCATCGATGCCTAGCTGTGCCGCCCTCTGCACAAATTGTTCTGTTCCATAAGAAAAAACGACGTTGGCATACGTCATAAAGACGAGTGGGATCTGTGTGTTTTGGCGCAGTTGCGCCACCATTTCAAAGATCTTGTCTGTCGTCGTGCCTGCCTTTAACGCGCGCAGGTCTGCTTCCTGGATCACCGGCCCCTCCGCCGTCGGATCTGAAAAAGGAATGCCAAGCTCAATCAAGTCAGCGCCTGCTTCCTCCATCGCGTAAACTAACTGCTTTGTCACATCCAGCGAAGGATCGCCGCATGTAAGAAACGGAATAAATGCCTTCCCATGTTGAAATGCTTCTGCTATTCTATTCATAAATGTCCTCTCCTCTATAACGGGCGATCGCCGCACAATCTTTGTCTCCCCGCCCGGAAATATTGATCACGATTATCTTATCCTTGCTCATGGACGGCGCTATTTTGATCGCATGTGCAACTGCATGTGCGCTTTCAATCGCCGGAATAATCCCCTCGGTGCGCGACAAATATTCAAACGCCTCTACCGCCTCGTCATCTGTAACGGCGACGTACTCCGCTCTTTTGGCATCATACAGCATCGCATGTTCCGGCCCGATCCCCGGATAATCCAGCCCTGCCGAAATCGAATATACCGGAGCAATCTGCCCGTATGCATCCTGGCAGAAATAAGACTTCATACCATGAAAAATCCCCGGCTTGCCTGTAGCAATTGTCGCCGCAGTTTCCGCCGTATGGACGCCGCGCCCCGCCGCTTCACAGCCAATCAGCCGCACGTTCTTCTCCCCAATAAAATCATAAAACGCTCCCATCGCATTGGAACCGCCGCCGACACACGCCATAACAACATCCGGCAGCCTGCCTTCCTTCTCCATCATCTGGCTGCGGATTTCCCTGGAAATCACTGCCTGAAAATCTCTGACAATCATCGGAAACGGATGCGGGCCCATCACAGAACCGATTAAATAGTGCGTATCGTCAATACGCTTCGTCCATTCCCGCAGTGCTTCAGAAACGGCGTCTTTAAGCGTAGCTGTACCCGTCGCTACCGGATGGACTTTCGCACCAAGCAGGCGCATACGGTATACATTCAAAGCCTGCCGCCTGGTATCCTCTTCCCCCATAAAAACCTCACATTCCATTCCCATCAGCGCCGCCACTGTCGCAGCCGCAACCCCGTGCTGCCCTGCGCCCGTCTCTGCGATAATCCGTGTTTTCCCCATCTTCTTAGCTAACAGGCACTGGCCGATGACGTTGTTGATCTTATGGGAGCCTGTGTGGTTTAAATCCTCACGCTTTAAATAAATCTTCGCGCCGCCCAGATCCTGCGTCATACGCGCCGCATACGTAAGGCGTGACGGCCTTGCCGCATAATCATGGTATAACGCTTCCAATTCGTGCTGAAACTCGGTATCATTTTTATAATGTTCATAGGCATGTTCCAGTTCTGTCACGGCATTCATCAGTGTTTCCGGTATATACTGCCCGCCGTGGCTTCCATATCTTCCATTTTGATTTGACATTTTTGTGCTCCTTTCTATATACATGCGAAACCCCCATTGCTCCGCTTCACCCCAGCAGCCGCACCCCTCTAATCATCTCCTCCATTTTCTCAGGATCTTTTCTCCCATCTGTCTCAACACCACTCGACACATCCAGCGCATAAGCGCCTTTTTTCAGCGCTTCCGTCAAGTTCGCGCTGCAAATACCTCCTGCCAAAAAATAAGGCTTGACACAACCATCCGCCAGGCTCCAGTCAAAAGTACATCCGCTGCCACCCGCACCCTGATCCAGCAGAAGATAATCTGCACAGCTCTCCTGCCAGCAGTCAACATCTGCCCGTGTCCGTACAGAAACCGCCTTTATCACAGGCTTCCCCGTTTGTTCCTTAATCCAGCAGATCTCCTCCTCGCTCTCCTGCCCATGAAGCTGTGCCAGATCTATAATATCCTGTTTTAATAAATCTGCAATTTTTTCTTTTTCCTCATTGACAAATACGCCGACTGCCGCAATATCAGCAGAAAGCTGTTTTTTAAACTGCGCTGCCTGCTTTGGCGGCAGAAAGCGGCGGCTTTTTTGTGCAAATATAAAACCTATATAATCTGGCTTGTATCGATTGGCTGCTTCTATATCCTCGTATCTTGTCAGCCCGCAGATCTTTATTTTTGTCATTTTCCTCTCCATTCTGCTATGATACGGGACTTATCCTGCGCGCGCATCAGCGTTTCCCCTACTAAGACGGCATCTGTCCCGTTTTGGTATAGCTTCGCGATATCCTCTGCGCCGCGAATCCCGCTCTCCGATACGAAAACACACTCTTTTGGCACCATCTCACGCAGCCGCATACTAGTTGCAAGGTCAACCTGGAAGGTCTTTAGATCCCGGTTGTTAACTCCGATCACCCTTGCGCCGCACTGTACGGCACGCTGTACCTCCTGCTCTGTATGCGCTTCTACCAGCGCGGATAATCCGAGAGAATGTGCTATTGTTAAATATTCTTTTAATTCACTGTCCGTCAATATCGCGCAAATAAGCAGAACCGCCGATGCTCCCAGTACTTTTGCTTCATAGAGCATATACGGGTCAACCGTAAAGTCCTTGCGCAGCACCGGGATCGACACCTGCGCTGCGATCTCCTGCAAATAGGCGTCCTGTCCCTGGAAATAATACGGTTCTGTCAGACAGGAGATGGCTGCCGCTCCTGCCGCTTCATATTCCATCGCAATCTGCACATACGGAAAATCAGGCGCGATCACGCCCTTAGACGGCGATGCTTTTTTTACTTCGCAGATCAGTGACATGCCAGGCTGCCTTAGTGCCTGTTCAAACGGAAAATCCGTATTCGTCTCCATCGCGCCCGCCTGTGCACGTAATACAGCAAGAGATTTCTCTGTTTTACGCCGCGCGATTCTTTCCTTTGTTTTTGCTGCAATTTCATCTAAGATTGTCATCATTTTGCTTCTGATTTTGCTCCTCTTTCTCTATTCCTGATTTGATAATGTTATAAACTCTTCCAGCCGCCGCTTCGCTGCCCCGCTGTCAATTAACTGCTCTGCAAGGCGCACGCCTTTTGTAAGGCTCTCCGCTCTTCCCGCGACATATAGCCCTGCCCCCGCGTTCAGCACTACGGCGTTGCGTTTTGCCCCTTTTTCTCCATTTAACACAGCCCTTGTAATCTGCGCATTTTCTTGCGGTGTGCCGCCTTCCAGATCAGACTTGCCGCATTTTGCGAAGCCAAACTGCTCCGGCTCGATGACATAGGAGCTGAAGCTACCGTCACGCACCTCGCAGACTGCTGTCGGCGCACTCATAGAGATCTCATCCAGCACGTCTCTGCCGTATACAACCATCGCGCTCTTTACGCCGAGGTTCGTCAATACTTTTGCCAACGGCTCCACAAGCGCTTCCTCATAGACGCCCATGACCTGCATACTCGCTCCGGCAGGATTCGTTAACGGCCCCAGGATATTAAATACCGTACGAATCCCCAGTTCTTTTCTAACGGGAGCCACATATTTCATCGCAAGATGATAGTTCTGTGCAAACAGAAAACAAATGTTGATTTTATTTAATAGTTCTGTGCTCTTTTCCGGCGGAATTGAAATATTGACGCCAAGCGCTTCCAGAACATCCGCCGCCCCGCACCTGCTGGACGCCGCACGGTTGCCGTGCTTTGCCACCGGGACGCCGCCTGAGGCGATTACCAATGCTGCTGTAGTTGAAATATTAAAAGAATTGGAACGGTCTCCGCCAGTCCCTACGATTTCCAGCACATCCTGGTCATGCAGCAGACGGATACAGTGTTCGCGCATCCCCTTTGCCGAGCCGGTGATCTCATCAATCGTCTCACCCTTCATCGCAAGCGCTGTCAGATAAGCACTCATCTGAATCTGGCTTGTTTCCCCGCTCATAATCTCATGCATCACTGTTTTTGCCATATCATAAGTTAAATTTTCTTTCCTGCCCAATGCGATAATTGCTTCCCGAATCATAATTGTTTCCTCCCAAACGATACTTCCATCTTGTTAACTTGCTGCCTTTTCTGCTATCTTTAAAAAATTTTGAATGATCTGATACCCGTGCGGTGTTAAAATAGATTCTGGATGAAATTGAAGCCCAAACACTGGATAGTTACTGTGTTCTACTGCCATTATTTCTCCCTGCTCAGTCTGAGCTGTTACGTTTAAGCATTTTGGCAGGCATTCTCTCACCGCTGCCAGGGAATGGTATCTTGCTGCCGTAATTTCTTGTTCCATTCCCTGAAAAATCCTGCTTCCCGTATCCAGGCGGATCTGCGACGCTTTCCCATGCATCATCTCCTTCGCGTAGGAAACGGTACCGCCAAATGCTTCGCAGACTGCCTGATGTCCCAGGCACACTCCCAAAATCGGAATCCTGCCGGACAGTCGCTTCACTGCTTCGATACAAATACCCGCATCTGCCGGCTTGCCTGGGCCCGGAGATAAGATCAGCGCTTCCGGCTCCAGCCTGCTGATTTCTTCTACTGTTACGGCGTCATTGCGCACGACTTGAAGATCCGGGTTCATGCTTCCAACCAACTGGTACAGGTTGTAGGAAAAGCTGTCATAATTGTCTATTAATAAAATCATAAATCAATTCCTCCTTCTGCTTCCTGTAATGCCTGTAGCACCGCTTTCGCTTTGTTTTCACATTCTGCAAACTCCATCTGCGGCACGCTGTCTGCTACGATCCCTGCACCGGAACGCACGTATACTTTTCCGTTTTTGGCAAATGCAATCCTGATCGCTATGCAGGTATCCAGATTGCCTGTAAAGTCGATATAACCGATCGCGCCTCCATAAATGCCGCGCTTGGTTCCTTCCAGCTCCTGAATAATCTCACATGCCCGCAGCTTTGGCGCGCCGGAAAGTGTCCCTGCCGGAAGGACGGCATCTACGGCATCCAGCGCATCCATCCCTTCTCTGATCTGCCCTTTTACCGTTGACCCTATATGCATAACATGAGAAAACCGCTCGATCTCCATATATTTTTCCACTTCCACAGAACCGATTTTACTGATTTTCCCCAGGTCATTTCTGCCAAGGTCTACGAGCATATTGTGCTCCGCCCGTTCCTTTTCGTCTGAAAGCAGTTCTTGTTCCAGGGCAAGGTCCTCTTTGTGCGTAGCTCCTCTCTTCCTCGTGCCTGCCAGCGGAAATGTATGCAGCATACCATCTTCCAGCCTGACAAGCGTCTCTGGGGATGCACCCGCAACCTCCAGATCGTCACTGGAAAGATAAAACATATACGGAGACGGATTGGATGAACGCAGGATGCGGTAAGTATCCAACAGGCTCCCTTCCAGATCCGCTTCGATACGGTTGGACAGCACTGCCTGGAAAATATCTCCTTCCCGGATATACTGCTTTCCTCTTGCGACAAGTTCACAGTATTTTTCTTTGTCAAACAGGTAACGAAAGCCGCTTTTCAGCTTTAGCGGCGGATTTTCCGCCAACTCTCCGTATAAGAGCATATGTGCCATTTCCTTTAGCGTCTGTTCTCCTTTTCTGTAGGATTCCTCGATATTTTCTGTTGTTATATTTACAATTAATATGATCTTCTGTCTGTAATGGTCAAAAGCGACCACTTTATCAAACAGCATCAGGTCTACATCCTGAAATGCTTCATCATCCTGCGCACCTGACAGGCAGGAAGGTTCCTTGTATTTCAGATAGTCATAAGAAAAGTACCCTACCAGCCCGCCTGAAAACGGCGGCATCTCTGCCAGGCGCGGCGCCTGATTCTCTTTTAGAATCTTTCGGATCAGTGTCCCCGGATGCTTTGTCTGTTCCGTTGTCACGCTGCCGCCTGCTATGATTTGCACGATCCCATTCCTACAGGTAAACTCCATTGCCGGATCGTAGCCCAAGAACGAATATCTGCCCCACCGCCTTGACTTCTCCGCACTCTCAAGCAGAAAGCAGTGACGGCTCGCCTTCTTTAAGCGGCGCACCGCAAGTACCGGCGTAACCGTATCTGCATACAATTCCATTTTCACAGGTATTCTGTTTCCTTTTGCTCCCAGTTCTCGTGCCTGGGCTAACGATGGATAGATCATAGCTTTTCCCTCCTGACAAGCATCTTCCTAATAAGATTTTCTTCAAACAAAACTTCTTTGCAACAAAAAAACACCCTGTCCATGATCCATGTATCAACTACACGATCAAGGACGGGTGTATGAATCCAAAATATATTTCTGCCTGGCATAAAAGCAAATAAAATAATCCTGTCAATATTTTGTTCCTATTCATCCGCGGTGCCACCTTGCTTCACAGGAAACCCTGCGCACTTTGACGAGATACCATCATATCTCCGGCAACTAACGTATGCCCAACGTCGCAGAATACTAGGCAGTAACATGCTGCTTTTGACTGCGCCCTCCGTGGTCCATTTAATAATCTGCGTTTGATCCGGCTCCCACCTGCCCGGACTCTCTGGACATGCACAACTATTTTTATCTCCACATCTTCGGTTTCTACGGATATTCAATTGTTATTTCTATATTCAGTACATTAACACAGCTTTTCGCATTTGTCAATCCTTTTTTTCTTCTAAAACAGAAAGGAGCTGCTGCTTATCCAAGCCGCTGATTGAGATTCCATCCTCGGAAATAATGGAATCGGCAAGATTCTGCTTGTCCTCCTGCATCTTTAAAATACGTTCTTCGATCGTATGTTTCATAATCAGCCGCAGCACGGTAACCTTGTTATCCTGCCCGATCCGGTAAGCACGGTCGGTCGCCTGATTCTGCGCTGCCAGGTTCCACCAAGGGTCATAGTGGATGACCATATCCGCCGCGGTCAGGTTCAGCCCCGTTCCGCCCGCTTTTAAAGAAATTAAAAATACGTCTGCATTTCCGGCTTGAAACTCTGCTACCAGGCGCCGCCGCTCCTCCTTGCTCGTCTTTCCTGTCAGTAAAAATGCCCGCAGCCCTTGTTCCGAGAGCTTGACAAACAAATGCTCCAGCATCGAAGAAAACTGCGAAAACAGCAAAACCTTATGCCCGCCGCTGACCGCGTTTTCCACAACCTCCATACATGTCTTGGTCTTTGCTGATTCGCCCTCGTAGTTTTCATAAACTAACAGCGGGTCGCAGCAAATCTGGCGCAGCGCTGTTAATTCTGCTAAAATCCAGAGCTTTTGCGTCTTAAACTCTTCTTCTGTCTGTTCTGAGAGCGTCATAAGAAGCTGTTTCTCACGCGCCAGATACAGGCTGTTCTGCTCGCCCTCCATCCGCGCATACACGACCTCTTCTACCTTATCCGGCAGTTCCTTCAATACATCTTTTTTCAGGCGGCGCAGAATAAACGGGCGCACAAAGCGCGACAGACGGATTCTGGCTGCTTCGTCCCTGTTCTCTGCAATCGGCGCCTCCAGCTCTTCTTTAAATTGTTTATAACTGAACAGATAACCCGGCATTAAAAATTCAAAAATACTCCATAATTCACTCAGGCGGTTTTCAATCGGCGTTCCGGTCAGTGCAAACCGGCAAGTACAGGAAATCGCTTTCACCGCTTTTGCCGCCTGTGTCGTAGCATTTTTAATATACTGTGCTTCGTCTATAATCATATAGTCGAAATGCCTGCCTTCATAATAATCTATATCACGTTTTAACAAATCATACGATGTAATTAAAATCTGGCACTCTGCACATTGTTCAATCTGTTCCTGTCTCACATGCACAGCGCCTGCCACAACAGAAAGATCCGCCGCGGGATAAAAACGCCTGCACTCCTCCTCCCAGTTATAGATCAGAGAAGCCGGGCAGACGACAAGCGCCTTTGCCTGCGGTTCTGCCGCCAAAAAGGTAAGCACTTGCAGCGTCTTGCCAAGCCCCATATCATCGGCAAGAATACCGCCAAAGCCAAATTTTGCAAGCGAGCACAGCCACTGAAAGCCAATCTCCTGATACGGGCGCAGCACAGCATGGATCTGATCCGGCACCTCCCTGTCTCCATCCTCCATCGAACGCATCTCCCGGATCACAGCCTTAAACTTCTTATCACGCTCCAGCCTTATGTAGTCTGCATGATCCTTCATTAAAGAATCCAGATATAAGGATCTGTACAGCGGCACCTCTGCTTTGCGCTTCTTTAACTCCTCTTTTGTCAGATGCAGCCCTTCGTTTAATTCCGCCAATACCGCAAGTGAATTTTCATCCATCCGCAGAAACTCGCCCGTGTTCAGCCTGTGATATTTCTTTTTCTTTTTATAATCCGCCAGAATGTCCATCACTTCCTGCGCACTCATGCCCTCGATATTCCAGCTTACATCCAGCAGATTGCCTTTGATGACAATGCCAGCCGTCACCGTCGGCATCGGAACGACCCGCATATTTTTAAAACGGTCTGTCGCGAAAATCTCCGAGACCGATTCCAACTGGGGCAGCCCGACTTCCAGAAAGCCAAGCATCAAATCCTCTTCCTTACTGTAATACGTCTGCTGGTCAGACGCCACCTCAAAGTATCCTTCCAGGATACTGCGCACCTCATATTCCCGGCGGATATCGCGGATCGCTTCTTCCTTTACAGGAATTTTCGCCACATCAAATTCCCGATCTCCATACAATACCTTCGCCTTGCATTCAATATGGCTGCCAATTTTATCCAGATAGCTGCGGAATACCGCCTCTTCCGGCTCATAAGCCGCAAAATCCACCTTCTCAATTCGGATATCCAGCGCGTTGGAAGCCATCGGCAGCACATTTTTCGCAAACGCCCCAAAATCAGCTTCACTTAAATAAAATGTCGGATTCGACAATTCTTCATAATAGGTTCTGTATCTCCCGTAATAACTGTTTTTCTTTAGCTGTTCGCGCTGCCGCACCATCAGCTTTAAAAAGCCTTTGACCTGGTCGTAATATTCTCTTGTACAGATATAAAAGCACTGTCTCCACAACAAATACCACTGCCTGCCGCCTTCTGTCAGAAAGACCGCTTCCATCTCCACATCCGCTCCCTGCTTAGCATTTCCAATTATCTTTATCGGAAGCTTTGGGTTTTTGCGAAGTACAGGTACTTTTACTTCCTGATTTAATAATTGATCATCTACTTGCAGTTCTTTTCCCTCATACATCTCCATCAAACGATCCAGCATCGGCGGAGACAGCGTGACGGATCTTCTCTGCTGTGTGCTGCTGTAACCCCAGCTCTGGTAGCGGTAAGAAAATTCATTTTCGTTATCCATTTCCAGCAATAAGTTTACAATCCCGGTCGATTCCCTTGTAAAAGCGCTTTGGCTGTGCGTGAAGGCAAGTTTTTTCCCATAAGACACATACCGCATCTGCTTGATGTTGTCTATCAGCTCACCAATATCCTTCACGACATAAAGCTGCGTCGTCCCGATCTTTAAGTCCAGCGATTCCCTGTCCGCTTCCAGATGCAGTGTCGGCACCAGCCTGACATCCCCGTTTCCATACTGCTGGCAAAACTGGTTGCGGTCTTGCAGTACATAGTAGTCCACGAGCCTTTTCATCTCCACATCGCTTGATTTTACAGGGTTTTTCCGCTTTACAAGCGAGCGCGGGGTTTCTTTCTGAGCGGAGCTGCTTTCTGTTTCCTCTACCATAAGTTGATCAAGCTGCCCGCTGTTCGCCTGGTAATTATATTCCAGCATCATCGCTACGATATGCTTGCACATGCCTGAGTATTGCCTGCGCGCTTCACAGTCACATCCGGTATCTTTGATCAGCACACCCTGATGCAAAAACGCAACGATTGCTTTGGTGTGATAGACCCTGCCTGTACTGCCTAGAACGTTTGCGGTGATCTTATAGTTTTTCGGGGCTACGGCAATTATTTCTATTCGACGCACGTTTTCTTTCATAAATAGGTCATCGCCGCGCTCATATACGCCAAGGTTTGGTACTTTTGTTTTGATTAAATTTGGATTTATGATATTCATGCGTTGTTCTCCTTGATTATTTGTAACTTGGGTATGTGGTAGTGCGTCTTTTTTTGGGGGATTTTATTCCGGGGAGGACGCTGGAGGAAGGGGCGCGGGACTGGCTTCCGGTTCCGATTCCAAAATGTAAGGAGCCCTAAGCATCCTGCGTTTACGCTATGGCCCCGTCCGGGCGCGGCACCTAGTTCGCCCTGGCTTACAGCCAGCAGCTAAAGGTGCCGCTTGGCTTCGCCCCTGCTGTATTGAGCAGGATGCTAAGGGCTCCTAACATTTTTCCAAAGGAACCGGAAGCCAGTCCCGCGCCCCTTCCTCCGGCTGGTTCTCGCTTGCTCTACAAAAATTATAGTCCACATTTAACTTGCATCCAGTATGCTGGCTCGCTGGTAATCCCTCCGAGCAAAAATTGGGGCACCATCTGTCCATATGCACCATCTTTTTTGCAAAGCTTGCGATAACCAGCCGGGAGAGGGGATTGGCACGCCCTGGCTGCGACCTTGGAAGAAGGTTTAGAAGCCCTTAGCATTCTGCCCAAAAAGCAGGGGCGAAGCCAAGCGGCACCTTTAGCTGCTGGCTGTAAGCCAGGGC
>CAMUPC010000108.1 GCA_947090545.1 uncultured Eubacterium sp. | reverse complement strand
GCGAACTAGGTGCCGCGCCCGGACGGTGCCACAGCTTCCCGCAGGAGGCTTAGGGATTCTTAACCTTCTGGAACGGACGCAGCCAGGGCGTGCCCATCCCCTCTCCCAGCGTCCCCCTCCCCAAAAACACTCGCCCAAACCACCCCCCCATTTATCCAAGTCAGCACATGACACAGAACACCCATACTCCCCCCATCAGTGGGCAACCAGGAAAGGAGCATCAAACAATGACATTACAACACCAACCAGCAGCAACCACACCAGACCTAACACCAACCACCCCAGATTCAGATACAAACCACACAGATCTGGACAATCACAAAGCAGCCCCAGCCCCAATCCCAATCGAACCAGACACCAGCCAATACGAGCGTGCACTGCTTGTCGGCTTGCAGCATGACACAGACAACGAATCATTTTCCCGTTCCATGGAGGAACTAAAAAATCTGGCAAAGGCTTGCTATATGGAACCTGTAGGCATAGCAACACAAAAGGCGGAACATGTGCACAAATCACTGTATATCGGTACAGGCAAAACAAAGGAGGTCAAGGAAGCAGCATCGCTTCTGGAAGCGGATGTCGTCGTATTTGACGATGCGCTCACGCCGTCTCAGCTTTCCAACCTGCAAAAAGAGCTGGAAAAGCCGGTCTTAGACCGTACGTCCCTGATATTGGATATCTTTGCAAACCGCGCCCGGACAAGGGAGGCAAAGCTGCAAGTCGAGACGGCAAGGCTTAAGTATCTGCTGCCAAGGCTGGTTGGGATGCACGATGCGCTGACCAGGCAGGGCGGTACAAGCGGCAGTATGAGCAGCCGCGGCGCGGGCGAGAAAAAGCTGGAGTTAGACCGCAGAAAAATTGAAAAAAGGATTACAGAGCTGGAGCGGAAGCTAAAAGAAATTTCCAGTGAACGGCAGGTTCAGCGCAAACAGCGCCAGGAGGCGAGAATCCCGTTAGTCGCGCTGGTCGGTTACACAAACGCGGGAAAGTCGACGATTTTAAACGCGATGGTAGACCGGTATGTACAGGATGAGGAGAAAAAAGTACTGGAAAAGGATATGCTGTTTGCGACGCTGGATACGACGGTCAGGAAAATCTGTACTGGGAATAACCAGGATTTTCTGCTGTCGGATACGGTAGGATTTATCCACAAGCTTCCGCATGGGCTTGTCAAGGCATTTCGCGCGACACTGGAGGAAGTGGAAAATGCAGACCTGCTGATACAGGTCGTAGACCGCTCAGACTGCGACTACAAAGAGCATATGCAGACTACGCAGGAGCTGTTGGAGGAGCTTCATACCGCGGATATTCCGATGCTTACGGTATATAACAAAGCAGACCGCTGCGGGCAGGACGTTGAATATCCTAAGCTTGTCGGTGAAGATAAACTCTATGTATCTGCAAAAGAAGCGTCGTCTGTGGAGCTTTTGGTGCAGGTGATATTAAGCAGGCTTTATGCGGATTATGTACAGGCGGAATTTTTGATTCCTTATACGGACGGCGAGGTTGTGTCTTATTTTATGGAGCAGTCCGAGGTGCTTAAGAGTACGTATGAAGAAAACGGAACGCGCATTCTTGTAAAATGCCATAAGGCAGACCGGGACAAGTACCAGGCTTATGTTGTGGCTGAATCATGAGGAAGAGATATGTTGGAAAAAATAAGGCAGGATGAATTTGATCAGGTATTTTCCCTGATGGAACGCAGCTTTCCGCCAGATGAATACCGCAGCTACCAGGAGCAGAAGGCGCTTCTTTTGAAACAAAACTATGAAATCTATGCGGCCTATGCGAACAAAGAGCCTTCACAAAAGACTGCATTTGCCAGGAAAAGCGCCGGGCAGCGGGAAATCCGGGCGTTTCTTGCCATATGGCGGTTTTCGGATCTGACGTTTATCGAGCATTTTGCGGTTGATCCGGCTTTTAGAAGCAGCGGCCTGGGCTCTTTGGTTCTGACAGAAGTAAAACAGTTGTTTGCGCATCGCATCTGCCTGGAAGTAGAGCTGCCCGAAAACGCGCTTGCAAAACGGCGGGTTGCGTTTTATGAAAGAAACGGATTTTTTGTAAATAAATACCCTTATGTCCAGCCGCCGATTTCTGAGGGAAAAAAAGAGATTCCGCTGCTGCTTATGACGTCGCAGGGAGGGGTGGAGCGGGAGTGCTTTGCAAGGATCAAGGAACAGCTTTACCGGGAGGTTTACGGAATGGCGGATTGTGCCGACAGATTTTAAAAACAAGGGGAAAGGGCTGGTTTTATGACACTGAACCAGGGGATTTTGTGCTATTTGCTTGTGCTGAATTTATCGACATTTTTGCTGTTTTGGATCGATAAGCGCAAAGCAGTCCGCAGGAAATGGAGAATCAAAGAAGCTACGCTGCTTGGCATGTCGCTGCTTGGCGGCGCGGCAGGGGGGCTTGCGGCGATGCATTTGTTTCATCATAAGACACAAAAAAATAAATTTCGGATTGGCGTGCCTGCGTTGCTGGCTGTGCAGGCTGTAATTGCGGGATGCCTTGTGGCTGCCGGGCTGTAAAGCTGGTACCCGCAGAAAAATTAGCAGACAGGCAAAGGAGAATACCAATGAAGCAAAAAGAACAGCGGGAACAAAATACAACAGCAAACAAACCGTCGCGCCGGAAAAAAGATGTGACTGTGATAGGCGCCGCGATCGTCGATATTCTGGCACGCCCAGTTACGCCGGATGTGTTTTTGACAGGCTCCCAGCCAGTAAAAGAAGTACGGCTTTCCTGCGGCGGGGATGCATTGAATGAGGCAGTCGTGCTTGCGCGTTTTGGAAAGCAGGTGGAGCTTGTCACCAAGGTCGGCAATGACGATGCAGGAAAACAGGTGCTTGCATTTTTGTCAAGCGCGGGTGTCGATACAGGATGCGTCAAAATAGAGGACGGGCTGGAAACAGGCGCCAATCTTGTGCTGGTAGATGCGCGCGGGGAACGGTATTTTCTGACCAATCCGCACGGAAGCCTCAGAAGGCTTGCCAGGCAGGATATCGAACCGTATCTGGACGACGCGGCAGGCTTGGTGTGCTTTGCGGGGATGTTTGTTTCGCCGCTGCTGGATATTCCAGCGATGGAGCAGGTCTTTTGCAGGATCAAAAGCAAGCCGGGGCGGGTGCTTGCTGCCGATATGACAAAGGCGAAAAACGGCGAGCGGCTTGAGGACTTGAAATGTCTGCTGCCGTACCTAGACTACCTGTTTCCGAATGAAGCGGAGATCGCGCTGCTGACAGGCGACAAAGATGCAGAACGTAATGCCAGGCTGCTGGTCGAAGCTGGGGTGGGATGTGCGGTGATTAAATGCGGGAGCAGGGGATGCCTGATCCATACGCGCACAGGCGCTTACCGTATTCCGGCTTATCCGGTGCGGGAGGCGGTTGACAGCACGGGAGCGGGAGACTGCTTTGCGGCAGGCTTTTTATGGGCGCTGTCCGAGGGGATGGAGCTGGAGGAATGCGGCAGGTTCGCGTGTGCGGCGGCTTCCTGTGCGGTGGAGCAGTTGGGCGCTACGGCAGGGCTTCGGTCTTTAGAGGATGCGATGCTGCGTTATCGAAAATAAGCATACGGGTGCAGATTACCGGATGGCAGGATTTCCCTCTGCGCCTGTATCGAAGCAGACGGCGTCGACTACTTTTTTGATATCACGACGGTAGACGACAATATTCAGCCCGCGGCTGTTTTTTGACCGCTGTGTTCCGTCAATTTCAATCGAGCTGGCCTCTGCGTGCTCGGTATCTGCGCTTCTTATGTCATAGGTTATAAAACTGTCTGCAAGCGTGCCTTCTGCGGCAAGCTCCCCGGCTCCTGCTTGTTCGGCTGCGCTGCCGTCTGAGATCACTGCAAGAAAGCCAGGCACTTGCGCGCCATAGAGGTTGGTGCTACAGGAAAGCCTTGCCAACATCTGTGCGGAGGACTCTTTGAAAAACGAAGTACAGTCTCCTTTGGAAGCGATGAAAATATCGTACCGGCAGTCTTTTAATTGGTACAGGTACGTATCCAGGTCAGAAATATGCGCAAGGCAGCAGTCCTTTTGGATTCCTTTGTAATACGCTTTTGTCTGCTCCCATTGCTGGCTGGTTTTGCTGTCTGCAATGCCTTGTTCTTTTAACGTGCGTCCAAGATCGTTCGTGATTTTTTGGGCGCCCCAGAGATTGCCGTGCCCGCCGTCGTGGTTGTCTGCTGCAAAGCAGTAGCCGGCCTGATCATACAGTGTTTTTTCATTATAGTCCAAAAACAGCAGGTTATGCCGGTTAGCATATTCCTTGATTGCCGCGGATTTCTCCGCAGTCTGCGAGGTGGACGGGTTTTTTACGAGAACGAGTGAAATTAAGTTTTGTTCGCACAGCAGGCGCAGCTTGTCCAGATAGGCTTCCATCAGCGGCACCATCGCAGCCTTCGTTTCACCGCCAGGGCGCTCAAATGGGGCAAATTCTGTGTAGCCGCAGTATCCGGCGAGCGGGGCATAGCCTTTTAACTCATAATGGCTTTTTTGCCGGGCAGCATGAAAATCGTTTTGCGAAAGCCCTTTCCATCTGGTGTGGTACCGGATGTTCGGGAAATAATAGCTAAGCAGCGACTGGTTTTCATCCAGCGCGCAGATCGTCTTTACGGCTTCCTGCTTGACGGGCGACCATTTCATAAAATCCAGCGCTTTTCTGGTGCAGCTTTCTGCTGTGTTTAACGGTTCCTTTGCATTGTATTCAAACAGCATGTAGCAGTCTAAGATCACTGCTTTTGGCTGCTGGTAACGCAGCGCTTCTTTTAACCAGTAGTAGGAAACGACGAGGTTTTGCTGCTCGCAGCCCAGGTTATAGCTGGTGATGCCATAGCTGTTATACAGCTCCTGCGGGATAAAAAATGACGCGGCGTGGCTGCTGCCGAAAAACAATACGTCGGCGGTATGCGCTTCCAGTTGGTAAAATCCACGGTAACCGGATGTCGTGGGCCAGTCATTGTCGTAAAAAAACTTGGGAACGATGATCTGGTATACCGCCAGGATACATGTAATAAGGAGAGCAGCAAAGGCGGTGCAGGCGAGGAAAAACCTGCCGTGGTCGCGCTGCTTTTTTGGGTTGCCCTGCTTGTTTCGTTTCATTAAAAACCTCCGTATATAAAATCTTTTGGATCAAAGCCAAATCCATAGGTGCCAAAGATCATAATAGTAAGAAATGCCGCAAGATAAACCGCAAAGCGGATATATACCGGATTTTGCAATACGGCGTTTCGGATGCTTGTTCCCTGCTCCTGTTTGTGTTCGATATAAAATAAGAAGCAGACAGATGCGGCAAGCACGCACCATTCCTTCCAGTCCAGCCCAAGCGTAAGCAGGCTGTCGTTGAAAAAAATCCACGGATTCCAGTCAGCAAACATGCTTCTTAGCATAGAAAGCCCAATCGTTAAGCTGTCCGCCCTGAAAATAATCCATGCGCACATCACCCAGAAAAATACGCCCATCCGCTGTAACATTATTTTTACGTTCCGAGGCATTTGGATACGCTCGTAAACACGGGCTTTTACAGGAGCGGACAAGCTTCCGGCGATCTGGTAGCACGCGTGCAGCATTCCCCAGAATAAAAACTTGTAGCCGGCGCCGTGCCAGATCCCGCTGATGCAGAAGGTAACAAACAGGTTGGCGTACCTTGCGCCGTGCCTGCTTCCGCCAAGCGGGATGTAAACATAGTCTCGCAGCCAGCCGCTTAAGGAAATATGCCATCTGCGCCAAAATTCTTTGACCGAACAGGCAAAATACGGGCGCCTGAAATTTTCGGCAAGGCCAATGCCAAACAGTGCGGCGCTCCCCTGCGAAAGCTTTACACAGGCAAGAAAGTCCGTATACAGCTCCAGGCTGTACAAAATGCCGGCAGCGAGCACATAGCATCCGGTATATTTTTGCGGATGCCCAAATACTTCACGCACGATAATATCCGCACGGTCTGCAATCATCAGCTTCAAAAAAAATCCCCATAAGATCAACTGGAAGCCTTTGATCAAATATGCTTCCTCAAACCGGCGCCCCTTTACAAGCTGGGGAAAGAGCTGCCCAAAACGCGGAATCGGCCCCTGGATAACCTGCGGGAAAAAGAATAAAAACAGCAGGTATTGCGCAGGATTTTTTGCTGCCCGAATCTCTCCTTTGTAAATGTCAGCCAGATAAGCAAGGATCTGCAAGGTATAAAAAGAGATGCCAAGCGGGATGATCCATGCAACGGGCTGCCTGCCGCATACAGCGCCTAATAAAAAGTTCCCGTTTTTGACACAAAACCACGGCAGCGTGATCATTGCCGCCGCGGAGAAAAAAATCCATTTCCGGTATCTGGTGCATGTTTGCAGCAGCAGCCCGGCTCCATAAGAAAATATGCCGCTTAAGAGCATGATCCACCAGCCTGTGCGGTACGCAAGCATATAAAAGGCGCCGCTTGCGGCGAACAGGATGATCCACCGCACCCGCAGCGGAGCCGCGTAATACAGCAAAAGCACAAAAGCCAGAAACAGGTAAAATCCAAATGATGTATATGTCATCCGTCGTTTCCTCCAAAATCTGTTACGTTCTTTTCCAGACATTTCCTTTGTATTATCGTCAGTTTTCTATCAAAACTTTAGCTATAGCTAAAGTATATTTGTTTTAACTTGTTAATCTGCGTGTAAGACTTCTTTAAAATGATGGCAGGAAGGAGACGGCAGAGATGACAGATTTAGATTTTAAGACGATAGGCGCAAATATTAAAAAGCGGAGAAATAACCTTGGCATTACGCAGGAATCCATTGCAAACGCACTGGACGTCAATCCCAGCCATATTTCCAATATTGAGTGCGGACGTGCGAATCCATCCCTGACCGTCCTTGTTAAAATAGCGAATATCCTGCAATGCAGCGTGGATGTATTTATCAGCGGGGAGTATACGTTTGACGCGGAAAACAGCCTGGAGCAGCCGCTGGATGAGATGATTCTGGAGAAGCTTAAAAATTGCAGTGCGGAGAAAAAGGGGAGGGTGCTAAAGATGATTGATTTGCTTTGAGGTTTTTGTTGTAATTGCTGGAAGCTGGCGGTATAATGAAAAGACAGCAGGAGGTGGTTGCAGTGCCAAGGAACAGGAGGGAACAAAAGGAGAGTAGCTTGTGTATGGATTTGGAAATGGCTAAAAAACGCGATCATAAGATTTTGATTACGGAGGAAGCGATTCGCAAGGTTCCAAGGGTAGGAGGCAGTAATGTGTGAAGAATATGTAATTTTAAGCGAACGGCAAGAAGAAATGCAAAAAGCGGCTGAGTGGGCGAAAAATCAGAAGGAGCTTCGCGAAATGGGGGAACTTCTGGCGGATAAAGTAATGGAGAAAATGACGCCGCTCATATTGCAAAGAAAAGCGGAGAAAATGGATTTGTGAGGAACCTTATGAAAATGATGTTATATGGGGTGTGCTGAATAATCTGTGAAGTTGTACACAGTTTATTTTGCACATCCTTTGTTATTCGTCTTTTAGGAACGTAACATGCGGTTTGGCTGTCTCCCGGACTTTATTCCATTAAATTTTAGTAGCATACCACCCAGTTTTATGATAAAATACCACTATGTGCGCAAATAAAAAGCAAAGAAGTGAAAATAAACAGTCAAAGGAGAAACAGACATGATTTGGGCAAAAGAAGAGACAATGCCGCGTGCCGAGATAGAAGCACTCCAACTGGCAAGGCTACAGGAAACGGTTCGCCGGGTATATGAAAAGGTGCAGCCATACCGCAAAAAAATGGATGCAGCCGGCGTAAAGCCAGACGATATCCGTACGCTTTCCGATTTGAAGCGGCTGCCGTTTATTACCAAACAGGATATGAGGGACAATTATCCGTTTGGGCTGTTTGCGGTGCCAAAGGATGAGCTGGTGCGCATCCATGCGTCAAGCGGCACGACAGGAAAACCGACCGTCGTGGGGTATACAAGAAGAGATCTTAACGTGTGGACGGAGACCGTTTCCAGAATCGCGGCGTTAGGAGGCGCTACCAAGCAGGACGTCGCGCAGATCTGTTTTGGATACGGGATGTTTACGGGCGCTTTGGGGCTGCATTACGGGCTGGAGAAGATCGGGGCTGCGATGGTGCCGTCCTCGACCGGAAATACGGAAAAGCAGATTATGTTTATGAAGGATTTTGGGACGACGCTTTTGGTAGCGACGCCGTCTTATGCGCTGCGCATTGCGGAAGTGGCGATGCAGATGGGGATTGACCCAAAGACAGATCTGCATGTAAAAATCGGGCTGCTGGGCAGCGAACTGTTAACCGAAGCGATGCGTACGGAGATGCACAAGCTCTGGGGCGACGAGATGCTTGTCACGTCCAATTACGGCATGAGCGAGCTGAACGGTCCTGGCGTATCCGGCGAATGCCAGTATTTGTGCGGAATGCATATCAATGAGGACTTTTTTATACCTGAAATTATTGACCCGAAAACCGGGGAAGTGCTGCCGCCTGGCGAAAAAGGGGAGTTAGTTATTACGTGTATCTATAAGGAAGCGCTGCCGCTGATCCGCTACCGTACCAAGGACATCACAAGGCTTATTTATGAGCCGTGCAAATGCGGGCGCACAACCGTCCGTATGGAAAACCTGGACGGCAGGACGGATGATATGTTAAAGATCCGCGGCGTCAACGTATTCCCGAGCCAGATCGAAGAGGTGCTGCTTGGCATCGAACAGATCGGCCCGCATTATGAGATTATCGTGACGAGGAAAGACCATACCGACAGGCTGGAGATCCGCGTGGAGCTTGCCGATGCGGTAGACGAGTTTCGCAAGCTACAGGAGCTGGAGCAAAAAATCAAGCACAGGCTGCGTATCGTGCTTGGGCTGGACGCAAAGATCCGCTTAGAGTCGCCGAATACCTTGCAGCGGTTTGAAGGAAAAGCGCAGAGAGTGAAGGATTTAAGAAAAATTTAACAGACAAAAAGAAAAGCTTACAGAAAGGAAGGAACATTTCGTGGAAAAAAAGATTATGCTTGGAAATGAGGCGATCGCACGGGGCGCGTATGAAGCAGGCGTCAAAGTATCTGCTGCGTATCCGGGTACGCCGAGTACGGAAATCAGTGAACATATCGCGTTATATGACGAGATCTACGCGGAGTGGGCGCCAAATGAAAAGGTGGCGACAGAAGTAGCGGTCGGTGCTTCGATCAGCGGGGTGCGTGCGATGGCGTCGATGAAGCATGTAGGCGTCAACGTGGCAAGTGATCCGCTGTATACCGTATCGTACAGCGGGGTCAACGGCGGGCTTGTCCTAGTCGCCGCGGATGACCCGGGGCTTTACAGCTCCCAGAACGAGCAGGATACCCGCTGCGTGGCAAGGGCAGCGATGGTGCCTGTCTTAGAGCCTTCGGACAGCCAGGAAGCGAAGGATTTTGTAAAATTTGCCTTCGAGCTGAGCGAGCAGTACGATACCCCTGTCATTGTGCGCACAACAACACGCCTGGCGCATTCGCAGGGAACGGTGACGCTGGAAGATCGATGCGTGCCGGAGGATAAAGTATATGAAAGAAATCCTGCAAAATTTGTTATGATGCCGGCAAACGCGATCGGGCGCCATGTGTATGTGGAGCAAAGGCTAAAGGCGATGGCACAGGACGGCTGCTCGTTTCCGGTAAACCGTGCAGAGTATCAGGACACGTCGGTCGGATTTATTACAAGCGGCATTCCGTACCAGTATGTCAAGGAGGCATGTCCGAACGCTTCGGTATTAAAGCTTGGCATGGTGCATCCGCTTCCAAGAAAGCTGATCGAGGAATTTGCTTCCAAGGTCGATACGCTGTACATATTTGAAGAGCTGGAGCCTGTAATTGAAGAACAGGTAAAATCATGGGGAATCAAAGCTGTCGGAAAAGAGCTGTTTACCGTACAGGGCGAATATTCCGCAAATATGATCCGCGAAAAAATCTTAAACGAAAAAACACAAGCCAAAGCTCCGGCAAAGGTTCCGGCAAGGCCGCCGATTTTATGCCCGGGCTGTCCGCACAGAAGCGTCTTTTCCGTATTAAGCCGCCTGCATATCCATGCGGCGGGAGATATCGGCTGCTATACGCTCGGCGCGGTGCCGCCTCTGAGCGTGATCGACACGACGATCTGCATGGGCGCAAGCATTTCCACGCTGCACGGCATGGAAAAGGCAAAAGGCAGGGACTATATCAAAAATTGGGTTGCTGTGATCGGCGATTCTACGTTTATGCATACAGGTGTCAACTCCTTGATGAATATGGTTTACAACCAGGGCACCGGAACCGTCATCATACTGGACAATTCCACAACCGGAATGACCGGGCACCAGGACCACGCGGCAACCGGAAAGACGCTAAAGGGCGAGACAGTGCCGGCAATCAGCATTTACCATTTGTGCAAATCGATGGGAATTGAACACGTGATGGAAGTAGACGCATTCGATACGAAAGAGCTGGAGCGCATGGTAAAGGAAGAAACGGCAAGAGACGCGGTTTCCGTCATTATTACAAAGGCGCCGTGCGTGCTGTTAAAAGGCAATGTATTTCCCTATAAATGCGCGCCGGTGGAAGATCAGTGCAAAAAATGCGGCATGTGCTTAAAGCCAGGCTGCCCGGCTCTGACAAAAAAAGCAGACGGCACCATAGCCATCGACGAGACGATGTGTAACGGATGCGGGCTGTGCGAGCAGTTGTGCAAATTTGGCGCGATTAAGCGAGTACAGGCGTAAGGAGTGAAGAAGGATGAAACGGGAACTGGGAATTGCAAGATGCGGGCTTGCCTGCTGCCTGTGTTCAGAAAATGGCAAATGTGCGGGATGCAGCGTCTGTGAGGAGAAGGACTGGTGCGAAAACCGCAAATGTTCTTTGGAAAAAGATCTCAGCCACTGCTATTTGTGCGCAGAGGACTGCCGCAAGGGATTGTTGGGCAAAAGCAAGCCGTACGCGTTTTCACTGTTCTGTAAAAGGTACGGAGAAGCAGCTTTGCTAGACTGCCTAGAACGGAATGAGAAAAACGGGATTGTTTACCACCGCGAGGGAATCCTAGGGGATTATGACGATTTTGACGATGTGGAAGCATTGATCGAATTTATAAAAACAGGGAGGAAAGCATGACGAAAAATATTATGATTGTAGGCGTCGGCGGGCAGGGGACACTGCTCACCAGCCGCATTCTCGGCGGCATTACCTTAGACGCCGGATATGATGTAAAATTGTCGGAGGTACACGGCATGGCACAGCGGGGCGGCAGTGTCGTTACATTCGTGCGCTATGGGGACAAGGTTGCAGAACCGATTGTAGAACAGGGCCAGGCAGATGTGCTGATCGCCTTTGAAAAGCTGGAAGCGCTTCGGTACGCGCATTTTCTGAAAAAAGACGGCGTATTAATTATCAACGACCAGCGCATAGAACCGATTACGGTCGTCACAGGCGCCGCACAGTATCCAGAGCATATTATCGAGGACCTGGAAAAAGAACATACCGTCTATCAGATCAACGCGATGGAAGAAGCCAAAAAGCTCGGAAACGCCAAGGTATTCAATATCATTGTGCTTGGGATGGCAGCAAAGCACATGGATTTTTCCAAAGAAGCATGGCTTACGGTAATTGCAAAAACAGTGCCGCCTAAGACCGTGGAGATGAACCAGAAGGCGTTTCTTACAAGCTATGAATCGTAAGAAGAAAGCAGCCGTAGGAAATGGCAGAGAATCAGTGCATAAAAATGGCACAGGAGGGGACTATGTTTATTAAACAGTTGTCAGTTTTTATAGAAAATAAAGAAGGAAGGCTTGGGGAAGTGCTGGATGTGCTTAAGCAAAAGCAGGTCAGCGTCATCTCGCTAAGCCTTGCCGATACAAGCGAGTACGGGCTGCTGCGCCTGATTACAAACGACCCGCAGGCTGGGCAGGCGGCGTTGAAGGAGCATGGGTTTTCGGCGATGCTCTCGGATGTGCTTGCAGTGAAGCTGTCGCATCATGTGGGGAGCCTACAGGAAATCTTGAGCCATGTGTGTGAAGCGGGGCTGAATGTGGAATATATGTATGCGTTGTCGAATAAGGAGGATGATGCTTCGATTATTTGTAAGATTTCTAATGGGGATGAGGCGGCGAGACTGTTAAAGAGTAAGGATGTGGAGCTGTATAGCCAGGAGGATCTTACGCGGATATTCCGGTAGTATCGCGGGGTGTGGCATACTGCCAGGAGTAGTTAGCATTATTTTGGTTGTGTGTTGTACTTTTTGCGAGGGAGGACGCTGGGAGAGGGGATTGGCACGCCCTGGCTGCGTCCGTTCCAGAAGGTTAAGAAGCACTAAGCATCCTGCGGGAAGCTGTGGCACCGTCCGGGCGCGGCACTTGGCACAGCATTGCGGGATGAACGGTAAATACAGCACCTGCCTTTTGCGCCATCGCCGCGTTGTCGTCAGTCAGCGATGGAACCACATCGCTTCCTTCCTCCGCCTTGCGCTGGCACAAAATTCAGGCACTGTATTCACCGTTCATCCCGCAACGCTGTACCAATTCGCCCTGGCTTGCAGCCAGCAGCTAAAGGTGCCGCTTGGCTTCGCCCCTGTTTTTGTTCAGCAGGATGCTAAGTGCTTCTAAACCTTCTTCCAAAGGCGCAGCCAG
>CAMUPC010000107.1 GCA_947090545.1 uncultured Eubacterium sp. | reverse complement strand
TCTGGAACGGACGCAGCCAGGTCGTGCCAATCCCCTCTCCCAGCGTCCGTTCCGCCCCCCCCCCAAAAAAATCCCCCACCATTTTTCACTCCCGATACAGCACATAATCCTGCATCTCCCTGCAAAACCCAGCCCGCTCCATCGCCTCCTTCGCTTCCCCCGGATATTCCTTCACCACAACCCGCTTCATCCCCGCAAAAATCCTCCCCCTATGAAACTCCCTAACAAACTCCTCCATACACGCTTCAGCCGCCTCCTTTTCAAACAACCGCAGCAGCTTCCCCTGCCGCTCCATCACCGCCGCCACGCGCCCGCCCAGGCACGCAGCCGCCGTCCCAGGCACACGCATAAACCCGCGCCCCTCCTGATGCGGCAGGATATTCCCCCAGCTTTGCGCCGGGTCTGTTGCATGTACCCATACAAGCTTCTCCTCTGGTTTTTGCAGCACCCGCAATACTGCCTTGGCATCTCTTCCCCGGACAAACTGCGCCCCTGACATGCCTTCCACAAAATACCCTCTTCTCGCCTGCCCGGTATATTCCCAGACACGCAGCACTGACAGCGCTTCCTGCCAGGATATCCCCATAGCCGCAGCCGTCTCCCGGCATACAATCAGACTGCGTTCAAAACACCGTTCCAGTTCCTGCTCTATTCTTTCCTTGTGTGTCTGCTCTATAGGCGGGCGTACCACGTCCCATCTCCCGGCGCGCAGCGCCTTTACCCGCATACTTGCCAGCCGCTTGGGTGCCATTTTCTTTGAGCGTTCCAGCTCGATCCACTGGCGTACAGGTACAAAGCTGTCCGCATACACGTATCCCTTTGCCATCAGTGACAGCAGTGCTTCATGCGCAGATCCTGTGTCCAGCAGGCGGTTTAATGGCTGCATAAAGCTGGCTCCGCGCTTTAGCAGCGCTTCATAAATGCGTGCTTCGTTTTCCGCTCCGGCTTCTGCAAGCTCTTGCAGCCTGCCGCTTAAATCTGCTTCCCAGTCCGCTTCTTCCTGATATGCAAAACGCAGTCCGCCGTTTCCATCCATCTGCCAGTACATCTCGCCTTCTGCCAAAAACGAATCCAGCATTGTTTCCCGGTAAGGATGTACCCGTGCGGGGAGTACCATCGTCTCCCAGGAAGCGGCAGGAAACGAGCTTCCTGCATACTGCTTTAATACGTGCTCCAGACATTCCCGTGCTGGGGCGCTGCTCTCCATCCGTGCAAGCATCGCTGCCGCATACGCCTGCGGCGGACAGGTCTTAGCCTCCTCCCTCCGATGGATCAGCGTCTGCATCCGGGCGCGCTGGTACAGTACTGCATGATAATACAGCCTGCCGTGCCTTACGGCTTCTTGTTTTTGGCAGAGCTCTTCCAAAAGATCCTCTGCGAGCTTCTCTGTCCAGCCGTACCGCTGTGCTGTCTGAGCTGCATCTGCGGCTCCCCGGTAGCGCAGCATCCGCCTTACGATATGGAGCTGCGCTTTTTTAATGTCTGCCTGCTGTATTGTTTTTAACTGCTGTGCTGTTTTTAACTGCTGCCCGCTTCTTTGACCGGATACCGCCAGCGCATACTCCTCTTCCTGCTCCGCTGCAATCCACAAGCCCTGTTCCAGATACAGCGCCCTGCCGTCCTGTGCCAGCTCTTCCAGCCATTCCACAGGGATATCCAGCTCGCCTGCGGCAAGATCGCCTTGCGTCATCAGCAGTGTATGAAGCTGTCTGGCATCCTCTGGCAGCTTCCCGTAAGCTTCCTGTACCTGTGATAATTCCGCTGCTCCGGGCAGCACCAGCTCTTTTCCCTGTGCTTGCTCTTCCTTTAGCGCTTCCTGCACTGCCGCATGGATGCCTCCCGGTGTCGGCGCATAGTCATACATTACTGCTGCCTCCTGGCTCCACTGAAGCGGCAGTGACATCGGCGACGGAACTTCTACGTATATCTCGCGCACCTTCACAACGCCCGCGCGGATATCCAACAGAAGCTGGCGCAGCCCTTTGGAATCCCACAATTCCTGCATACACTCCCGCCTTGTTTCCCGAATCAGCGGATGCTCCTTTTCCCGGACAACCTGCTCCAAAAGCTGTGCGCTTTTCAGCCGCTGCGCCCACAAAGGCTGGCGCCCGTTCTTTTTCACACCCATCATCAGTGCACGCGCGCTGTTATACCGAAAAGCCATGTTAAAAACCGGCGTCTCCGGCAGCAGGATTTCCAGCTTTCTGATGCAGGTATCCGGGTCCAGCCTGTACAGCACCCCTTCCGGCAAAGGCTGTTCCCCATAAGCATACACTAAAAAACCATCCTCTTCGTCGACATTCCCGGCCTCCAGCCCCAGCTCTTCCCGTATGATGTGTGCTGTCAGCAGCGCAAGCGGCGCATTGATCCGCCTGCCAAATACCGAGTGAAACATAAGCTGGCTGTTCCCAGACGAATCCCTGAAATGCTCTATGATGATCGTACGGTCGTCTGCCAGGCTGCCCGCCGCTTTGATCTGCCGCCCCAAATACCCAGCCGCCAGCTTTGCCGCGGACGCCGCAAGCCCCAGCCGTTCCAGCTCTTTGATCAGCGTCCCGTCCGCGTGCGCCTCCTGCAATGTATGCAGCATCCGCCCAAACGCCTCTCCGGTACGCTTGTCCCGTCCTTTCAGCTCTCCTTTCCAAAACGGAAGCCTAGCGCCTTCCACCGGCGCCTGGACGACTGTCACCGTATCCCTGCTGATGTGCGTCACTCTCCATGCAAACGATCCTAGGATAAAACGATCTCCTTTCTGCGTCTCATAGACAAATTCCTCATCCACTTCTCCCAGCTTCACGCCGTCCTCTGTCTTGACGGCATACAGCCCCTTATCCGGTATTGTGCCTCCTGCCGATACCGCAAGCATCCTGCTGTAGCCATCGCCTTCTACCTTTTCATGAATCCGGTCATACAGCACCCGCGGGCGCGCCGGGATATCCTGTTCATGCTCGTAATCTCCAGCCAGCATTTCCAGCACCGCTTTTACATCCTGCCTGGTAATGCCGCGAAACGGAAACGCGCGCGGCAGCAGTTCCATCACCTCATCCAGCTCGTAGCTGCCAAATGCCGCCATCGACACCAGATGCTGCGCCAGCACATCCAGGCACCCCTCCGGCGGATGAAGCTGCTCGACGCCGCCTTCTCTGGCAAGCTGCGCCGTCATGCCGCAGGATACGCATTCTGCCGCCGTCCTTGCAAACATCTGCATCACACTGACACGCCCCGGATTATGCCCGGCGCGCCCCAAACGCTGCATCGTGCTCGATATCGTCCGCGGGCATCCGACCTGTAGCACCTGGTCGATCTGCCCGACGTCGATCCCAAGCTCCATTGAGGACGTCGCGCAAAGCAGGCGCAGGCTCCCCGCACGCAGCGCCAGCTCTGTCTCCAGCCGCTGCTGCTTGGACAAGCTTCCATGATGCACCCGCGCAAAATCCTCTCCGCCAATCAGATTCACATAATACGCCAGCTTCTCCGCATACCGCCTGCCTTCCACAAAAGCGATCACGCTGCGGCTTCCCTGGCAGTACTTGTACACAACCTTCCCCATTTCTTCCCAGACCGGGTCCTTGCGCCTGCCGCCTGCCGCGTCCGCAAAAGGGCTTAAGATCTCAAGCCGCACCTTTTTTTCCATTACAGGCGCCGCAATTCTCACCTTCTCCGGCGCCAGATACCGCGCTGCCAGCTCCAGCGGCTCCATCGTAGCAGACAGCCCAATCCGCTGGAGCGGACGTCGGCAAAGCCTGTCCAGCCGCGCCAGGGACAACATCAGATGCGCACCCCGTTTCGTATCGATTAAAGCGTGCAGCTCATCCAGGATCACAGCACGCGCCGTCGCCAGCACCTTCTGCCCCGTCTTGCTTGTCAGCATCAAATACAGCGATTCCGGTGTAATAATCAGGATATGCGGCGGCGTTCTCACCATCCGCTGCCTGTCCTTCTGCGGCGTATCTCCTGTACGAATCCCGGTTGTAATCACGCCTTGTGCCTGCATTCCCTCCAGCGGCGCATTCAGGTTTTCCCGGATATCCGCTGCCAGCGACTTTAGCGGCGATACATAAACAAGCTGCAACTCCTGCTTTAACTCTCCCGCCTGCGCCTGCCGCATCATCTGGTCTAAAAACACAAGAAACGCCGAAAGCGTCTTTCCCGTCCCCGTTGGCGCCGATACAAGCACATGCTCTCCCGCCGCGATCCACTGCCACGCTTCCCGCTGGACAGGCGTCGGCTCACCAAGCGCTTCTAAAAACCAGTCTGCTGTTTTTTTCTCAAAAATATTTAATATATGCTCCATTGTCGCTGCTTTCCTGTGATACGTAATGATAGTTTCTTATCTCCTGCATAAACCAACGCCCAAAGCTTCAAAAAAATGGGGACAAAAAACATCCCCATTTCCTAAATTAACACTTGCAAATGAGCAAGGTATCCTTTATAATCAGAATAGAGACAGTTATAGGATTCTGCAATGTCCGATGATTGTCACCGGAAACTAATAAACAAAGTTTAAAAGTTACATTGGCTATCCCCTATTTGCCGTAGGAGATAGCCGTTTTACTTTTTATGATGGTTGTCGAGATATGATAAAGCTGCGAATATTACTAACAGCAACGTCAAAACTTCTAACGTATCCATATGTACCTCCTTTCCGTTCCCGGAAAGTACAACCATCAGACTATCCCTACGCTGTCCTAATCTGACTATGCAATAGTATAGCATATTTTATGAGGATTGGTATCCTATTTTAAACAATTATTTCCTCAAAAAACCTAAATTAACCCTACCGCTCCTCACACACCTGAAAAATATAAAATTTCAAATAATACGACTCCTGCGCCGCCCACAAAATCGGATGATCCGGCGCCTGCGTCCGAAATTCTGCCTGCCGCAGCCTCTTATGCGCACTGCGTGCCGCCTGTGCTATCGTCTGCGTAAACAATTCGTACGTCATAAAGTGCGAACAAGAACAGGTCGCCAAAAATCCCCCGTCTTTCACAAGCCGCATCCCGCGCAGATTGATCTCCCGGTATCCCTTGACTGCATTTTTCACCGAATTTCTGGACTTTGTAAACGCCGGCGGGTCTAAAATTACGACGTCAAACCGCCTTCCCTGCTGCTCCAGCTCCGGCAGCAAATCAAACACATCCCGGCATACAAACTGCACCCGATCCTGCATCCCGTTACGCTCCGCGTTCAGCCTAGCCTGCGCAATCCCGCTTTCTGAGGCGTCCACAGCCAGCACACTCGCCGCGCCGCCTGCGGCGGCATTGAGCGCAAAAGAGCCGGTATGTGTAAAGCAGTCCAGTACATCCGCACCGCTGCAAAGCCTGCGGACGGACTGCCTGTTATATTTCTGATCCAGGAAAAATCCGGTTTTCTGCCCGTTGCATACATCGACCAGATATTTGACCCCATTTTCTTCGATCGGGACGTTCGTATCGAACGGTTCGCCTATAAAACCTTTGTGCCGCTGCATTCCTTCCTGCTCCCGCACTTTCGCGTCGCTTCTTTCATAGACGCCGCGAATCGTGATGCCGTCCGCAAAAAGCACTTCTTTTGCCAGCTCCAGAATCGTCTCCTTCATCCGGTCAATGCCAAGCGCCAGCGACTCCACCACAAGCACATCCGCAAATTTATCGACCACAATGCCCGGCAGAAAATCCGCTTCTCCGAAAATCAGCCTGCAACAGCCGGTAGCAACTGTTTTTTTTCGGTAATCCCACGCATTTTTTACACGCATACGCAGAAATTCCCTGTCAATCGTTTGTTCCACATTTCTGGTCATCAGGCGGATTCGGATTTTAGAAGCTTCGTTGATAAATCCCCTTCCCATCGGATATCCGTCAAAATCGTGAATGTTTACGAGATCCCCGTTTTCAAACGTCCCGTCGATTGCGGCGATCTCGTTGTCATATACCCACATCCCGCCTGCCTTGAGTGTTCTTCCTTCCCCTTTTTTCAATGTTACAACTGCGCTCATAGCTTATTCTCCATTTCCTGTTCGATCTGTGTGATTGCCGGTACTCCCATTTCCGTCTGGGCGGAATACGAAACCTGCTGTATATGGTTTCATCATACCATAATCCGCGGATTTTTCAAAATTTTTTTGCTTTTTATGCAACTTTTCATTTGTTCTTCACGTCTTAATGATAGACTAGTATTACCCAATGTCGAACCTAATGTCAAACGATGTAAAAAAACAGCAGTAACAAGCCGGTATCTCAGACAAATTACCGAATTTCTAATAATTTCTATCAGAAAATTTCATAATACTACTGTTAAAAAATGAATTTCGTGGTATACTGTAACATGGTTTCAGTGATCCGCAGTCCTATTTGTGATGCAGCACCAAGGAGAATTTATGTTATTTAATATGGGGAAAGAGGCGCTTGCTGCCGCCAGCGACGAGCGCAGACGCAACGCCTTTATTCATAAAAATGAAAACTTTATATTAAATTGCGCAAGCAAATTTTCAAAACATTATATCAGTAAAAGTGATGACGAATGGTCAATCGCGCTGATTGCTTTTTCAAATGCCATTGATACGTACAATGAGTCTAAGGGTGCGTTTCCGTCCTATGCAAAGCTGCTGATCGAGCATCGTCTGACGGACTATTTCCGTTCGCAGGCTCGTTTTTCTTCTGAGATGCAGACAGAGCCGTATCTGTTTGAAGGAGAGGTAGATGAAGATTCCGAAAATATGGGATTTCAGATCAACGTCATGAAACAGGCATCTGTATCCGATGACAACCCTCTGCTGGATGAGATTATTGCGATCTCTGAATATCTGGACATCTACGGCATCACATTTACAGAGCTGACCGAGTGTTCCCCGAAGGCAGGAAAGACCAAAGACTCCTGCGCCAGCGCGATCCGCTATCTTAAGGATCACCCGGTTTTGATCAGCAATATGAAAACAACCAAACAGTTGCCAATTAAAATTATTTCCGAAAATGCAAAGGTACCCCGAAAAATTCTGGAGCGACATCGTAAATACATAATAACCGCAGCAGAAATACTTTCCGGTGATTATCCCAAGCTTGCCGAATATCTAAGCCATATTTAGCAGGCCCCAACCAACCCTATACGATTACCGTGTTTGTATTTCTGTCACAGTTATTAACTATTTATGAAACTACTCTAAGAAAGAAAGGAGCCATCTACTTTGAAAGCCGTCATAGTAGAATGCAGTAACGGCGCTGCGGTGGCATTATGTGACGATGGGACTTTCCGAAAGCTCAAAAACAAGGGCTATTCGATTGGACAGGAGCTTCTGATTCAGCAGAAGCATACACCAAATCGCATGGTGCAGAAGCTTTCCATCTGTGCTTCGCTGGCATTGGTTCTGTTATCTTTCGCTGGCATTGGTTCCCATAGTTACGTAGAGCCTTATTCCTACGTCAGCTTGGACATCAATCCTTCGATTGAATATGCCCTGAACCGTTATGATAAGGTCATATCGGTCGCCGGCATCAATACCGAAGGGCAACAGGTTGTTTCATCCATAGAAGCTGATATTAAAAATCAGAATATCACAACTGCATTAGGTGTAACTATCGGACAGTTAGAAAAAGAACACTATATTATGCAGGAAAATTACAACCATGTAATCGTCAGTGTCTATTCGTCCAATGATACGAAAGCACAGTCGATTGCGTCACGCGTAAATTCTTTCTCTGCTGAAAAATCTGACATTTGTTCGATCGATACGATTCCCGTATCAAAAGAAGTAAAGGATGACGCCGACTCTCTCGGCATTACTCCGGGAAAGCTTGCCCTCATTCACGCAGTTGCAGAGACTACTTCTGATTCCAATTTCGACGTATCCGAATGGACGAATAAAACCGTCAGTGAATTGGAGACTACGATTCAGCAGGCAAGCAGCCAGACTCCTGATTCCGGGGCACAGCCAGCAGCCGCAAATATCGTAAACAGTGATTATTTAAACAGCGTTCTGGATAACAATGCAGCAAATAAGCCAAACAACTCTACAGCCTCCGCTGTGGATGCTGAACAGGGAGCCGGCAGCGCATCTGCTGACCAACAAACAACTATAACCGATGATACAACAACCGGTTCAGGTACAGGCGGTACCGCTTCTGCCCCAAAACCGGATAATTCAAGCAATACGATAGCACCTGCCACAGACGGCAGTACAGGCAGCACACAAAAGCCTGACACGTCAGCCCCATCAGGCAGCGGCAGCACATCCGCTGATAACAACAGCGCAGCAAACCAGGATCAGGCAACTACCTCGCCAGGCAAGGGCGATTCGAGCGGCACGAGCTCTTCCAAACCGCCGGCTTCTTCGGATCAGACAGACAGCCCTGTCAAGGGAGATACTCCTGACGCAGGCAATAAGGATGACGATACTCTAACGGAGGACAGTTCCAATAAGAAAGACCCTTATCCGCTTCCAGATACCGGCTCATCCGAAGCCACGCCTCCGCAGGAGGATTCTTCTGGAACCGACAGCGCTCCGCCAAAAGAGGATTCCTCAGCAGGAACCTCCGCGCCAGGCAGTACGGTTACCGACGATACTTTGCAGGAGGACACTTCCAGCAAGCACGATCCTTATCCAGAGCCTTCTACAGACTCCGGCAATTTGGATTCCGACAGTGCAGACAGCGCGGGCAACGACGCCTTAAGCCAGGATCAGGAATCCAGCGCAGCAGGCGATCCTTCTGCAAACTAACGAGTTTTGCTTGTTCGTCAAACTTCTAACGCAGCAAATAAAAAATACAAAAGACTGTCGTCTTTACAACGACAGTCTTTTTTGTTCGCGTTTCTGCTATTTGTTGCTTCTTCTCCAGATTTTCATTTTTTCTGCTTCAGCAATCAATTCATCACGGAAATCAGGATGCGCAATCGAGATAATCGCTTCCGCCTTTTCCCAGGTAGACAATCCTTTGACATTTACAATACCGAACTCCGTAACAAGATAATGCGTATTTGCACGCGTATCTGTTACAATCGAGCCAGGATTCAGCGTCGGCAGGATTCTGGATTTTACCTGGCCGTCTTTTGTCTTGTATGTAGAGGAGCAGCAGATAAAGCTCTTTCCGCCATTGGATAAGTATGCGCCTAATACGAAGTCCAACTGCCCGCCTGCGCCGCTGATATGCTTCGTGCCTGCCGATTCCGCGTTTACCTGCCCAAACAGGTCGATATCTACCGCGTTATTGATCGACATAAAGTTGTCAAGCGCGGAAATCGAACGGATGTCATTCGTATAGCTGACCGGCGCACTCATAATTTCCGGGTTCTCATCCAGGTAATCGTACATTTTCTTCGTACCGCAGCCAAATGCAAACGCCTGGCGGAAACGGTCGATATTTTTTCTGGAACCATTGATCTTTCCTGCTTTGGCGATATCTACAAATGCATCGACATACATCTCCGTATGCACGCCAAGGTCTTTTAAGTCTGATTCCGCAATCAAAGATCCAACCGCGTTTGGCATACCGCCGATCCCAAGCTGTAAGCAGGCTCCGTTTGGAATTTCATTTACAATTAATTTTGCAACTGCTTTGTCTACGTCGCTTGCCGGCCCGCCTGCACCCATTTCCGCAATCGGCGGATTGCTGCCTTCTACAATAAAATCAACGTCGGAAATATGGACACCGTTTTCCGTACCTCCAAGGCAGCGCGGCATATTTTCATTGACCTCGACAATGACTGTCGCAGACGTCTCAACAACTGCGGCAAGATGGGAAGCATTCGGCCCAAAGTTGAAAAATCCATGCTTATCCATCGGTGTAACCTGGAACATAGCAACCGCATTTTTCTTCGTATTCGGCTCGCGGTAATAGCGCGGCAGCTCAGAATAACGAATCGGCGCATAATATGCGCATCCGCGGTTAATCAGCTTGCGCTCCACGCCGGACATATGCCAGGAATTCCATGTAAAATGCTCTCCCGCATCCTCGCGCTCAAAAATAGCCGGTGTTTTTAATAAAATACCGCCCCTTACATTTACATCCTTTAATTCGTCTGTACGCTTTGCAAGCGCTTTGTCCAGTGCGTCCGCCGTCCCGTTGCACCAGCCGTAATCGATCCAGTCGCCCGAATGTACGGCTTTGACAGCCTCATCTGCTGATACAAGTTTCTTTTGATATTCTTCTGCGTATCCCATGATGACCTCCTTCATGATATTGTATAACGCATTCTATTGTGAATTGTTTAACGATAATTCTATACTATCATTTTTAAAAAAGATACGCAAGGCTTCCAACGAAAAATGAAGAACTAAATCAAATACAAAACTGCCCGGGAAATGAAATCTCATTCCCCGGGCAGCCCGCCGCGCTTATGCTTTTATGCCTGTTCTTCTGTAGAAATTACTTTTTTGGATTTATAGTATTCGTCAAACAGGTCGTTTACAGCCTGATGTGTTTTCTTGGAGATGTCAGGAAGCTCCCTGCCCCAAGATTTTGTAGCCTGTTTATAGCCCTTTTCAAATGCAGCCTGCATCTCTTTCATCTTGTCTACGTCGTCTCCTGCGAGCGCGCTTGCAAAATCAAAGATTCTCTGTGAGGTCTGCTTTACGCCGTAATAACCATCCTCAGAGATCAGCTCCTGTGCTTTCTGCTTTGCAGCAGCATCTACAGAAAAGCCGCCCTTTGCCATTGTGCTCCAAAACTCATCGTTTGCTTCTGTAAACTTCTTTGCCTGGCCAAACAGCGTTTTATTTACGATATCGACTAACTGGTTCTGTCTGTTTACTGCATCCTGCTTCATCTGTTTTACAAGCTCTGCACGTTTTTCAGCGCTCATCTTGTTAATCGAGTAGGTTGCTTTGTCCTTTTTGTCAGAATCCTTCTCATATACGGCACCTGCGGAGCTGTTTTTATCCGTATCTTTGGTTTCTTCTGGCTTACTGTCTGCTTTTGACGTGCTGCTATATGCGGTTGCATATGTAGCGGCAGTTGTGTTAATATTTACTCCCATTTCGCTCATTCTGATTCCCTCCATGATTTGTATGATGCGAAACCCGCCGGTTTCCATTTACTGGTCCTCTTTCATGGCGGATTTGCCATGATACTGCAATTCCGTTTGCATGTCAGGCGCCTGGCACATACAGACACCGCTCAGCCTAAGGCTGCCTGTATCACAATTGCCAGATACTTCCTGATTATTAACTATATCGGCAAAAACACCTGTTTTCTTAAGCCGTTTGCAGATTTCTCTCATCTTTTTTTCGCTGCAACGACTTCATCACAGACACATAGGCAGGAATCAAAAACAGGTCTGCAAAAATCCACGCTACCGGGCTGGCGAAGCAAGCGCCCAAATACCCGAACGCCGGTACAACAAACGTCCCGACCAGCGCTCTCGCAATCATCTCACAAATACCGGCAAGCACCGCAAGCTTGCTGAATCCAAGCCCCTGAATCGTAAATCGCAGAATATTGACAAGTGCCAGCGGAAAATAAAAAGCACTTCCTATAATCAGATACAGCCTTGCATTGCGCAGAATCTCAACCTCGCCCGCATCCAAAAACAGCAGCGCAAACTTTGCGCCAAAGAAAAACAATACCAAAAACGCAAACACAGCATACACAAGCCCGATCGTACAGCAGGACAAAAGCCCCTTTGTCACCCGCTTGAGCTCTCCTGCCCCAAGATTCTGCCCTGCATAGGTCGACATCGTAGACCCCATGGCATCCAGCGGGCAGCAGAAAAACATACCGACCTTATTTGCAGCGGTAACTGAAGCAACTGCCGTAGACCCAAGCGTATTAACTGCTGTTTGCAGGATAACGCTTCCGACTGCCGTAATCGTATACTGCAATCCCATTGGGATACCCGCATTGCACAGCTCTATCATGCACGCCGCATCCATCTTCCACTCTTCCCTGGACAGCCGAAGCACCTCATATTTTTTCTTTATATAAACAAGACATAAGATCCCGGATGCTCCCTGCGAAATCACGGTCGCCCAAGCCGCACCCGAAATGCCCATACCGACTCCTACAATCAGGGCAAGATCCAGCACGATATTCAGCAGCGAGGAGAAAATCAAAAACATCAGCGGGCTCTTGCTGTCTCCCAAAGACCGGATAAAGCCGGAAAGCAAATTATACAGGTAAGTCACCGGTATTCCTAAAAAGATCACAAAGATATACTGATATGCTCCCTGCATAATGTCCGCCGGCGTATTCATCCAGGTTAAAATATTTCTGCACAGCAGGCATACCCCAGCCGTCATAGCTGCCGCAATCGCTATCGCCAGCCAGATTCCATTCGCCACATACTTTCTGAGCGCATGAAAATCCTTCGCGCCAAACTGCTGCGCGACCGGAATCGCAAACCCATTGCAGACGCCCATGCAAAACCCGATTACCATAAAATTAATCGAGCCTGTGGAGCCGACTGCCGCTAACGCCTGCACTCCTAAAAACTTTCCGACGATAATTGTATCCATCATGCTGTAAAACTGCTGAAACAGCATCCCAAACATCAGCGGCACAAAAAATGCGAGAATCAGTTTGATTGGCGATCCTTGTGTCATGTCTTTACTTGCACTTTTTGACATAATCTTCCTCCGAAAATTTTTCAAATGGTTGCTTTTATTGTTTTATTTGCGTGTTGCAGTTTTGGGGGAACGGACGCTGGGAGAGGGGATTGGCACGCCCTGGCTGCGTCCGTTCCAGAAGG
>CAMUPC010000106.1 GCA_947090545.1 uncultured Eubacterium sp. | reverse complement strand
TCATGAAACTCTTTTTCATTTCTTTTCCTCCTTAAGATAACATCATGCCCAATGATGCTGCTTTAAGGGCATTAGGAGTACTCTGAAATGTTTTTACGACACTTTTACGACACAGCTTTCAATTTTTGCTTCCCAAAGTGCTGCGTTATGCCATCCTGCACATCTGTTCGAATTTCTGCATTTCCTTTTCCTTCTCATCCTCTGTTACGTGAACGTACAGATCCATTGTGATGGAAATATTGGCGTGCCCCAGGATTTTTTGCAGTGTCTTAGGCTTCATGCCGCTTTCTATGCATCTGGTAGCAAAGGTATGCCTTAAGGTGTGCATGGATATTTTTTCAATGCCGGCTTTGTTGCATATTTTTTCCAGGCATTTGTTGTAGTTTGAGTTGGGCAGCAGCTTGCCGTTACGATTTAAGAACACGTTGCCGGCAAAGTCAAATGAGATTACCTTTTGCTTGCCGGCTGACTGCTGGGCCTTGATTGCCATAAGCAGATCATAAGCGGTCTGTGTCATTGGGATATCTCTTTGCCCCGAAAGGGTCTTTAATTCGCCAGTAATGAATTTGTTGTTGTATGAGTCGTGTGTGATATTGCGCCGAATATGGATGATACGGTTTTGGAAATCGATATCATCCCAATTAAGCCCCCGCAATTCGCTTGACCTTACGCCAGTCTGAAGGATAAAAAGAAAATGGTTGTAATTGATGCTTTCTTTGGCAGCAGTTAAAAACTTTTCCTGCTCATCCAGTGTCAGAACTCTCGTGTTTTTCTCTGGTTTCTTCGGACATTTTACACTCTTTGTAACGGGATTCGTGGAAATCAGGCCGTTTTCACATGCATCAGAAAACATTGCTGACAGCGTAGCTTTGGTACGCGCCATGCTGGAGCCTACATAGCCGTTGTTGTCCATGACATTTAATATATTCTGGCAGTGCATGGGTTTTACATCCCTGACCATCATGCTGCCTATGATTTCTTTGATATTTTTGTTGTATCGGTCTTTATAGCTGCTCAGTGTGCTCCAGCGTACGGTTTTAGCCTTAATCTCTGCAATCCAGTAGTGAAACCAGGTGTCGACTGTCATATTCACAGAGCTGCCGGTATCTTTGTGTGAATCTTCGTATTTTGCTTCTGACAGCCATTTTCTGGCTTCTGACAGTTTATCAAAATATTTCTCAATTCTTTTGCCGGATTTGCTTTTAAACTTTGCTGAATACCTGCCGTCCTTACGCTGTGTAACCCCCGTGCCTAATTCTTTTCCTGTGAGTGATTTCCCCATTGATAGCTCTCCCTTCTGAAAAGAGCCTGATACTGTAGGAATACAATATTCAGGCTCAATCTACATTTGTAATATTTGTTTACGACATTTTTACGACACTTTGCTTTCCAAGCAAAGAAAAGTGATGCCTGTGCTTTGTAGAGCAGCCCAGGCGGTTTTTTTGAAAGAATACAGCCGCCGCTATTGTAAAATGGCGGCGGCTGTTATGATAGGAGATATGGCAGTTTATGGCTGATGATGAAGGCAGGCGTATGGGTTGGCGGCAGGAATCCCCAATGTGGCTGGATTTTTCCTGCCTTTGTAGTCCTTTTGTGCTTTTTGTGTATGATACAACATCATTATGATTCTCCTTTTGCCTATTATACGCTGAAATGGAAGCTAGTACAAGACAGGAAATCCGCAATTTAAGGATGGAGGGACGCCAGGTTCAGGTAGCTAAAAGCAGCAGTTTGTGGTATACTGATGTGGCTGGAGGCGAGGCGATGGCAAAAAATGCTGGTACTTGCATTCAGGCCTGAAATCGTAAAGGAGAGGTGCTGAAATGTTGAATTTTATCATTGGCAGAGAAAATATTGATCTTGCGCCAGTCCATATGGATAGTCGCTTATATTTCCGCAGGGCGAAACCGGAATGGCTCAATGATGATTTTGCGAGGAGAGCGATTTTGGCAATCGACAAAGCAAAAGTGCTGAACGGGTTTGCTTTGGAAAACCGTTTTGGTTATGGCATGTCCAGTGAACAATTAAGTACGGGCACAAAGACCTTATTACTGATCAAAAACCAGCCGCAGTTTATCTATTATGCATCTTTAATGGGGGATAATTGTGTGCCTTTTTTAATGGAGATTGTACAGGAGCGTGAGGCGGCGGGGAATGGCGATGTGACTTTGCTGCTTGAGCATTTTATGGATATACCGAACGAATATGAGGGAATGCTAAAGGTTGCGGGAAGGGCTGTATCCATCGATGAATATGAGGATTCTATTGCAGAATGGTGTGAGCATCGGGAAGATCCAGAGTATAAATGGAGGACTGACAGATGAAAGAATGTACGGTTACCTTTATTGACTATATGGATAATTATAAATTTAGCATCGCGTTAGTTTCACACTATACGACTGTTATTGGATTTGACAGCGGTGAGGGGAAAACCTGGATGTTTGATTCGGTAAATAGAAAGCAGATGGCAGGTGAACTGCGTATAGAATGTGAATTTCCTGTTATATTTTCGACAGTAGATTCTCTTGAGAGAGATCTGGACCTGGCAGAAAGAATCGTGATTATTACGGATGAATACACGATTGTTAAGTCATCCGCTGTTATGAAGAAAATGAACAGAAGCAAGCATTTGATACTGGCGATTACAAGGGCGGTGATCGCTAGTGTGGCTTCGCCCTTGGATGGCATTTATAAAATTTCTGTGCGTTCTGACTCTGTATTCAGGGTGGAACGGATGAATCATGATCATAGTTTGCCATTAACGAGAGATATTGCGGATGCAGATATCATTATAACAGAGTCTGCATTTGAAAAGTCGGAACATCAGTTTCTTTCAGGATTATGCAACCTGACAGGGAAACATTTGGAAATTGTGGCGGCAGGCGGCAAAGATAATATAGCAAAAAAACTACGCTCGTACACGCGTATCCAGCCGAATGCACGAATCATTGTTTTTACTGATCTTGGAAACATTAGTTCTCAATACAGGCTTTTAAGAAAACGATGCAATGAAAATCCCAATATCCGTTTTTTTGATTATGACTGCTTTGAGGAGCTGTTATGTGAAGGAACGTTATTTAGCCAATTGGATACTTTTCATGACAGTGTTTTTGATTATGTAACACCTGAGCGGTATTATGAAAAAAAACTTGAGTGCATGACACGAAATACGCCGTTCAGCTATCGCCATCGCCAGCCGGTACTTTCATTGTGTTATATCATGTATTGTGTGATGTGTGATAAAATGTGCAGCTTTTCTGATGATGATAAGCTGAGGAAGCTGTTAGATTCCGATATTGGTGAAGCATTATATCAGTATTTTTTTGGGGCTGACAGCAAACGTCTGTAACAGATTTTGTGTATTTGATGAAAAATTACTGTGCAGCGGCTTTTTTCAGTCATAAAGAAAGCGGGCAGATATGGGTACAGCATTGCACAAGCAACACGGTACCAGTCATCTGGATATTCTGCCCGCAGTTTTTGGAATAGGAAAATCAGTTGTTTGCCGCAGGCTGGCATACCGTCCCTACGAACAGCGGCAGTCCCGCGGCGTCTGTAATAAAAAATAAAAATGGCCTGTCCAGCACAAAGTCTACGACGTCTTTGGGCATCTCCATAGCGCCGCCGCTCATCGACATCACGGTATAGGCGGCTGCTGTAACGCCTTGTTCGTCAATTGCCACCCGTACCGCATGTTTTGCCTGGGATAAAAAGATGCCGTCGGCATCGCGTGTCATCGGAGAAAAATCGGATTTTTCCGGGTTAAAAACGTCGGTAATGCCAAGGGCGCGCATCCCTTGTTCCAGGTTAAGCTGGGAGGAGATGTCGAATTTTGGGACGGCAAGGTTTACGAGCATGTTTTTTTGATGCTCCCACTGCGAACGGTCTTTGGATATGACAAATTCCATTGCCTGGCTGTCGTCAAGCAGATCGTCTATGCTTACCCTTTCGTTTGGGAGGATAAACCACATGGAGCCGGATTCGCCCATGCTCTGGGAAACGGCGGAGAAATGGGTTCCCCAATAGTAGTCCTCAGGCGTTTGTTCTTTGTGCATAAAATCGCAGGTGATATCGCCGGAGGCGGCATGGAACGCCTGGGGCGAGGTGTTTTCCGGTGAAAATTCACCCAGCCATTTGCCGCGGAAATATACGGTGGTGGCGAGGGCGAGAATCGTATCTTCGGCCAGTATGTCCAGGTTTGCGGCAGATTCTTTGAGCAGCCCTCCAGTCTGGCTGTTCAGCCAGTCGTGCATCATGCGGTTGTATTGCTCAGATCCCATCGTTCCCTGATAGGAGGAAGCGTAGTAGTTGTCCGTCAGCGATTTCAGGGTGGACGGGGTGTAGCGGATCGATGCATCCAGCCACAGGGAGCTTGCAAGGATGCGTGCCGTGGCGCCGTCGTCGCGGTAATTGGCGTTCCACAGGCTGTGAATCCGGCTGCGCAGCGTTGTTACGTCCGGGCATTCCAGCAGGGTTAGAAGCTGCGCCCGGCTGTTTGTGTCGGTCAGTTCGGCAAGCATTCCAAGGGCGATGTACAGGTTCAGCGGGGAATAAGCGGTGTTTTCCTCTGGCGATGCTCTTAAAAACTGGCGGATGCTTTTTGTCAGAAAACCGTTCATGGAATCCGCATAGCCGTCAGCCAGCCTGCGCCTGGCGGAGACATCTTCCCACCAGGTGTCGAATGCTTCGCTAAAGCTGCTGTCGGTATCGGTGTTTTCGTCAGGATACGGAGCGGATTGTGGGTAGTCGGCATGAGCGATTGTGTGTGCTGATGTGGGCGTCTGGCTGCCAGGAGGGAGCGAAACGGCGCAGATGGCGGCAGCGGCGGCAAACACGGCGGCAGCGGCGGCAAAACGGAATGTTTTTTTGCGCGTATGGTTTGGCTGGACGGCATTACTGATCAGGCTGTCCCGGATATTGGTAATGCTGTGAAATAGTTTTACACTTTTTGGATCATTGGAATCTTTTGGATGATAGTGTTTCATATGCATACTCCTTCCTGTTCTAAAAATCGTTTGAGCGCCGCGCGCAGGCGCATCATTTTTTGCGCCATCTGGTTTGGGGTGCGGCGGTATTCCCTGGCGAGTGCGTGGACGGCGTCGCCGTACCAGTAACGCCTGACAAATAAGGCGCAGTCCTCTGGCGGCAGTGAATCCAGCCACTGCTCTAAAAGCCTGGTCAGTTCCTGCTGTTCGACGGCGTGTTCCACATCGTTTGCGGCGGGGATGCATTCGTCCAGCTCGGAAAGCAGGATTTCCATGCCGCGGCAGCGCTTTTTGGCATGGCTGCCGCGCCAGCGGCTGATGGACAGGTTGCGGGTAATCCGCCCTAAAAATGCGCCGAGGCAGCGCGGTTCGTCCGGCGGCATCCGGCGCCAGGCGGCAAACCAGGTATCGTTGACACATTCCATTGCGTCTTCCCGGCTGCTTAAGATATTTTTTGCGATGCGGCTGCACAGTGCGCCGTATTTGCGGCTGCTTTCTGTAATTGCCTGTTCGTCGCGCTGATGGTACAGTGCGACAATCTGGCTGTCCTCCATATGTTCCACGATTGAGTTCCTCCTCCGGTAAAAAGCCTTTCCTACTTATATTGTCGCAGGCTGGAAGCAAATATTTGGCTTGTGGCACAATTTTTTTTATTTGTTGATGATGCCTTTTGGATATGATACCATAAAGGTATTATTTTTAGGGAAATTTTAGCGGATGAAGTGAGGTGGGAGCTTATGCTCAATATTTATTACGGAGATATGGAAGAAGCGGTATTTAATACGGCAGCGTATTTTAAATATGACTATGAAGATGAGTGGATCACAGATTCGTTTGTCAGGGAAATGATTTTGGACGTAGACGGTTCGACTGTGCTTGACAGCGGGGTCATAGACAGCCCTGTGCTTGGCAAAATACCGCCGGTTCAGCTTTCAGGAGGGGTCAAGACGCTGATCCTTGTGAAATATCATCAAGATAAAATATTTAATGCTTCAACCTGTGGTGACAATTGTGCAAAATGGTTTTTAAAAATGGCGGAACATGAAGAGCGTACCATCAATCTGAGGCATTTAATGGATTTTGGAGAAGGATTTTTTGACATCCGTATTTTAAATACAGATGAAATTGTGCATTCGATGAAGGAGCTGGTGACGATTGCAGGAGCATATGTCTAAGGAGGATGAAAATGAAAGGCAGACATCGTGTAGTTGTTTCTTCCAAACGCCTGCGGTACGATTTTGAACTCAAACGAAATCTGACGGTAGTTCGCGGAGACAGTGCGACCGGAAAAACAACCTTGGTAGATATGATACAGGAATATATCAATAATCCTTCCGGCAGCTCTGTGGAAGTGATATGCGATAAGGCCTGCCATGTGCTCTCAGGAAGGCTTTGGCAGGAACAGTTGTCCGCAATGCGGGACAGCATTGTATTTATCGATGAAGGAAATGAATTTGTAAAGTCAGATACATTTGCAAGAGCAATACAGTTGACAGATAACTATTTTGTGATTATTTCCAGAGAAAGCCTTCACAACCTTCCATATAGCGTTGAGGAAATATATGGGATTCGTACTTCTGGGAAGTATGGGACATTAAAACAGAGCTATCACGAGTTTTACAGAATTTATGGGCAGGATGTTATGGACAGTGATGTGAAACCGGAAATCGTTGTTACGGAAGACAGCCATTCAGGATACCAGTTTTTTCAATCCGTATGCAGTAAATATCATCTGAAATGCAGTACAGTAAATGGAAAGTCCAATATATTTCATTACTTAAATACAAATAACGAAAAGGATGTTCTTGTGATAGCTGACGGAGCTGCGTTCGGTTCAGAGATTGACAGAATTTTGCAGCTTATAAAAGCAAGAGGACATGCGGCATTGTATCTGCCAGAGTCATTTGAATGGCTGATTCTGTCATCGGGTGTATTACGGAGTGGTGAGATCGTTTCTATTTTGAATGAGCCGTCTGATTTTATTGAAAGCAGAGATTATTTTAGTTGGGAGCGCTTTTTTACAGCTCTTTTAGTGAATAAAACAAAAGATACGTTCCTTGCGTATGCAAAAAAAGTGTTAAATACAGCCTATTTGAATGAAAATGTACAATCCGCAATTCTGGCACGGATGGATAAAATCAGGCTGAACTGGAAGCGGTAGCATATTCCTGGCTTCCTCAACAAATCCATTTTGGCAGAACAAAACTTAGCGGTTGAAATCCCTGCCAAAATAGCATAAAATAGTAGCAGCGTTACGAAAATTTGAGAATACAGGGAGGGTTTTACATGCAGCATAGCAATCCATTACTAAGCGGCAGCGATTCAGAGAATCGATTTATCACAATTGGCGAGATTATGCTTCGGCTGACTCCGCCGAATTATGAAAAGATCCGTACAGCGACCAGCTTTGAGGCGAGCTACGGGGGCAGCGAGGCGAATATTGCGCTTGCGCTTGCCAACCTGGGCGTAGACAGCACGTTTTTTACGGTGGTGCCGAATAACAGCCTGGGCAAAAGTGCGGTTCGGATGCTGCGCAGCAACGATGTGCACTGTACGCCGGTGATTTTGAGCACGCCGGAGCAGACGCCGACGCACAGGCTGGGCAGCTATTATCTGGAGACTGGCTATGGAATCCGGGCGAGCAAGGTGATTTACGACCGCCAGCACAGTGCGATCACGGAATTTGACTTTTCTTCGGTTGACCTGTATGAGCTGCTGGACGGCTTTACATGGCTGCATCTGGGCGGCATTACGCCGGCGCTTTCTAAAAACTGCCGGAAGCTGACGATGGACTGCCTGAAAACAGCCAAGGAAATGGGGATTACAGTAAGCTTTGACGGGAATTTCCGCAGCAAGCTCTGGACATGGGAGGAAGCGAGGGATTTTTGTACCGAATGCCTGCCGTATATTGACGTGCTGCTTGGGATCGAGCCGTTTCATCTGTGGAAGGATGAAAATGACCACGGCAAAGGCGACGTCAAGGACAACGTACCGCTCCAGCCAAGCTATGAGCAGCAGGACGAGATTTTCCAGGCATTTGTGGAAAGGTACCCGAATATCCAGTGCATCGCGCGCCATGTACGCTATGCGCACAGCGGCAGTGAAAACAGCCTGAAAGCGTTTCTGTGGTATGAAAACCATACGTTTGAAAGCAAGCTGTTTACGTTTAATATCTTAGACCGTGTCGGCGGCGGGGACGCGTTTGCAAGCGGGCTCATTTATGCGATGATGCATGGCTATAAGCCGATGGATATGGCGAACTTTGCGGTTGCAAGCAGTGCGATCAAGCACACGATCCGCGGGGATGCCAATATTACGGATGAGGTGGACAGCATTCGCAACCTGATGAATATGAACTATGACATCAAGCGGTAGTGATACGGGTTGAGATGGCACAGTATTAATATAGAAGAGATAGTGACAGGGAGGATACACGATATGTTTCAGTTTACAGAGGATTGTATGATCGGGATGCCGGAGATTGATGAGGAGCACAGGCATTTGTTTGAGATTATGAACAATGGGGTTTATCTGGCAGACGGGACGTATACAGGAGACCGGTATGCGGCGATCAAGGATCTGCTGGATGACCTGGATGATTATGCGGAGAAGCATTTTACACATGAGGAACAATATATGGAGCAGATCCGCGACCCGGAGCTGATCTTGCAGCGCAACCAGCATATGGTTTTCCGCGATAAGATCCGGGAGTGGAGCTTTATGGATATCGACGACATGGCGCAGCAGAAGAAGCTGCTAAAGGAGCTGATGGAATATCTCGCACGCTGGCTGTATCATCATATTATTGCCAGCGACGCGATGATCGGGAAACTGCCGAAGCTGGAAGAGTGGATGGTCAAGGAAAATCCGTGTGAATTTTTGGATGAGTACCGTACCGGCATTTCGTTTGTAGATGAAGAGCACAAGGAGCTGTTTCGGATTACGGATAAGGCGAACAAGTATCTGCACCAGGATTTTGTATATGGGAACGGCTACGATGAGATTATGGGCATCTTACAGGAGCTTAAGGACTATACCAAGCGGCATTTTAAGGACGAAGAGGATTATATGGAACGGATTCATTACGATGGGCTCCCTGCACAGAGAAGAGCGCATGAATCGTTTATCGACCGGCTGGAAAATGTGGATATGGACGCGGTAGACGGCGACCCGAAGGTTTACCTGGAAAGCCTGATCGAATTTTTGCTGGGATGGCTTATTAACCATATTTTGTATACGGACAAAAAGATTCCGCTCGAAGAGTAAAAAACGTTTGCTGTGTGAAAAGGAGGCTCTATGCTTAAAGGAAAACATATATTGCTTGGAATTACAGGCGGCATTGCTGCATACAAGGCGGCAAACCTGGCAAGTATGCTTGTAAAGCTGCACGCGGACGTCCATGTCATTATGACAAAAAATGCGCAGCAGATCATCTCTCCGGTTGTCTTTGAAGCGCTGACCGGCAATAAGGTGGCTGACGATGTATTTGACAGAAACAGCGGCTACCAGGTGGCGCATATTGCCATGGCGCAGGAAGCGGACGTTGTAATGATAGCCCCGGCTTCCGCGAATATCATTGCAAAGCTGGCAAACGGGATTGCGGACGATATGCTGTCAACGACGATGCTTGCGGTGACGGCTCCGGTTTATCTCGTTCCGGCGATGAATACACATATGCTGGAGCATCCGGCGACACAGGCAAATATCGCCAGGCTCAAAACGTACGGCTATCATATTGTGGAGCCGGCAAGCGGCTTTTTAGCCTGCGGGGACAGCGGCAAAGGAAAGCTGCCGGAGGCGGATGAGCTTGTGGAATATCTGTTATATGAAGCGGCTTACGAAAAAGACCTGGCTGGGAAAAAGGTGCTGATTACAGCAGGCCCAACGAGGGAAGCGCTTGATCCGGTGCGGTTTCTGACGAATCATTCTACCGGAAAGATGGGCTATGCGCTTGCAAAAGACGCCGTCAGAAGAGGAGCCGAGGTTGTGCTTGTAACAGGCCCGGTATCTCTGCCAGCGCCCTTGTACGCCAAGACCGTTCCGGTTACGACGGCGCAGGAGATGTATGAAGCAGTTAACGCGCATTTTGACGGCATGGATATTGTGGTAATGTCCGCCGCGGTCGCAGATTATCGTCCCAGCCATACGGCGGCAGAAAAAATCAAGAAAACGGGCAATGCGTCCGTCCTGGAGCTGGAGCGTACAACGGATATTTTGGCATCTATGTCCGCACGCAAAAACGGCCAGTTTTTATGCGGGTTTTCCATGGAGACGGAGCATATGCTGGAAAACTCCAGGGCAAAGCTGGCAAAAAAAAATCTGGATATGATTGTGGCAAACAGCCTTCGGATGGAAGGGGCAGGATTTGGGACAGATACGAATATTATTACGATCCTGACAAAAGACCATACGCAGGAGTTGCCGAAAATGAGCAAGGACGAAGCCGCACATGCCGTATTCAGCCAGATTTTGCGGCTGCTGTAAATGCGGCATCGGTTTTCTTTTTGTGAAATGAAAATTTTGCATGATTTTTTGAATATTAAAAAAACACCGGGACATACTATCTGTAAAGAAATGCCTGGCAGTTGATCCGTTAGACGGCAGCAGCTTTGTGCGGGTCAGTTGCAGCGGGGCTTTTGGAAAGCGAGGTTTTGGAAATGGGCAGGTTGATTTACAGAATGTGTCTCGTTGTCGTTTTAGTGATCGCCGTAGCAGGCGGCATCTATTATTATATGACCGTTTACCAGAAAGAGGACGAGCAGCGCAAAGGGACGTTTGTATACCATATGAACGCGCCGGACGGCAGTATTTCCTCACAGGTGAAGGAGTCTGCCAGAGAAGTAAAGGAAGCGTTTACATCGATGGGTACGGAGACGGTGCAGGCGGCAAGAAAGGCAGGCGCTACGGCGAAGGATGCGGCAAAGCAGGCGTTTGCATATACGCAGGACTCTGCCAAAGATGCGGCAAAGCAGGCGTCGCAGGCAGCGAAACAAGCATTTAAAAATACAGCGTCGCAGGCAGAAGCAGCAGCTCAGTCTGCAAAAGACACAGTAAAACGAACGGCAGAACAAGCAGGAGAAACAGCACAAGAGACAATTTCACAATTTCAGGAAAAGATAAAGGCGTCAGCGGAACAGTCAAAGCGATAAATTAAGAAAAAAGGAGTTAACAGCGATGGCAGCACCGGATACGCTTTATCTGAAAATAGACCAGAATGTAGTTGTAGACAGCTACCAGGTGCATTTGCAGGATATTGCATCGATAGAATGTACAAATGAGGCAGTGCTCAGGCAGCTCAAACAAAAGAAGATCTATACGTTTCCCCAAAAGGATACGCAAAAAGGGAAAAAGCACCGCATCCAGGTATTTTCCGTGCTGAAAATTATTCAGCAGATCCATGAGGATTTTCCTGATCTGGAAGTGCAGAATGTGGGCGAATCGGATTTTTTAATCGAATGCAACGCAGGCATAACGGAAAATAAGCCGCTGGAAATCCTAAAGGCAGCCGTCCTTTGCGTGGTGATCTTTTTCGGGGCGGCATTTACGATTATGACGTTTAATAACGACGTGGGTGTGGCGGATGTATTTACCCAGCTTTATCAGCAGGTAATCGGCAGGGAATCGGACGGCGTGACAGAACTGGAAGTCTTTTACGCGATTGGAATGCCAATCGGCATTATGGTCTTTTACAACCATATCGGCAAGAAAAAGGTCACACATGACCCGACGCCGATCCAGGTCGAAATGCGGAAATATGAGCAGGATGTAGATACGACGTTTATAGAAAACGCAAGCAGAGAAGGGAAGAGCCTGGATGTGGATTAAACATGTGTTTCTCGGATTTATCGGGCTTGCCTGCGGGCTGTCAGTAGCTTCCGGCAGCTTTGCGATCGCAGTCAAGCTCGGCGTGATCCCGCAGATGGCGAGCAAGTCCAAGACGGCAAAGCGGGTGATGACTTATGAAAATGCTACGATCCTGGGAGGAATCCTGGGCAATATCGTATCGATCTTTGCACAGCTAAAGATACCGATGGGGCATGTGCTGTTAGCGGTATTTGGGCTGAGCGCAGGGATTTTTGTTGGCTGTATGGCAGTGGCGCTTGCGGAGATTATTAATGCCTATCCGATATTGTACCGGAGAATGAAGCTCAAGATCGGGATGGAATGGATGCTTGCGGCGATTGCAGTCGGAAAGATGTGTGGATGCCTGTTTTATTTTATGCGCGGATATGACAGCGGGGCGTAAGCTGCTGCTGTCTGTATCGGCGTTTGTGTTAGTTTTAGGAGAGAAAAAGATGGAACCGATTTTAGCATGTCAGAGTGTGGAGATTAAGTGCAGGATCAAGGCGTCGATTTTGATGGGGAATTATGAGTTTTACTATGCGGGCGGGCGGCTTTGTGCTTTGGCGGGGGTAAACCCGGACCGGGGGATGATGCCGGAGGAGTTTTATGCGTTTTTGGAGCCGCTTTTTGATACATATGAGGTGAAGAATGAGGGGGAGGAGTATTTGGTGAAGATGCTGAGAGGGTATAAGGTGCTGGGGGAATATGATGAGCAGATGAGGGAGCTTATGGAGATGGGGGTTGCAGGGGGGTGAGGGTGTTGGATGGGGACGCTGGGAGAGGGGATTGGCACGCCCTGGCTGCGTCCGTTCCAGAAGGTTAAGAAGCGC
>CAMUPC010000105.1 GCA_947090545.1 uncultured Eubacterium sp. | reverse complement strand
GCGGCGATGGTGCAAAAGGCAGGTGCTGTATTTACCGTTCATCCCGCAACGCTGTGCCAAGTGCCGCGCCCGGACGGTGCCACAGCTTCCCGCAGGATGCCTAGTACTTCTTAACCTTCTGGAACGGACGCAGCCAGGGCGTGCCAATCCCCTCTCCCAGCGTCCCCCCCCTATGCCAAAATCCCCCCTCCATACACAACAGCGTGTTTGAAAACCACTCCCCGCAGTCCCCAAACACGCCATTATTTTTTGCTATTCCATCATCTTCTCATTACGCATACTTCTCAATACAGCGAATAATCTCCTCCTGCACAGGAAGAATCTTCTCCAATACCACCTTCGCTTCCTGCGGATTACCCGCCCGCAGCAAATCCATAATCTGCGAATACGCCTCAAACACCGGCGTAATAGAAAGGTTCCCAGAAGTCCCTTTCACCGCGTGCGCCTTTTCCTTGATCTCTTCATAATCCGACGTATCAAAATCCAGCGGGATCTGCTGTCCCTTCATCGATTTTACAAAGGTGCCAAGCAGCCTCTTATATAGCGCCTCATTTCCGCCAAGGCGCTTTAAGCCCCCGTCTACATCTACGCCTAATGCTTTTAAATCTTCAAACAATCCCATGTAAATCACCTCGTTTTCTTTTTATTCTCTGCTTCTTCTGTTAATAATCTGCATCCATATGGATCATGTTCGTCTGAAACTCTTCCCGCAGTGAGAATTTCGCTACCAGGTTTTTGAGTACCTCAGCCTGGCTGGAAAGCTCTTCGCTGGCTGCCGCGCTCTGGACTGCCGTAGAGGAATTGGTCTGTACAACGCTTGAGATCTGGTCGACGCCTACGGATACCTGCTCGACTGCACCCGCCTGGCCTTCTGCCGCGTTCGCGATCTTTTCTACGGTCGTGGTCGCCTGGCGTACTTCGTCTACTACCTGTAAGAGAGATTTTGCGGTAGCGTTTGTAATCTGCGTGCCCTGGGTAACCGCGCCGATTACGCTCTCAATCAGGTCGGACGTATCCTTAGACGCTTCAGCACTCTTGCTCGCTAAGTTGCGCACTTCATCCGCAACTACTGCAAAGCCTTTGCCTGCCGTACCCGCACGGGATGCTTCTACGGCTGCGTTCAGGGCAAGGATATTGGTCTGGAACGCAATATCTTCGATCGTTTTGATAATTTTGCCGATTTCGTTGGATGTACGTGTGATCTCTTCCATTGCCCTGGTCATATCCTTCATCTGGCGGTTGCATTCCTCTACCCGGTTGCCGGCAGAATTGGACTGGCTTCTTGCAGTTGCGGCATTTTCTGCCGTTTCCTTTACCTGCTGGGAAATGCCTGCAATCGTTGCGGCAAGCTCTTCTACTGAAGCAGCCTGTTCCGTCGCGCCCTGGGAAAGTGCCTGCGCACCGTAGGATACCTGGTTCGCACCGGAGGATACCTGGTCTGCACTGGAATTAATCTGTGAAAGCGTAGAGCTTAAATCGCGGTTCTGTTTGCGGATGGAGGACAACAGCCCCTGGAAATCACCGACGTAGCGTTCCTCTGCATTGGTACGCACATCGAAGTTGCCGTTTGCCATCTCGCTTAACAGCCTGGATGCATCTGCGATAATATCTCCAAGGATCGACGCCATATCCCGGAACGCATTCGCAAGCCCGCCCAATTCATCCTTGGAATGGTATGCAATCTGAAAATCGAAGTTGCCCGCTACAATCTTGCCTGCGGACGCAACCAGTTCATGAATCGGCTTTGTAATCATCCTTGTCAGATACAGGCAGAGCACGACCGTAATAAACAATGCCGCGGCCGCCAAGCCAAGCAGCGAATAGGTCACAGATTTCTGCACCGCAAGGGAATCCTTAAAGTTTTCGTCAACACCAGCCTCTACCTCGTCGCTGATCTGTGTCAGTGCGCTTACAGCGCCTACGACTAACGGCTGATATTCCTCTATTAAGATCTGCTGTGCTTTGCCCTTGTCTGTCTTGGACAAAGAAACTACTGTTTCCTGCATATTGACTGCCTGCTGGATGTCCTCCGCAAAAACAGAAAATGCATCTGAGCTTGTTTTTAAATTCTGCATCACCCAAGTCGCGTTTTCTTCTAACAGGCTCATTTCTTTTTCCATGTCGCTCTGGTAAGATTCACATCTTGCAGCGTCGTCGTCGATCGTCATAAACGTAAGGTCTTTGACAATAATTTGCAGCCCCCTGCGCATACTCATGACACGCTGCGTAATCTGGTATTCCTCATGATAAAACTCCGAATATTTATCCGAGCTCTGGCGCAGCCCTGAAGTCGCCATGTATACTGTGCCGCAGAACAATGCGATAATAATCATAAATGTCAGCAGCAGCTTTGTTCCTATTTTCAGATTTTTCATATAGATACCCCTCCTAGTATTTCCCAAAATCGTCTTCCAGAGAAATGACCGGTTCATTCCGGTCGTCAGAGCTGTCCGGTTCGACGCTCCGGTATTCATATCCCTGGCTCGTACTTTGTCTGCCTGTCCCCAAGTTGTAAATTGACAGCATATCCCTCATTTTTGCCGCCTGGTTGGATAATTCCTCACTAGCCGCCGCACACTGCTCGCTCGTTGCCGAATTGGTCTGTACGACCTGCGATACCTGAGAGATCGCCTGCTCGATCTGTGCAACTGCGGTTGCCTGGTAGTTGGAAGAATCCGCAATTCCGTTAATAATACCTTCACTCTTTTTTACTACATCTGTAATAGTTTCTAGTGCACTCGCTGTTTCCTCCGCGATCTGAGAACCTGAGCTTACCTTTGTAATAGAATCTTCGATCAGCTCCGCGGTTTCCGCGGCTGCCGCCGCGCTCTTTGCCGCAAGGCTTCTGACCTCTTCTGCTACGACAGCAAAGCCCTTGCCTGCCTCGCCTGCACGCGCTGCCTCTACCGCTGCATTTAACGCAAGGATGTTCGTCTGGAACGCAATGTCGTCGATTGTCTTAATAATCTTAGAAATGCTTTCCGAGGACTGGTTAATTGCCTGCATCGCGTCCGTCATATCCTTCATGCGCAGATTGCCGTGCTTGACGTCCTCGATTGCCTGTTCGATCAGGTTTGCCGCAGAATTTGCCTGCTCCGCGTTTTCCTTTGTCTTTTCCGCAATCTCATCAATCGAAGCAGTAATCTGCTGGATCGCGCTTGCCTGCTGTGTAGAGCCCTGCGCCAATGCCTGGCTTGCGCTCGCCACCTGGGAAGAGCTGATCGTTACCTGCGTGCCTGAATCGCTGATATTGGAAAGTGCATGGTAATTATCCTCCACCAGCTTTTTCAGGGAATTGCCAAGAAGATCCTCTGAGGATGCCGGAACGACTGAGATGGTCAGGTTGCCGTTTGATACCTCTTCCGCAATATGTGCCTGGTTTTTAATATTCTGGATCACCTTCTCATATTCATCGACCAACTGCCCCAGCTCATCGTTGCTGTATTTTTTGATCTGGATGTCAACACGCCCCATCGCAATCTGCTTTGCCGCATTGGACAGCTCTTCTACAGACATCCGAATCTGACGGATGATCACTGCCGCCACCCACAAGGTAATAATAATCGAGATGGCTCCAAGCGTATACGTAAAAATCGAAGCATTCCGGTTATATCTTTTCAACGCATCGCCGCTGTAATTGGCTGCCATTCTTGTGGTAAGCTCGCTGAATACAATATTAAGCGCCGTCATTATGATACTGATAAAAAAGCCAAGCATTAGTTTTGCTCTTATCGTCCAGTTTTTCATTGTTCCACTACCTCTCATTCTTCTTCAATTAACTGATTCGACTGTTCCACATTGGAAAGATCTACATCACGCAGCAGCTTATCCGGGTCTAACAAAAGCTTTACCGTATCCCCGATCTTGCCGATCCCGTAAATATACTTGCGGTTCCCCTGGTCGGCACGTGAGATCGTCGGCGGCGGCAGGATGTCGCTGTCTTTGATCTCTACCACATCTGCGATTTTTTCCACAATCAGCCCGACCATCATATCCTGGTACTGGATCACAATAATGCAGGTACGGTCATTGTATTCAAATGCTTCCTGGCCGAACCGCAGGCGTACATCAATGACCGGGATAATTTTCCCGCGCAGGTTAATCAGCCCTTTGATATAATCCTCGGTTTCTGGAACGGACGTAATTGCCTGAATCTGAATAATTTCATTTACGTATTGGATCTTTAAACCAAAATACTCGTTGCCGGACTTAAAGGTCATATATTTGCTCTTATGCTCTTCTGCCTCGGTATATCCAAGATCCAGAAGGTCCGACGAATCATTTACACTGCCTATTTCACTCATATGGTCTTAATCCTTTCCCTTTCTTTATACGATTAATCCTCCCGGATCTAAAATCAGGGCAATGCTGCCGTCGCCAAGCTGTGTACAGCCGGTTAAGCCCCTGACCTTTTTAATATAGGAAGGAATCGGCTTTACAACGATCTCCTGCTTGCCTACAAGCGTATCGACAAACAGCCCGATGCGCTTGTCGTCCACCTCGATAATCACCATCATGCCGTCCTCTACTGCTTCCTGGTATCCGCTTAAGCCGTACCATTCGCCCAGGCGTATTACAGAAAAGCACTCGCCGCGGATCATAATGTATTCGTCCCCGTTCGGCTCATGGATCATCATATCTTCCCTGACACGCACAAATTCCTTGATCACGCCGGATTCCATGACAAACGACGAACCGCCTGTTTCCATCACAATGCCGTCGATAATCGCAAGCGTCAGCGGGATCTTTAAGCTCATCGTACTGCCGTTGCCCGGATCGCTTTCGATATCCAGCATCCCGCCGATCTCCTGGATGTTGCGGACTACAACGTCCATGCCCACGCCTCTGCCGGAATACTCCGTGACCTGCTCATTGGTAGAAAAGCCCGGCAGCGTAATAAACTGGTAGACCTCCTTGTCAGAATACGAGCTGTCCGGCCTTGCATCGTCCAAGATCCCCTGCTTTCTTGCTTTTGCAAGGATCTTCTCACGGTCAAGCCCTGTCCCGTTATCCTGTACCGTTATCCACACCTTGCCTGCCTCGGTCTTGGCGGACAGCGTGACCTTGCCTTTCTCGGTCTTTCCGCTTGCGGCACGCTCCTCGTTCGGCTCGATTCCATGGTCTACCGCATTACGGACAAGGTGCATCAGCGGGTCGGAAATATGTTCAATAATATTTTTATCTACTTCCGTCGTATCCCCGATCATCTCAAACTCGATATCTTTGCCGAGCTTGCGCGAGACGTCGAATACGATACGGTTCATCTTCTGGAACGTATTGGTTAACGGCACCATACGCATCGACATAATGACATTCTGCAAATCCGTCGATATTTTCGCAAGCTGCGCCGCCGCCTTGTTAAAATTGTCCAGGTTTAATCCCGGCACCTTCAAATCAGAGCTTTGCAGTACAACCGATTCTGAGATTACAAGCTCGCCGATCAGCTCCATCAACTGATTCATCTTGCTGACATTGACGCTGATAAACGCAGCCTTCTCCGCCTTTGGCTTATCCTTTGCCAGCTTGCGCTGCTTGCCCGGCTCCTTGGACTTGATGACAAAGTCGCCTGGCGCGATTTTTGCCTTCTCCCCCTGCGGTGCGCCGCCCTGTGTACGCGCTTCAATCGCCTCCACGCTCGAATCCAGGTCGATCTGGGCTTCATTGTCATTGCCGCCAAAGCCGTGCATGTATTCCTCCGCGCTGCACTCTGAAACATCTACTTTTTCTACGGAATAGCCCTCAGAAACGATGGCACGGATCTCCGCTGGGTCTGCCTGTGTCTGTAGCAGCATTTTAAATCCTTCTTTGACAACGACCTCGGCACTGCTCTCATCCGAGATAATATTTTCCGGCGTATACAGCAGATCCTCCGCGATCTCCTTTAACGCGTAGACCGTCTTATACGCATGGATATTTGCCATTTCCGTATCAGAATAAAAGGTAATATTGATCCGGTAAAAGTGGCTGTCACTTGTAGCTACCGGGGCAATATAAAACTGCTTTGGCTCCTCGCTCTTGTTGACCGGCTGCGCCGCCCCATCGGACGCCCCGCCGTCCTCTCCTTTGATTTTATTCAAAAATTTGTCAAGCTCGGCAATAATATCGCTCGAATCTCCGTCCACCGGGTCCCCGTTGCGAATCTTCTCCATTTCATTTGAGATAAAGTCCTCCACATGCAGCACATGCTCCACCAGCTCCAGATGCGGAACATTGTCGGGATGAGATTCTCTCAGATAAAAGAAGATATCCTCCAGCTTGTGCGATACTGCTGTGATGTTGTCAAACATCATAATTCCCGACGAGCCTTTAATCGTATGCATCGTGCGGAATATTTCATTGATGCTGTCCTCATCAAAACAGTCTGCGTCTTTTTGCTCCAAAACCGTGTCCTGAAGCTGTTCCAGAAGCTGCCCATTTTCAAACAGGTACATATCCAGCATGTCTTCCGTATTAAATCCTTCAGCCATATTCTTCTCCTTTTCCGTATTTATTTGTTTCCCCATAATATGAAAACACGCTTCGGGGCTTTCATAATTAAATCAGCTCCAGCTTTTTCAACGCCTGTTCAAACCGGTCCTGATTGATTGGCTTTCCTGAATAGATCGTACAGCCCAGCTCAAATGCCATTTTGACATTTCTTTCTTCATTTAACGCAGTCGTCATAATGACCTTGACGGCTTTTTCTTCTGGTATATTCTTCTCCTTCTCCAGCTTGCGGATCGCCACTAACGCCTGGTAGCCGTCCATCACCGGCATCATAATATCCAGGCAGACCAGGTCGTAAGGCTCTTCGTCCTCCAACGCCATCATAAACGCGTCCACTGCCTCCATCCCGTCTACTGTTACATCACACTCCCCATATTTCGAGAGAAAATTCACCATAAATTTCCTCGTTACAAAATCATCTTCCGCCAATAAAATTTTCATCCTCTTATCTCCTTTTTACATTTTATTGAGTATCATATATGTCCTTGCCGCGATATCCGGCAGCTTTACCTGCTGTTCTACCGCGCCTATATCATATGCCACCTTGGGCATTCCATATACCACACAAGTCGATTCATCCTGCCCGATCGTCCTGGCGCCCGCGTTTCGCATCGCCAAAAGCCCCTTGGCGCCGTCTCCGCCCATGCCGGTTAAAATAATCCCGACCGCGTCCTTTTTCGCCGTTTTCGCCACAGATTCAAACAGGACGTCGACAGACGGGCAGTGCCCGTTCACTCTCGGCCCGCTGCGGCACTCTACCTGATAGGTGCCGTTGACCTTGACGAGCCGCATATGCTGGTCGCCTCCCGGGGCAATCAGCACATGGCCAGGCAGCACGCGGTCGCCAGTCTGCGCTTCCTTTACCCGCACCCTGCACTGGTCGTTGAGCCGTTTGGCATACATGCCGGTAAATCCGGGCGGCATATGCTGCACGATCACAACGCCCGGGATATCCGGCCCAAATCCTTTTACGACTTCAAAGATTGCCTCCGTGCCGCCTGTGGAAGCTCCGATTGCCACAAGCAGGTTGTTTTTCATCACCTGCGGGCCGTTATAATTTAATCCCTGTATTTTCTTTTTAATATTTCCGATCTTTGCCGTAGAAGCTATTTTAATCTTTACTAACAGCTCATTGCGGATAAACTCCTCAAGCTGCATCCGGTTCGTTACCGCAGGCTTTCCTACAAAATCCACGGCGCCCGCGTTCATCGCGTCAAATACCCTGTCGCTTAACGCGCTGATCACCACGACCGGAAGCGGATACTGCGGCATCAGCTTGCGCAGAAACTCAATCCCGTTCATACGCGGCAGCTCCACATCAAGCGTCATTACATCCGGCTTGTGCCGAAGAATCGCATCCCTCGCCTCATACGGGTCTTTTGCAGTTGCCACGACCGTAATCGCGGGGTCCCTGCTTAGATTCTGGACCAAAAGCTCCCGGAATACAAGGGAATCATCGACGATTAACACTTTAATTGACCGCATTGGCTTTTCATCCTTCCTTTTTTCTAAATATTGACGGCTGGACAATCTCAAACGGCACAGCGCTTCTGTCAAGTGTTTCCGTCGTCCCGATCAGCAGATATCCTCCCGGCTCCAGAAAATCATACACCTTCTGGACTAATTGCTTTTTTGTATCATCATCAAAATAAATCATCACGTTGCGCAAAAATACCGTATGCATTTTCCTGCGGAACGGAAAGGGCGACATCAGGTTAAACTGGCGGAAGATCACGCCCCGTTTCAGTTCATCCACAGCGGCGTATTTTCCGTCTGCCGTACGCCTGAAAAACTGCCTCTTCCACTGCTGCGGCACATTTTCAAGCTGCTGCGCGGTATAGACGCCCGCGACTGCCTGCTTCAAAATCCCGGTGGACACGTCCGTAGCAAGCACCCTTAAATCCCACTGCCTGCGCTCCATGCCGAAAAAGTCTGCAAGCACCATCGCAATCATATACGGCTCCTCGCCGGAGGACGCGGCGCCGCACCAGACGCGCACATCCTTGGTAACCATTTCCTTTTTCCTGATCCACGGCAGTATTTCCGCCCGAAAAAAATCAAACTGCTCAAACTCCCTCATAAAATAGGTATGGTTTGTCGTCAGAAGATTCACGAGCATCTTCTCCTGCTTACCGGACTTATCCTGCTCCACGGCATTCATAAACGCATCGAACGTATGAAAGCCGCTGGACCTGATGTAGTTTTCCAGCCTGCCATTGACAATCACCTTCTTCTGGCTCAGGTCAATGCCATACTGCCTTTTCATATAAGTAGATATCCTTGTAAACTCTTCCTCGGTTATCAACCCTATCACCCCGTTGTATACTAAGTCTAACAGAACTGCCGGAAAATCCTACAGCAGATCTGGTAAATATCAGGATTAAACCGCCTGCCTGCATCCTCTTTCATCATTGCAAGTGCCTCTTCCCCGCTGTGCTTTTTTTCTCCGGTCAAAACACAGTATGCCTCCATCACCGCTACGATCTGGGCCGCTACCGGGATCTGTTCTCCCTTAAGCCCCTGCGGATAGCCGCTGCCGTCCCAGTTTTCGTGATGGTAATGCGAGATATCGATCGAGATCTTTAAAAAATCATTGTAATCACTGTTGACATGCAAATCGTTTAATAGCTGCGCGCCAATCTCTGTATGGCTGTGCAGGATCTCTGTCTCTTCCTGCGTAAAATCCGACTCCTTGCGCAGCAGGTCTTTCGGTATCCCGATATTGCCGATGTCGCAAAGACATGCCGCAAGCTCGATCGTATCGATATAATCATCCGAAATCTGGTCCTCAAACTTCGGCGAAAGCTGCATCCCCTGCGCCAAAATCCGGCAGTTGCGCCGCAGCCTTTGCATATGCCCCTGTTCAAAGCCGGAGTTTTTTGCCGCAATATTGGCAAGCGCATACAAAATATTTTTCTTTTCCTCTTCCATCTGGCGAAGCTGCGCCCCCACCGATATCTGGAGCTTACGGTTCGTCTCCATCAGCTCGTGCTTCACCACGTACAGATGCAGGTGCACGGCAACGCGCGCCTGTACAACCTCCGTAATAAACGGCTTTGTAATATAGTCCTCGCCGCCGAGCTTTAACCCTTTGACAATATCCTCCGCTTCATCGAAGGCAGAGATAAAAATCACCGGGATCTCCTTCGTCTTTTTATTCGCCTTTAAGCTCTTGCAAAGCTCAAACCCATCCATGCCAGGCATGGAAATATCGCTTAAAATCAGCTTTGGCAGGCATTTTTGTGCCAGCTCCAGCGCCTTGGCGCCATTTTCGGCAAGCAGCGGCTCACAGCCCATATTGCGGATAATCTCCTCCAGTACAAGCCGGTTGATCTCGACATCGTCCACAATTAAAATGCTTGCAGCTTCGGTATCTTTTTTATTATAAATCATGCTCACACCTGCTTTCCTGTGACGGCGCCGTCCTCCAACAGCGTCTCAAGCTCCTTATACTGCGCGGCAGTCTTTTCATAATTTGCCTTCTGCACTGCCATTTTAAGCCTTAAAATCCCGCGGCTGATTTCCCGGGGCGCTCCTTCTGTAAGCTGGCGGATCGACTCCATAAACATTTCCGCTTTTTCCCAGTTTTCCATCTCCACACACAGGATCAGCTTTGACAGATTTCGTTTTAAGTTCTCAATATTTTCCGGCGTTCCAAATTCCTTGACGCTGCCAAAAGCGTCCTCGTCCTCCTCGGACACTGCCTCGTCGCTTTGCATATACGCCGTATCCGCCCCTTCCTCAGCCTGGGACGGCATTTCATCCTCCTTGCTGACACCAAGCCAGATCGAAAAAGAAAACGTACTCCCTTTTCCTTTTTCCCCTTCGACCTCGACTCTGCCGCCCATCAGCTCCGCAAGCTGCTTGCAGATATTAAGCCCAAGCCCCGTGCCGCCGTATTTTCTGGAAATCGACGCATCCGCCTGGGAAAAGCTCTGGAACAGCTTTTCTTTATCCGCCTCGTCAATGCCGATGCCTGTATCCTTAACGATAAAAAACAGCTCGATTTTATCATTGACCCGCGCCGTCCTTACGACCTCGACCGTAATCTTGCCCACAGATGTAAACTTAAGCGCGTTTGACAGCAGGTTATTTAAAATCTGCCCGATACGCAGCTCATCGCCGATTAAATACTCCGGTACCCGCGGCGATACCGTCATAAAAAATCCCAGCCCTTTTTCCGTGATTTTATTAATATGCTGCGACTTGACATAATCCAGCATATTCCGAAAGTGGAACCGCCTTGGCTCTAACGTAAACTTGCCCGCCTCCAGCTTGGAAAAATCCAGAATGTTATTAATAATCTTATTCATATCCCCGCAGCAGCGTTCAATCAGCCGCAGCGATTTTAATGTTTTTTCATCGGTTACAAAGTCGAACATCTCCCGCACGTTGCCCAAGATCCCGTTGACCGGCGTACGCAGCTCATGCGTCACGTTTGCGACAAACTCAGACTTGACCTTCATTGCCTGCTGCGCTTCCTGGCGCACCTGTTCGACCTCGCGCCCCAAAAATTCCTTTTCCAAAATATCATTCGCCATGCAGATATAGACGTCTCCGCTGTCCTCACTGCCTGCAATCTTAGCCTCCACCGGAAAACAAGTCAGGTTTTTGCGGTACGCAATCAGGTTGTGCGGTTCGTCCCCAAACACGTAGTCCGTCTCAAAGCCGTCTCCAGACGCCTTAAACGTATTCGGAAACACTTCCCCGATATGCCTGTTATCAAATCCGTCCTCATATCCAAGCTTTTTTTTCGCTGCGCCGTTTGCATAGATAACCTTTCCCGACTTGTCAAAGATCAGCACCATCTCCAACGCTTTTTCCATAGAGAACAAAGCCGACGCCTGTTTTATCTGTTCCATTCATCTGCCTCCTGACCCAACACGAAACAAAGGCAGCAAAAATATGACCTCTTTGCCGCCTGCATTTTACCATGTCATACAAATTTTAACATTTTAATCACTTCGCAATGAAAGACATCTTCCTTTGCTAGTTCCAGACATTTCAGCACATCCGGCGAAAACTGGCCGCACTCGCCGTCTGCGATCATCTGATAAGCCTGCTCCTTGGAAACCGGCTCGCTATAGATTCTTGGGCGGATTAAAGCGTCATAAACATCTACAACCGATACGACCTGTACGCCAATCGATATCTCATCACCCTTAAGGTGGTCTGGATATCCCCTCCCATCCCAGCGCTCGTGATGGTGGCGGCAGATATCATAGCTGTAGCGGTAAAAATCACTGTCCTTTTTGCGAAAAGATTTTTCGAGTATTTCACAGCCAATGATCGTATGCTTCTTCATAATCTCAAATTCTTTTTCATCCAGAATGCCAGGCTTTAATAAGATCGCATCTGGAATGCCGATCTTGCCAATATCATGAAGTACGGACGCATGGACAATGTCATCGATCTGGCTGCGTGTTAATCCATATTTGGGAAAAAATTCCTGCACATATTCTAACATGAGCTTGGTAAAATATTTGATCCGCTGTGTATGCTCCCCCGTCTCCACACTGCGGAACTCAATCAGAGAGCTTAACGTATCCAGCAGCATATCGTTATTCTCCCGGATCTGCTGCTCCTGCTCCTTGATCTCGATTTCCTGCTGCTTTAGCCTAAGCTCCATCTCCAGCTTCTGCTGGTACAGCTCAATAATGTTCTGGCTCCTTTTTTTCACTATATGCGGGTAAAAAGGCTTATGTATCACATCCGCAGCTCCATAGGAGTATGCCCTATCCTCACTGTCGATCACAGTCTCCCCGGTAATCAGGATCACCGGAATCTTCTCCAGCAAGCCGTGCTCCTTCATATAATCGAGCACATCAAACCCTGACATCACAGGCATGGAAACATCCAGCAGGATCAGCACCAGGTTGCGGCTCGCCGCAATCTTCGCAATCGCCTCTTTCCCATTTTCCGCTTCCAGCCTTTCGTACTCCTCAAACATGGATTTGAGTATCTCCCGGTTGACTGCCTCGTCATCTACAATCAAAATCTGTTGTTCTTCCATATATTTCTGCCTCGCGAATTCTCCCTGTAATCGTAATATTCCTTTTTAATCAATGTTAACCTTTTTTTTCAGCGTTGTCAACTAAAAAAGAAAAGTTCGGTGCCAGAATAAAAATTTCAACCTTTTTTTGAACATTTTTTCAGTTTCGGCATTATTACTAATT
>CAMUPC010000104.1 GCA_947090545.1 uncultured Eubacterium sp. | reverse complement strand
CCCTGGCGTTCCGCCAGCAGCTAAAGGTGCCGCTTGGCTTCGCCCCTGTGTAATCGAGCAGGATACCAAGGGCTCCTAACATTTTTCCACAGTCACAGGAAGCAAGCCCCGCTCCCCTTCCTCCGGCTGGTTCTTGAAAGCGCAAAATAAGGAATAGCTTACGGCTAGTACTCTGGCGTGCTTGTACAGCATAAGAAAGACTTTCAACTCTGTACAATCTAATCCCCATTTCCTCAAAAAGTAAACCGTGTTCACTATTTTCCGGCTGGTTCTCGAAAGCGCAAAATAAGGAATAGCTTACAGCTAGTACTCTGGCGTGCTTGTACAGCATAAGAAAGATTTTAAACTCTGTTCAATTCAATTTTCATTGCCGCGAAGAAGTAAACTGTGTTCTTTTCCTCCGGCTGGTTCTCGAAAGCGCAAAATAAGGAATAGCTTACGGCTAGTACTCTGGCGTGCTTGTACAGCATAAGAAAGAATTTAGAACCCTGTACAGTCCAATCCCCATTTCAGCAAAAAAACAAGAAGCCGAAAATAAAACACCTTGTCAGACTACGTACCGTCATTTTTTGTAGAACATACGAAAACCAGCCGGGAGAGGGGATGGGAACACCCTGGCTGCGGCTTTGGAAGAAGGTTTAGAAGCACTTAGCATCCTGCTGAACAACCAGGGGCGAAGCCAAGCGGCACCTTTAGCTGCTGGCGGAACGCCAGGGCGAACTAGGTGCCGCGCCCGTCCGGTGCCTCAGCGTCTCCGCAGGATGCTTAGGGCTTCTTAACCTTCTGGAACGGATGCAGCCAGGGCGTTCCCATCCCCTCTCCCAGCGTCCCCCATACACACAAAAAAATACATTCAATAAGCCTTCAGCGCCTCCCACAACTCCGTATAATAATTCGTCGTAATCTCATCCAACGGCTGAAAAAACTCACAATGATCCAGCGTCTCCTTATCAGGAAAAATCGTCCGATCCTGCTGAAGCTCCTCATCAAGCTGCTCATACACCGCCTTATTCGGCGTCGCATAATACACATAGTCAAAATTTTCCATAGCAACATCCGCACGGCACAAATAATTCAAAAACAGCTCCGCATTCTTTTTATTCTGGCACGTTTTCGGAATAAACCACGCATCAACCCACATATTAGAGCCTTCCTTCGGCACACTGAAAGCAAGGTCATCATTCAGCGTCTGCGCATAAGCAGCTTCGCCGGAGTAAACTTCCGCAAGCGCGGCATTGCCCGCAGCCATCCAATCGGCAGTTTCATCACTTAAGTAGGAGTAGACAAGCGGCTTTTGCTCAAGCAGCAGGTCAAGCGCCTGGTCTAAGACGGCGCGGTCGGTCGTATTGCAGGAAGCGCCCAGCAGCTTTAACGCTACCATATACGTGTCGCGTACGCTGTTTTCCATAATGACCTGCCCGGCATAGGCTTTGTCCCAGAGGACGTTCCACGTATCGGTTTTTGCGGGGTCTACCATGGTTTTATTGTATAAAATGCCGACCGTCCCGAAAAAATAAGGAAGCGTATAGCGGTTTTCGGGATCAAAGTTTTTGCAGTAGTCCAGATACGTTTTATCGATGTTGGCAAATTCCGGGATATTGGCAAAATCGATGTCCAGCGTCTCGCCTTCCTGAATCAGCTTTTGGATAATATAGTCCGAGGTGCAGGCGACGTCGTAGCGGATCGAGCCTGCTTTGTATTTGGCATACATCTCCTCAGGGCTTTCGTATTCTTCATATTTGACCGTGATGCCGGTTTCTTTCTCAAACTGGTCTAACAGGCTCGGTTCAAAGTATTTTCCATAGTTTAAGATTGTTACGGTATTCGGGTCATTTTTGGCACCGCAGCCGCCGAGCAGGAACGCCAGGCACGCTGCAAGGGCAAAAGTCCATTTTTTCATGGCGCAGCCTCCTTGAAATTATTCGTTTTAATAACGCAGCTCCGCCTGCTTTGCGGCGCGGCTGGAACGGAAGTTAATCAGCAGCAGAAGCAGAAAAGCAATCAAAAATAAAATAGTAGAAAGCGCATACATCTGCGGCAGGATGCCTTTGCGCAGTTCGGTGTAGATCATCGTCGACAGTGTGTTGACGCCTGCGCCTTTTGTAAAATAAGTAATGCTGAAATCATCTAACGACATCGTGACGGACATTAAAAAACCGGAGAGCACGCCGGGGCTGATCTGCGGCCATATAATTTTAAAAAACGCGTAAACAGGCTTTGCGCCCAGGTCAAGCGCTGCTTCGTAAGTAGAGCGGCTCGTCTGGTTCAGCTTTGGAAGCACATTCAGGATCACATAGGGGATGTCAAATGTAATATGCGCGATCAGTACCGTATGCAGCCCCAGGCTTGTAAAGCGTACAAAAATCAGCATCATGGAGATGCCGGTCACGATATCGGCATTCAGCAGAGGAATATTGGTAGCGCCCAGCATCAGGGCGCGGCTGTTTTTCTTCATCGCATGGATGCCGACGGCTGCCATCGTGCCAAGCAGCGTGGCGATGACAGAAGCAAGCAGCGTGACGATAATGGTCGTGCCAAAAGCGTCGAGTATCATGCTGCTTTCCAATAGCTTCTGGTACCATTTCAGTGTAAATCCGCCCCAGAATACCCGTGATTTGGAATCGTTAAAGGACAGGACAACCAGCACCGCAATCGGCAGATACAAAAATAAAAAGATCAGTGCCAGATACGCACGTTCCAGGCTCTTTTTTATCATTTGGCAACTCCTCCTTTACCAGACCGCGGCGCCGCCTGCGTCCTCAGAATGTTTGTTCATAATTGCCATGCTCGCGATCACAAACACCATCAGGACGAGCGACAGCCCGGCGCCTAAGTTCCAGTTGAAAAACTGCATAAAATCGGCTTCGATAATATTTCCAATTAACAATACTTTTCCGCCGCCCAGCAGGTTGGAAATCGCAAACGAGGTCAGTGCCGGCACAAATACCATAATAATCCCGCTCATAACGCCGGAAAGCGTCAGCGGAAAAATAATCCTGAAAAAAATGACATCGCCTTTGGCGCCCAGGTCCTGCGCGGCTTCGATGACGTCCTTGCGGATTCTGGACATGGCGTTGTAAATGGGCAGGATCATATACGGCAGAAAGTCATAGACCATGCCAAAGACCACTGCCGTAGGCGTATTTAAAATATTGATATTCGGCAAATGGAAAACGTCCAGTACGGCATTTAAGATCCCGTTGTTGGACAGCAGCAGCTGCCAGGCAAGGATGCGCAGCAAAAAGTTCATCCACATCGGCAGAATAAAAATAAATACAATAAAGCTTTGGTGCCGAAGCTCCAGCCTGCTTAAAATCATAGCTAACGGGTAGGACAGCAGCAGGCAGATTACGGTACATTGCAGCGCAATTTTAATCGATAGCCACAGCGATTTCAAATGAACCTTGTGGAAAATCGAAGCGATATTTGCCAGCGTAAAGCTGCCCGCAGAGTTGGTAAAGGCGTAATAAACGACCAGCAGCAGCGGCAGCAGGATAAATCCCGCCATCCAGACGAGGTAAGGGCCTGCAAGCAATTGTTTCCCAAATCTACGCATCTGTCTCCACCATCCTTTCGTCACTCGATTCTGGTTTGTTCATAATCTGGATATTAAAAGGGATCACACGCAGCCCGACCCGTTTGCCAGGCTCATGGTATTCGGTTGTGTGGATCAGCCATTCATAGCCGTTTGCGTCGACCTCGATCTCATAATGCACGCCTTTAAATATGACAGAAGTAATCTCGCCTACGTAAAATCCGTCGCCTGGCGCGGTTATCATTAGGTCCTCCGGGCGGATCACGACGTCGACCGGGCGGTTGCTGCCAAATCCGGTGTCCACGCATTCCAGGTCGGTGCCTAAGACGCGCACCAGCTTGTCGCGCACCATGATTCCATCTATAATGTTGCTTTCCCCGATAAAATCTGCGACAAACGCGTTGACCGGCTCGTTGTAAATATCCTCCGGCGTGCCGATCTGCTGGATATAGCCCTGGTTCATAACAACGATCGTATCGGACATCGTAAGCGCCTCTTCCTGGTCATGCGTGACATAGATAAACGTAATGCCAAGCTCATTTTTCAGCCGGATCAGCTCATACTGCATATCCTGGCGCATTTTTAAATCCAGCGCGCCCAGCGGTTCGTCAAGCAGCAGAACCCTCGGCTCGTTGACAATGGCGCGCGCAATCGCGATCCGCTGCTGCTGCCCGCCGCTTAGGGAATCGACGCTGCGCTTCTCAAAGCCGTCCAGATTGACAAGCCGCAGCGCATATTTGATTTTATCCTGAATATAGGATTTGCTTTTTTTGCTGATTTTAAGCCCAAAAGCAATATTTTCCGCAATCGACATATGGTTAAACAGCGCATATTTTTGAAATACCGTATTCAGCTTGCGCTCATTGGGCGGCAGGGCGGTGATATCCTCACCGTCAAAAATAATCCTGCCGCTGTCCGGCGTCTCAAAACCGCCGATCAGCCGCAGCGTCGTCGTCTTGCCGCAGCCCGACGGCCCCAGCAGTGTGACAAATTCATTTTCATGGATCGTTAAATCCAGGTCGTCTAAAATCATCATCCCGTCGTATGATTTAGAAATATGCGACAGTGTAATCAGTTCTTTTTCCATAAGATCACCTCCGAGTTTAAAAACAGGGCGGGTTGCTGACCCAGATCAGCCGTGCCTCTTCCTGATAAGCTTCGATATAATGCTTTTTGCCCGCAGTAAAATAAAACGATTCCCCGGCGCGTACAATATAGCTGCGCGTGCCGTAGTGCAGCCGGATGCTTCCGCTTAGCACATAGCCAAATTCTTCGCTTTCCTTTGGCGGCAGCGTTTCCGACTTCCCGCCGGGGGCAAGTGTCAAAAGCACCGGCTCCATCGCGTTTTTCTGTGCGTTTGGGATCAGCCATTCCACGAGGCAGCTTCTTTTTTTATAATTTTTCTCAAAATAATCCTCCGGCGAAAAGACGATCTGTTCCGGTTCGTCGTCTGTAAAAAATTCTGCCGGAGTCGTGCCGAGACACTGGATAATATCAAGCAGTGTCCCGATCGAGGGGGTGGTCAAGCCGCGCTCTAGCTGTGAGATAAAGCCCTTGGATAACTCGGAGCGGTCGGCAAGCTCCTGCTGTGTCAGCCCGTATTGGATGCGCAGTTCTTTCATGCGGTGTCCGATATCCATGATATGCCTCCTGTTGTAACTATAATAATGGATTCTGTGTTTACTAATAATAAACAAATTGAGACTATTATGTAAGAAAATCAGAAAAATGTCAATAGAAAATTAAAATTTTTTCAGAAACAAAAAAGAGCCGGAAATCTGGTATCCAGATCTTCGGCTCAAACCATCAGTCATACGGGTCAAATACTTTCAGTAAGACATGCCCGTCTTTTTTCTTATAACAGTCCATAACGAGCAGCCAAAGCTGATGAAAGCGGTCTAACAGCACAGCGTCTGCGTCGACAATATAAGGAGAGAGGATGCCGACGTCAAAAAAACGGACGTTCAGCGGCGGCATAAAAATCAGGTTGTCCGAACGAACCTGTTCGCCGCAGCGTTTGATATGCTCATAAGTAATCATCAGGTAGTCTTTTCCGCGAAATTTGCAGTTAAAGGAAATAAAGCATTCGTCGACGATCCATTCTTTTCCGTCCTCGGAAATCGTATGCTTGAAAGAGTCGGAAAGCCCGTCGGTAGATTGCAGCTCGATCAGCCAGTTCAGCTTGCCTTTTTTTGTTTCCTGGAGCATTTCATCCAGTGTTTTTATAAGCGTAGCAGGTTTCATAAAAATCTCCTTTGCATAAAATAAATGAACCCGCAGCGCGGATTCATAAAAAGAAGCCAATAAGGGGACTCGAACCCCTGACCCACGCATTACGAATGCGTTGCTCTACCAACTGAGCCATATTGGCGCTATAAAGATGTTTCAGGCGCTTCCTGCCTGCGACTTAATTAGTCTAACACATATCGAAGAAGAATGCAAGGCCTTTTTTACAAAAAATTTGAATATTGGAATATGAAAAATATTGTTGTGAAGCGTCAAAAGATGTGTTATGATAGCAAAAGAGCAATCGTGTTACAGGGTGCGTTGGCCTCATTCTAAAAAGAATGGGGGTGATGCTATGAACAAGAGAAAACATAAGAAACATAAGATCCATATTTCTCTTATGGAGTTGCTGACTTTTGGCATATTCCTTCTGGCATTGCTTACATTCGTATTTACGTTTTGTAAGTAGTTATTCATAACAAAAACCACCCTTGTACTTTGCCGAGTGTGTGGGTGGTTTTGTTATCCATTTAATCGGTCAACCCCTTGTGGGCGGCTGCTCTTTTGTTTGTGTCTATAATATAGCATATCTTAGGCTTGATTGCAAGAGCCTTTTTTGACTGCTCATATGCCTCCCGAGTTTGCCACTTCGCCATGCTTGAAATTGGCAATAAAGCCCGATTCTATGCGGGTTTGTGATCTATCTTTTGCCTAAACTTTTCGTAGGCATATTAGTTTTACCTTTATACCGCATAAAATAAGGCTTTAGAGTATTTTTTCTGAAAACCAAAAATTTTATGTAGGACATAAATGTAGGTATATTTTATCAAGCCGCATGAACACTGGGGAAATGGCTATTTTCTTAGTCAATTTACCTGATATTTTGTATTCACAAGTGGCAAACTCGGGATATAGCATATCCGCAGTCAGATTTCAAGAACGTTTTTAGCATCTTCACTCGATCCCCCAACCAGATCCTTCGCTTCCACTAACTCCGGCGCAACAGAGCTTACAGCAAGCTGTTCCTGTTCAGGCAGGCTGTTATACCATAACAGCCATTCCACCGTTTCTTCTTTTAAAAACCTTTTACTATACCAGCAGTCATGGTAACAAATCAGGCTGCTGTCGTTCCTGCTGATCTGGGCAGCACGTTCCTTTAAGCTCAGCGTCCTGCCATTATATTGATCCGCTTCCGATACCTGTTCCGTGCGCAGCACCCCGTCCTGGGAGCTTAATACAAGGCGGCTGTGCTTTAAATAAGTTTCCAGCGGTTTGATCCATTCGCGGAACATACCGTCGTCATAGACGAGATTGCTGCCCTCGGCAAGCCGGAAATCAAACAGGGAGGAAGCGGATACAACAGGAGCGCCGCTTTCATCCAGGCGAAACACCTGATACGAAAACTCTCCATTATCCCACCGGTCCTCGATGTACACATTTAAAATAAAAGGCTGCCCGCCGATGCTGCCTGTATAGATGCCGATCCATCCGGCTCTGGAAGTATTCGCGTCCTGGGAAAAGAGCACGCTGCCGTCGCTCTTTTTATAGAGGACAATCCCGCTGCTGGCATGTTTGCCGTTTTCCACATAGGCTTCGATCGTCTCTTCGCCTTCACAGTCTGCAAGATCGGCTGTCTGGGAGGAAGCCAGGGTATAGTTTTTGTAAAAAGCCTCTTCTCCTTCGGATTGTATTAGCGAATCGTACCAGTCCGAATACGGTGTGGAACGCAGCGGTGAGATGCCGTTATGGGTGTAGGCGCTTTCCATATATAGCCGCACTGCCTTTTTGCCTTCGATCTGTACATAACAGGTTTTATCCAGATCCTTGCCGCCCAGCCTGACAAGAGACGCAAAAAGCGAAAAAGACGCCTCCTGGTAATCCATGCTGTTCATGCTGTGGTTAATAAAAAAACGGCAGTCATCCGCAAGGGCAAGCGGTTGTTCGTCTGAAAACGGAAAAGGATCATACGCGATATAAGACTTAATCAGCCGCTTTTTTTCGTTTATGCTTCTGACAGAGATTTTGTAAAGCGTGTCATCGCTGTTGTTTTCTGTGTTTTCCGGGCGGGAAGAGTCGGGGCTGTTTTCTTGTACAGGATTGGAAAGCGTCTGGCTGTCTTTGTGTTCCTGTGCAGGATTGGAAGGTGTCTGGCTGTTTTTATGTTCCTGTGCAGGATTGGAAAGCGTTTGGCTGTCTTTGGCTCCCTGTATCGCATTGGAAAGCGCCTGTGTATGCCGGGCATCTGCGGGAGCAGGATCTGCCAGCAGCACAATGCCAGCGGCAGTGCATACAAGCGCCGCACCCGCAGTCAGGACAGAGGCGGATTTTTGATAATGGAGGATATGTTGAATGCGTTTTTTCGTATCGCCCCGGCAAAAGCTCAAAAGCCCGCCGTTTAAGGCGTTTGCAGGCGTTCCTGCCGCGATCGATAACAGAGAGCTTGCATAAGGCTTTTTGACCGCGGCTCCCATTTGGTGGATCACCGCTTCATCGCAGGACATCTCCATATCATCGGCGCTCAGGAAAAAAGCTGCCCATACAAGCGGGTTAAACCAGTGCAGGCACAGGGCGAAAAAGCCCAGCAGCCGGATGGCAGGGTCTTTTCTTTTGATATGGATTTGCTCGTGGAGCAGTACATATTCCTTTTCGTCATGCCGAAGGTGCGCGGGCAGATAGATTCTGGGGCGGAAGATACCGATGACGAACGGTGCCGGCACCTCGTTTATCAGATAGATGTTCTCCCTTTCCCATACGGCAGGCTTTAAACGGCGTTTGAAAAAATAAAAATGCAGCAGGCTGAAAAACAGGAAAACAGCGAAGCCGAACAGCCAGATCAAAGCCGCGGCTTTCGCAGCCATAGCTGTGCGGGCAGCGCCGACAGTTGCTGGCTCAGCCTGGTTTGATGGGATGCCGCCTGGGTTTTCGGCAGGATTCTGCACTGGCTGTCTGCCAGCAGCTTTGCCGCCGAAAAGGGTATCTGGCTGTATCCGAAAAAGCGTGTCTATGGATAGGTATTGCAGTATTCCATTTTTATTTGTGCCTGTATTTGTGTCTGTATTTGTATCTTTATTTCTATTTGCGTCTGTATTTCTGCGTTTATTTATATCTGTACGATCATCTGTATTTGCGTCTATCGTTCTGTTTTTCGTTGTGTCTGTATCTATAGAACTGTTTCTGCCTAAAACGTCGGGCGCCTTGATCACGGAAAAAGGAGAAAAGGCAGCGGAAAAAGACACCGGGCAGAGCAGCCGGAACAGTACGACAGCCCACAGGCAGTAGGAAAAGATCCGGGGTGCTTTTTTTAATAACAGCCGCAGCACAAGGACGGCAAGAATCACGGCGCTTGCGGTCAGGTTCATATTTAGGATACGGGTCAATAGTTGTTCAGCCATTGTCTACCTCCTCAGATTCATCGATCAGTTTTCTAAGCTCCTGGATCTCCTGCCGGCTCAGCTTCCTGCGCCTGGAAAACGCAGCCAGAAACAGGGGCAGGGAGCCGCCGAATGTTTCGTTGACAAACTGTTCGCCCTGCGCCGCCTGAAATTCTTCCTTTGTGACCAGCGCGGATACAAGCCCTTTTTCGTTGACAAACAGCTTTCGCTCGCACAGGCGCTTTAGCATCGTATATGCCGTCGTCCGTTTCCAGCCAAAGGCTTCCAGGCACAGCTTTGCAAGCTCCCCGGAGCGGACGGGGGCGTGTTCCCAGATCAGGTCTGCGAATTTTTGTTCCATTTCCCCTAATTTGTATCGTTCCATTCTATGTTATCCTCCTTATCGTACCGCATTGTTTCGATACAAAATGTCTAATATCATTAGACAAATAAAGTCTAACACGATTAGACAAATATGTCAATGAAATTTTAGGATAAAAATCGTCGATGGATCTTTCTGAAAAAAATTTGAGGATTTTCTTGATTCAGATAGTATTCTATTATACAATCTATGTATCTGTATAAAAAGCAGGCAAATGAGTAGATGAAGAGCAGGATGTGAAAAAATGAGTGGTTTAAAACGGAAAGAAGAAGAAATCGGGCTTGTTGACCTGGATGCGGAACAGACAGATGATGGCAGGAAGGAACGGGCGGCGTTCAGGCAGGCGAAGGCGCTAAAGCAAAAGGCTGTGCGCATGGCAGTCGCAGGTATGGTAGCAGGGGGCTTGCTGCTGATCCTGCTGGGTACGTTTGTGTTCCATATTTCTTTGATTACGGTAGGATTTGTCGTCGTGATTGAAGCGGTGATTGCCGCGGCGTTAAATAATTCGCCGTTTTGGGTGCATGTCGTGATTATGGTGCTGCAAGTTGTTATGGGATTTTTCCTGAAACATATTTTGTTTCTCCTGTTGGCGGCGGCATATTATTTTTTGCTGCTTTTATCGGTGAAGCTGCTCGAAGTGGATGGATAATTCTGGCTGCTGGAAAGTGACTCGTTCATTTTCCAGCAGTTTTTTTGTGGATTTAAAAAAAACTGTAAGATTTCCCCGTTCCAGAGCGGATAGATAAATGGAAAGAAACAAAAGGCAGAGACAGATTTTTTGGGGAGCACAAAAATGAAAGCGAACGAAACAAATTTTATTACACTTTTACGCAGGCGAAAAGAAGAGGGCATCCTGTATGTAATCGATGCATATGGCGCTTATTTAAGATCGATTGTCGCAAGGCGCCTGTTTGCCATACCGGATCAGGTTGACGAGTGCATGAACGATATTTTTCTTGGGATCTGGAACAATATCGGCAGCTTTGACGAGGCAAAGGGAAGCTTTAAAAACTGGGCGGCAGGCGTCGCGCGCCTGGAAGCGGTCGACCGGCTGCGAAAGGCTGGCAGGAAAATCCAGACAGTCAGCCTGGACGGGCTGGAGCTGGCGCAGGAAGATGCAAAGCTGCTGGCGCTTGTAGAAAAAGAGCTGACAGAAGAAACGAAACGGCTGTTGTCCTGCCTGGGAGAAAAAGACCAGGAATTGTTTTTACGAATCTACGTCGGCGAAGAGGACCCAAAACAAGTCAGCAAAGAGCTTGGAATCACACGGGACAATTTGTATGTGCGGCTGGCACGCGGCAAAAAGAAAATGCGTGTACTGGCTGGAAAACGGACAGAAATTTTATAAGGAAGGGAGTGTTACGATGAGACGAGAGTTCTATCAATTGGCAAATAAAATCGATTCCTCTGCACAGGCGGATACGGAGGAAGCTTTTCCCGCAGAACAATATAAAAAAGATGTGCTTCGCACCATCCGGGCAGACAAACGCAAAAAAAAGAGAAGGCACGCAGCGGCTGCGGCAGCCTGTATTGCCGTTGCCGCCGTTGCGACAGCCGTTTTTCACAAAGAGGTGCAGGCAGCGATCGAGCAGATCCGCTACAGCCTAAGCGCAGCGCTCGGAAAAGATATGTCACAGTACAGTAAAGCGGTGCATACGTCGGTAAGCGACGCAGGATACCGGATTACGTTAGAAGATGTGATTGTAGCACAAGAGCAGCTTTTGGTCAGCTATACAGTCCAGCGTGAGGACGGGCAGAAATTGGCGCAGGACTGTTCCATTGCAGGGCGGCTTTGGATCAATGGAATCCCGGCGGCAGGCGGCGCAGGCAGCAGCGGCGGCTATCTGGACAAAGAGCAGAAAATATATGGCTGCCAGGTGTCCTATCAGATACCGGACGCCGACCTGTCTGGAACAAACAGGTACGAGCTGGCGTTTCAAGACCGCGCGCAGAAGATCCAAGGAAACTGGAAAATCAAGTTTGAAGCATCCGGCTCCGAGCTTTTTGCAGAAACAAAGACGATGGCTGTCGGCATATCATATCCGCTGCCAGGCGGGAACACTCTGACCCTGGATACACTGTCTTTAAACGAGCTGGCGCACCAGGTAACGTTTCACACCGCAAAAAAAGGGCTGAAAAATGATATCGAACTGCGCGCAGCAGATGATCAGGGGACACAGCTTAAGTTTTCTATGTCAGAGTTTGAAAACGGCAAAGGCATTTTCAAAAACAGCTATCTGATAGAAAACGGCGAACCAACAAGAAACTGGATCGCCAAGGACGCAAAAACGCTTACAGTTACGGTATATATCAGCGGCCTTTCAGAAACAGACGCAGAGGACGGCTGGAAGCAGATCGGCGAAGCGATGACGCTGGATTTAAGAAAATTAAAACAGAAATAAGCATGGGAAAAAGAAGCATATTCAAAAATAAAGGAGGACTTTTCAATGAATGTATTAAAACACTGCAAAAAGGCAGCGGCAATCCTAATAGCAGCCGTTCTTTTGGCTGGCAGCTTTCCAGTTGCAGCTTTGGCACATGGTTCTGTGCCAGGCACACAAGCAAAGGCGATGAAAATAAAGGCATCGTACCAACTGCCAGGCAAAAACAAGCTGACCCTGGATAAACTGTCTATCCAGAAGCAGGCGCAGCAAGTGACATTCCACACCACAAAAAAAGGGCTGAAAAATGATATCGAACTGCGTGCAGCAGATGATCAGGGGACAAAGATCAGGTTTTCTATGGCAAAGTTTGAAAATGGCAAAGGCATATTTGAAAACAGTTATCTGGTAGAAAACGGCGAACCAACAAGGAACTGGATCGCCAAGGACGCAAAAACGCTTACCGTTACGGTATATATCAGCGGACTTTCAGAAACAGGCGCAGAGAATGGCTGGAAGCAGGTCGGCGAAGCGGTGACGCTGGATTTGAAAAAATTAAAAGAGCAAAAGTTGCCGAAAAAGAAATAATATTTTTTTAAATCGGATGCAAGGATCTTGCGGGCTGAATCGTGTACGTTATGAAAACAAAAAACACAGATTGAAAAATGAAGGAGGGTTTTCCAATGAACATGTTAAACAATTGCAAAAAAGCAGCAGCCGTATTGACAGCAGCCGTTATGCTGACAGGCAGTTTTACCGTTCCGGTTCTGGCACACGGGCATCACAGCAGCAGTCATAGCACAGGTACTTACTGTTCCTATCATCGCACGACGCATAGTTCAAAGAGTAGCTGCTCGAAATATTGCACGGTGCACAAAACGACTCATAAGAATGGGACACGGCATCATGCGTCGCACCATTAAGGTGTAATTCTGAAAGGGACGCTGGGAGAGGGGATTGGCACGCCCTGGCTGCGTCCGTTCCAGAAGGTTAAGAATCCCTAAGTATCCTGCGGGAAGTTGTGGCACCGTCCGGGCGCGGCACTTGGGACAGCATTGCGGGATGAACGGTAAATACA
>CAMUPC010000103.1 GCA_947090545.1 uncultured Eubacterium sp. | reverse complement strand
TGGCGGAACGCCAGGGCGAACTAGGTGCCGCGCCCGGACGGTGCCACAACGCAGCCGCAGGATGCTTAGGGCTTCTTAACCTTCTGGAACGGACGCAGCCAGGGCGTGCCAATCCCCTCTCCCAGCGTCCTCCTCACAAAAACCTCCCCCTTATTCCTCCATCTCACCCAACAGCTTTTCCACCGAAGCCAGCTTCACACAAAGCACAAACAGCTTCGTCGCCTCCACCATTTCCTCCGGCGTCGGAAACGACGGCGCAATTCGGATATTAGAATCCTCCGGGTCTTTCCCATACGGATAAGTCGCCCCCGCATCCGTCAGCACCATGCCAAGCTGCTTGCATTTAGCCACAATCGACTTCGCACACCCAGGCATCGACTCAAACGAGATAAAATACCCGCCCCTAGGCTTCGTCCAGCTCCCAACCTCAAGCCCGCCAAGCTCCGATTCCAGAATGCGAAGCACCGCCTCAAACTTCGGGCGCAAAATCTCCGCGTGCTTTTTCATATGCTCCTTTAGCCCGTCAATATTTTTGAAAAACCGGACATGCCGAAGCTGGTTGATTTTATCATGCCCGATAATCTGCGTCGTCATAAATTTTTTGATGTAATCCATATTTTCCAGCGAAGTTGCAATCGCAGACACACCAGATCCCGGGAAGCTTACCTTGGACGTGGAGCCAAAGACATAGGCCATATTCGGATTGCCGGCTTTTTCACACTCTTCCAGTATATTTAAAATCTCATCCTGCACATCCTCATAAATATGATGAATACAATAGGCGTTATCCCAAAAGATCCTGAAATCCTCCGCCTTCGGCTTTAAATTCGCAAACCGCCTGACGACTTCATCTGAATAAGAGATTCCTGTCGGGTTGGAATATTTCGGCACGCACCAGATTCCTTTGACCGTCTCGTCGTTGTTGACATACTGTTCTACCAGGTCCATATCCGGCCCGTCATCATACAGCGGGATGTTGACCATCTCAATATCAAACAGCTCCGTAATTTTAAAATGCCTGTCATAGCCTGGAACTGGACATAAAAATTTCACTTTTTCCAGCCTGCACCACGGCGTTGAGCCATTCACGCCCTTTGCCACGGAACGCACGATCGTATCGTACATAATGTTCAGGCTGGAATTGCCGCATACGATGACGTTATCCTTCTTTACGCCCAGCATACCAGCCATCATCCGCCTGCATTCGCCAATCCCGTCCCAGTCTCCGTAGTTTCTCGTATCGTTCCCAAGCAGCGTATTCATATCCGAATTGCCGTTAATCGCATCCAGCATCGGCATCGAGATCGCAAGCTGGGAAGCTCCTGGTTTCCCTCTTGCCATATTAAAGGAATGGCATTTTGCTTCTTCTGTCTGAAACTGCCCTTCCAATTCCGCCTTTAAAGCCAAAAGCTCTTCCCGGTTTTTTGTCCTATATGCTTTCATTCCTTCAGTATCTCCTTTAAATTTTTTTCAAATGCACACAGCATTATATCATAACCTTTCCTTTTCCAAAAGGCTCCCATTCCATTTCTTTGCAAAATCAGCGGATCTTTCCGCGGATGCGCTGTAGCGCATTATCAACTGCTTTGGGCGTTTTGCCCATACGCTCCGCGATCTGATGGTAATTCATCCCTTCTAAGTACAAGGCAAGCACCTGGCGTTCCATCCGGCTTAGCCGTTCATTTGCCTGCTTTAAAAGATGCCTGACATTTTCCTGGCTGATAAACAGCGCCTCGGGGTCAAGCGTGCGAAGCTGCTCGCCTGTTTCCAGATAGACGCCCTCTTCCCCTTCCTCGCCTGTATTTAAAGAAATATAAGAATTTAGCGGCGTATGTTTTTTGCGCTGCGAAGCTTCTACCGCGGTATACATCTGCCGGTTGATACACAGCTCCGCAAAATGGTAAAAGGACGCGTCTTTATCCAAGCGGTAGTCCTGCACCGCCTTAAACAGCCCGATCATGCCCTCCTGGATCAAATCCTCCGTCTCGCCGCCGATCAGATACAGCGCGTTCGCCCGTTTGCGCACCAGGTTTTTATACTTTTCCATTAAATAATCCATCACTTCTGTCTGCCCGCCCCGCAGACGGGCAATCAGTTGTTCATCCGATACATCCCTGTATTTTTCCTGTAGCATGTTTTCGTTTTATATCCTTCTTTACTGCAATCTCTGCCGGACAATCTCAAAGGCAAGCACCGCCGCAGCCGCCGAAGCGTTTAAAGAATCAATATCCCCTTTCATCGGGATCGAAGCTGTAAAATCGCACTGTTCTTTTACAAGCCTGCTGACGCCCTCGCCCTCGCTGCCGATCACCAGCCCGACCGCGCCTGTCAGATCCTGGCGGTACATCAGTTCCCCTTCCATATCCGCACAGACAAACCAGATCCCGCGTTCCTTAAGCTCGCGGATGGCCTGGCTTAAATTCGTCACCTTTGCAACAGGCGTATAATTTAACGCACCCGCAGACGCCTTTGCAACCGTCGCGGTAAGCCCGGCTGCGCGGCGCTTTGGAATCAGCACGCCGTGCGCGCCGGCAAGATTTGCCGTCCTTATGATCGCGCCCAGGTTATGCGGGTCCTCGATACCGTCTAAAAGAATGAGAAACGGCTTTTCCCCTTGTTGCTCTGCTTTTGCAAGGATCTCTTCTACGGACGCATACGCATAGGCGGACGCCACAGCAATCACGCCCTGATGCTTTTTCGTCTCAGACATCCGGTTCAGCCGCTCCTTCTCCACAAACTGGATCACGGTATCCGTTTTTTTTGCCTCGCGCAGAATCGACTGGACCGGCCCGTCCTTGCACCCGTCCAGCACATACAGCTTATCGATCGTCTTTCCGCTGCGGTATGCTTCCAGGACGGCGTTTCTGCCTTCAATATGCAAAAGATCTGCCTCCGGCGCGCCTTCCTGCTGCTGCCAGTGCCAATCTGATTCCCTGTCCTTGCTTCTGCCGCTTTTGTTGTCGCTTTCGCGTCTATGCTCCATCTGGCTGCTCCTTTTTTCTCCTTATTTTCTTCATTTTCTGGCTGTTTTCATCTATTTTGTGTACCGTCAAGATCCGTTGTAAACGTTTCTCTTCCTGCTGTATCATACCAATCAGTCGTAAGCATTGCGCGCCTCCATCCCGGTATGCTCCTTTGGCGTATAATTTTCTACCGCCGTTTTCACAAGCTCCAGCAAACGCTCCATGCTGCCTTGCAGATACAAATATCCGATCAGAGCTTCAAACCCGGTTGCCCGGCGGTAATCGTTGACGGACGCATGTTTTGCGGTCGTATGCGACTTTGCGTTGCGCCCGCGCATATAAATACGCCGCTCCTCCTCCGCCAAAAGCGGCAGCAGCGTTTTCATCATTTCGGACTGTGCCTGTGCCTTCGCATAACGGCTTGCCTGGCGGTGGAGCTTATTTACCTGCCGGTTTCCCTGTGCTACCACGATCGTACGGATGATAAGCTCATAGATCCCGTCTCCGATATAGGCAAGCACCAGAGGGGAATAAAGCTGCGGTTTTTGGCTTTCCAGGCCGAATTTCAGCCTGATCCTTGTATCCAGGCTGTCCGTTTCTTCATGATCATACACGTTTCCAGGTAACTCCTTCTCTTGTATCTTTTAATAAAATGCCTTTTTGCAAAAGCTCCTCACGGATCTGGTCCGCTCTTGCAAAATCTTTATTTTTTCGCGCCTGATTGCGTTCTTCGATCAGCGTTTCTATCTCGGCGTCCAGCATCTGTTTTTCTTGGCGCACCTTGATGCCCAGAATCCCGCACAACTGCCGCAGCCTGTCATAGAGCTTGTTTAAGTAAGCCCTGGAACACTCTGCCGACACATGCATATTGATAAATTTCACCAGTTCAAATACAGCAGACACCGCATCCGCAGTATTGCAGTCGTCATCCATTGCAGCCTCAAATTTGTCCTGGAACTGCCCGGACTGCGCATAAAGCGCTTCTTCCTGCTCAGACATCTGGCCTGTGGCGCTTGCCCCCAGCAGGCGCTCCAACTGCTCCGCCGCCGTAAAAATACGCTCTAAGCCGTTTTTCGCCGCTTCCATCAGATCGGCGCTAAAGTTTAACGGGCTTCTGTAATGGGCGCTCAGCATAAAAAAGCGCAGCACCTGTAAATCGTATTTTTCCGCAATCTCCCGTACAGTAAAGAAATTGCCGAGCGATTTGGACATCTTCTGGTTGTTGATATTTAAAAAGCCATTGTGCATCCAGTAATGGGAAAATTCCTTGCCGCTTGCCGCCTCAGACTGCGCGATCTCATTTTCATGATGCGGAAAGATCAAATCCTCTCCGCCCGCATGAATGTCGATCGTCTCGCCCAAATATTTTTTCGACATCACGGAGCATTCAATATGCCATCCGGGACGCCCCTGCCCCCATGGAGAATCCCATGCCGGCTCGCCTTCCTTTTTCGGCTTCCAAAGTACAAAGTCAAACGGGCCCTCCTTGAAATCCCCGGTTACCTGAATATCCCGGTGCCCCGCTTGCAGGTCGTCCAGGTTTTTATGGGACAGCTTTCCATACGACGCAAATTTTGCGGTACGGTAATACACCGTCCCGTCCTTTGCCGCATATGCATACCCCTTGTCAATCAGCGTCTGGATCATCGCGATCATGCCGTCAATCTCCTGCGTGGCAAGCGGGTGGACGGTTGCCGGAAGAATATGCATTCCTTCCATATCTTTTTTGCACTCTGCGATATAGCGGGTAGAAATCTCGCTCGCGTCGACCCCTTCTTCGATCGCTTTGTTGATAATTTTATCATCTACGTCTGTAAAATTGGAGACATAATTGACCTGATAGCCCTTGTACTCCAAATACCTGCGGAACGTATCAAAAACAATCATCGGCCTGGCGTTCCCGATATGGATCAGGTTGTATACGGTAGGCCCGCAGACATACATCCGCACCTTTCCCTCTTCAATCGGGACAAATTCTTCCTTCTGCCTCGTTAACGTGTTAAATATTTTCATGCTTTTTTTGAAATCCTTTCTCGATGAAACTCATTTTTTAGCACATTTTGCCCTCTGGCAGCAGCAGCCCGTATCCGCCGCTGAATCCGCCGCCGGAAAGCTGCCCTCGTACATGGCAAAAATCGCGCATACCGCATAGGCGGCGATTCCCTGCTCCGTGCCGGTAAATCCAAGCCCTTCCTCCGTCGTCGCCTTGATATTGACCTGGTTTTTCATAAGGTGCAGCGTATCCGCAATATTTTGCTCCATCTGCGGGATATACTGCCGCAGCTTCGGCTGCTGCGCTACAATCGTTACGTCTATATTTTCAATCAGATACTGCTCCTTTGCCAGCAGCTCTCCTACCTGTTCCAGCAGCTTCATGCTGCTGATCCCCGCATAGGCATCATCCGTATCTGGAAAATGCTTTCCAATATCTCCAAGAGCCGCTGCCCCAAGCAGGGCGTCCATCAGCGCATGTACCGCTACATCCGCGTCTGAATGCCCAAGCAGCCCATGTGTATGCGGGATCTTCACGCCGCCAAGTATCAGCTCGCGCTCTTTTGTAAGCCTGTGTACATCATATCCCATTCCTACACGCATGGCAATCGATTCCTTCCTTTTTATTACTGCTTATACTGCCCGACATTGCTGCTGTCCACCTTCTCAAACGGCACCCAGACATATTTCCCATCCTCTGAGACGCCTTCTAATTCCTTCGTGGAAGCTCCGGCTGCAAGCGCCGCGGCTGCCTTTACCGCAGCCTCTCCCTGCCCCTTGCCAGGCTGATAGACGGTAAATGCCATCTCCCCGTTTTCAATCGCTTCACAGCCGTCCGCGGTTGCGTCTACACCGAGGATCAGGATGCTTCCCGGAGCAATCCCCGCCTTTTTGCACGCCTCTACAACGCCCAGCGCCATCGAGTCGTTGTTGCAGATCACGCAGTCCGCCTGCCTGCCCGTCTGCAAAAAGATCTCAAACATCTTTGCCGCCTTATCCGCCGACCAGTCAGCGTTATCTTCAAATACATAGTTGATGGTTTTGCCGCTTGCTTCAAATGTCTTTTTTACCCCTTTGGTACGTCCGGCTGTCGCAGAATGCGCAACGGGGCCTTTCAGCAGCATCACGTTAATCTCATTTTTGGACGCCAGACGGTCCAGCACATACTGTGCCTGAAACTCCCCTGCCGTAAAATCATCCGACCCTACATACATATAGGAGCCCTTTTCCAGATTTTTCTCCTTTGGGCAGCTATTGACAAATACAATCGGCATCTCGCCCGCGCTTGCTTTCAGCTCGACCGCCGTATCCACATCGATCGCCCCGCACAGCACAGCGTCATAGCCTTCCTTCGCGGCTTTTTGGATCTGGTCGACCTGGTTTTCCACCACGCCCTGCGCATCTACAACCTCCAGCGTAATCCCCTGCTGCTGCGCTGCCTTTTGCGCCGCGTCCGCAAGCGTCTGGCGAAAGGTATCCATCTCACTGATCGTAATTAGCATCTTCATATCTTTTTTGGCGCCCTCAGAAGCATCCCCGCAGCCGCTCACTGCCGCAGCCGCGCCAAGGCAGACAGCTAACGCGCTTGTAAGCCTTTTTTTCCGATTTCCGCTTTCTTTCATGATATATCCTCCCCGATCTTAAAGATCTTGATCTGCTGCGCAAGCTCTACCGCCGAATCCGTCAGTTCTTTTGCCCCGTTTGCCACCGTTTCGCTGTTGCCAGTAATATGGTTCGCCATCTGCACCATCATATCTGAAGAAGCAAGGATCTCCTGGGAGCTTGCCGCCTGCTCCTGCGAGATTGCAGCCACATTGCTGGCGACGCCGTCCACCTGCTCGATCTGGTCGATCATCTCCTGCACGAGCCTGCTGACCGTATCAATATTGTGGAAAATATTGTCAAACGTCTGCAACGCATGATTGACAAGCCCGCTGCTGTGGCTGATGCTGCCCGCGCTGTCATCTGCCTGCGATACGGCATCCTTGACAAGCCCGTTGATCTCACTGATCAGTTTTTCAATATTGCGCACAGAATCCGCGCTCGTCTGGGCAAGCTGTCCGATCTGTGTTGCGACGACAGCAAAGCCCCGCCCGGCTTCTCCTGCCCTTGCCGCTTCGATCGAAGCGTTCAGGGACAGCAGGTTCGTCTCATCCGCAATATTCCCTATCACATTCGTAATATTCGTAATCTCCTCCGACGCCTTCCCAACCTTGTCAATCGCCTGCTGCAAGCTGGACACCGAATGGTTAATATCCTCCATCGCACTGCCGACGTTCTGCATATCCGCTTTGCCCTTTTGGGATACATCTACGGTTTCACGCATCTTTTCGTTTACCTGCACGCTGTTTTCCCTTGTATCGGCAACGACCATCGCAAGCGTCGTCGCATTCTGGGCTATTTCATTGACCGAGATCGACAACTGCTCGACCGTTTCGTTTAATTCCTGCATCGAAGCGCTCTGCATCTTCGACGAATCATGCATCTGCCCGGATACATCGTTGCTGTTGCCCGCCTGCACGTGCAGCTTGCCGGATACATCGTGGATCGAGGCGATCATCGTGCGCATCGTCTGCGCATATTTTTCCATACTGCGCCCCATCACGCCGATTTCGTCCCTGCTGCGCGTCTTAATCTTGACTGTAAAATCGCCTTCCGTCATCGCAAGGATCGCCTTTGTCAGCCCTTTTACCGGACGGATTACCAAATAGACTACGCGTTCGATCAAAACCGCCAGCAGCAGCACGCTGATTATGCCGATCACAATCATGGACGTGCGGATCTCGTCGACGTCCCGGTAGACCACCTTGACCGGGATATAAGATACAAGAATCCAGTCCGCCCCTGTAATCTCCGAAAACGCAACCATATTTCCATCAATCTGCACCGTGCTTAAGTCGTCCTCCCGCAGCCTGAGCGCCACATCCTTTAAAAAGATATCCTGTGACTCATCCAGCTTTGCCGACACAAGGCTGCTGTCACGGTGCGCCAGAATCGACAAATCCGTACTGTCAACCAAAAATGCCTGCGCCTGGTCCATGCTCACAAGGCTGCTGACAATAATCCCGATCTTTTGCAGCGACAAATCCGCCGAGATTACCTTAAGCTCCCCGCTGCCGTCATTTAAAATGCCGCTGGCGCTGATGACCGCTTCCCCCTGCGCATTGGTATACGCGCTCGTAAAGCCCATATTGAGCCTTTTCATCCCTTCCTGGTACCAGACCGTATGGACCGGGTCGCTTTCTGTCTTGGACGAGCCTTCCGCCGTCATCATCCGCCCGGAAGCATCCGCCACATACAGCCCCTGCGGATAATTGTTGTGATAGCCGTAAAACCCGTTTAAAAGCTGCTGGAGCTGGCCGTCTGCCATTCCCTGCTGATGTTCCATCCCCATTGTTTCTATACTCTGCTTGACCGCACCAAGCGCCGACAGATTGGTGTTCAGCCATGCCTCGATCTCACTGACCTGGTTTTCCACCGATGTTTGCAGCAGGTTTTGTGCCGCCTCTTGCATCGTCGTACGTGAGATCCTGTACGAAATCCCGACCAGTACTGTAACAATAATAATTACAACCGGCAAAATAATACCAAGCAGCTTTGTCCGAATCGAAATTATTTTTTCCTTTTTGCCCTTTTTGCCTTTCATTTTATCCGTTCCTCCCCCGTATTTCACCGATTTGCCCAAGAAAGCGCCGGCAATTGCAGTGCTGTATTTATTCTACCACATTTTGCACAGAAAGAAAATATTTATCTTTGTCAAAATCTTTTCGTCATTTTATCCAAAATCTTATAAAAATACTGTCATTTTGACGAAATTTCTTAGCGTCCAGCCCTTTTTTCGTCAATTTCCCATTCCTGCTCCAAAGATCTTTAGAACATCCCCCTATAGCCAGCCTGCCGCAAATCTGCTATAGTATGACTTGTAAACAGCAAACAGAGCTTTACGGCTGGCGCAGCGTGCAGCCGCATCGAGTTAAAAATAACATTACATAGTAGGAGGATTTTAAAATGTCAAGTGTATCACTGAAAAACATCTGTAAAAAATATCCAAACGGATTTGAAGCAGTAAAGGATTTTAACCTTGAAATCGCAGACCAGGAATTTATCATTTTCGTAGGGCCATCCGGCTGTGGAAAATCCACAACTTTGCGTATGGTAGCTGGTTTGGAGGATATTTCCTCAGGTGACCTGATTATCGACGGCAGGCGTGTCAACGATGTAGAGCCAAAAGACAGAGATATCGCAATGGTATTCCAGAACTACGCTCTGTATCCGCATATGACCGTTTATGACAACATCGCTTTCGGCCTTAAAATGAGAAAGGTTCCAAAGGACGAGATCGACAAAAAAGTAAAAGAAGCCGCAAAAATCCTTGACCTGGAACAGTTGTTAGACCGTAAGCCAAAGGCTCTCTCCGGCGGACAAAGACAGCGTGTTGCGATGGGACGTGCAATCGTACGTAATCCAAAGGTATTCCTGATGGATGAGCCGTTATCCAACCTGGATGCAAAGCTCAGAGTACAGATGAGAACAGAGATCTCTGCCCTTCACCATAAATTAAAAGCTACGATTATCTACGTAACGCATGACCAGACAGAGGCTATGACGCTTGGTACAAGAATCGTTGTATTAAAAGACGGTGTCGTACAGCAGGTAGATTCTCCGCAGAAATTATACAACCAGCCGAACAACCTGTTCGTAGCAGGATTTATCGGATCTCCGCAGATGAACTTCGTAAATGCTACCTGTAAAGTAAGCGGCTCCGATGTAACGCTGAACTTCGATAAGTTCTCCATCGCCCTTCCTCCTGCAAAAGCAAAGAAGCTGGTAGACGGCGGCTACAACGGAAAGACTGTAATCATGGGTATCCGTCCAGAAGATCTGGGTGATTCTGATTACGAAATGAGCAACTACGCTGCAAAGATCGATTCCAACGTAACCGGATACGAGCTGCTTGGTTCTGAGGTTATCCTCTACTTCCAGGTAGGCGGCGCAAATATGAGTGCAAAAGTAGAATCCTCTACAACCGCACGCCTTGGCGACCATGTAACACTTGCTCTGAATCCTGAAAAGATCCATGTATTTGACCATGATACAGAGCTTACGATTACAAACTAATTTAAAAACTAGATAAGCAATCGAATAGAATATGATTTGCCACAAGAAAGGAAGCCAATAGTACCAACCCGGTATTGGCTTCCTTTCTTAACGGAGGACAAGGCATGAAAAAATTCCAGGCAATTCTTGAAGAAATCATGGAAATTTCAAGGATTCCAATGATCCTGTACAACGCTGACGGAAGCTGCGCGGCTGCGTTTACCGGCACAGACGGCTCCTTAGACGACAGTGTGCACGAATTTATCGGTTCCGATGTGGACAATCAGTCGCTTGGAGCCTTCCACTATTTTAAAGTCATCAGCTTTGATACCCTCTCCTATGTGCTGCTCGTATCCAACTTTGCACCGGATTCCTTTACGATCGGGCGCCTTGCCGTCTGCCAGTTAAAAAACTTGCTGGAATCCCAGGAAGAATCCGTCACAAAGCCAGCCTTTATCCGCAGCCTCGTTACCGGCACGCTGTCCGCCCCTGAAATCAGCCGCCAGGCAAAAAAACTGCGGCTTGCGCCCGCCTCCTGGACAGCTTTCGTGATCGAATGCCAGGAGGGGTTTGCCGATTCCTATGCCTATCAGCTTATCGAACACGCTTTCGCAGGGCATAAGCTGGATTTTTGCTGTGAACTGGACGAGCACCACCTGCTGCTGATCAAAGACTTATCCAATCTTTTAAAAGAATATAAAGCTCAGGCTGCCTCCGACATACCTGTCCGCCAAACCAGAGCCAGGAAAACCGCTGCCGCGGGACAGGAACAAATCAGCGCCAGCCTGAACCTTTTTTCACAGACACTTGCGGATACGCTGCGCGCAGAAGCGCTCCTACAGACACATATTGGCTACAGCACAACGGCAGACAGCTTCTTAGAACTGCGCCGCATCTACCAGGAAGCGCTCACGGCACTGAACATCCGCCGTACTTTTTTTGCGGAACGGGATACGATCGCCTATGAACGGCTGGGCATCGGCAGGCTGATTGCGCAGCTCCCGGCTGACATCTGCCATATCTTTTTAACCGAAGTATTCGGCGCACACCTGCCGGACAGCCTGGACGAAGAGACGCAGAATACGATCCAGAAATTTTATGAAAACAACCTCAACATATCCGAAACCGCCAGGCAGCTCTACCTGCACCGCAATACGCTCGTCTACCGGCTGGAACGGCTGGAAAAGACACTCGGATTGGATATCCGCAAATTTGACGACGCTATGACATTCCATCTCGCAATGATGGTGCTGGCACATGTACGCGAGCTGGAAAGCTGACAAAAAAGAAAGCTGACCAAAAAACGGCTGCACAAGCGCGGGCGCGTCCTGATTCTGGCCCTGAATTTTACGTAATATGATCCCAAAAAAGGACCATATCACATAAAGTTCAGGCTTTGGTTATTTTTGCCTGTCCGCAATTACCTTTTGCAGCCATCCCGCCGATTTTTTCAGCTTCCTCTCATAGCCGCCGCTTAAGTCAACCTCAACCATGCCATACCGGTTTTTAAACGCATTGTTCCACGACCAGTTGTCAATCAGCCCCCAATAATGATATCCTTTACACTGTGCGCCGTCCTGTACCGCCTTTAAGATCCATTCCAGGTGTTCCTGCACAAATTCGATCCGGTAGTCGTCCTGGATCTGCCCGTTTTCATCCCGAAAGCGTTCTTCATGCTCCACGCCCATTCCGTTTTCCGATATAAAAAAGGCAAGGCTTGGGTACTGCTCTTTCATTTTCATCCCAAAATCATAAATTCCCTTCGGATAAATCTCCCACCCGCGATAAACGTTCATTTTTGCATCTTTCCACACATACGGATCGGAAAATACCGGGTCGCCGTTTTCATCCGTATCCCGCGCCGGCGCCTGTATCCTGGACGGATGATAATAATTAAATCCAAGCCAGTCTACCTTGCCCATCTTCAAAATCTCCTCATCTCCCGGGCGCATAGGAACCTCCATGCCGCGCGACTTTAAGGTAGCTAAAACATCCCCCGGAAGCCTGCCTTCTGTTACCAAGTCCAGCCACCAGCGGTTGTTGATGCCATCCTCCATCCGAAGCGCTTCCAAATCCTGCGGCGAAGGATTTTCTTTTGTATAAGGAGGCGCAAAACAGTTAATCAGCCCGATTTTGGCGTCATCCATCAGATACCCTTCTTCTTTTGCTTTCTTAAACTCCGCAACCGCAAGGCAGTGCGCCAGGGAAATATGATACTGCACAAGCAGCCCTCTCCGGGCACTTTTAATAAACGGATACCAGTATCCGGCACGATATCGTTGGTCCGGTTCTACGATCGGCTCGTTAAAGGTAAACCAATAGCGGATTTCTTTTCCAAACTCACGGAACGCCGTCCTTGCATAAACCGCATAAGCCTCTACCACTTCCCTGCTTTCCCAGCCGCCCCTGTCCAGCAGATAAGTAGGCAGGTCAAAATGATACAGGTTCATAAACAGTTCCATATGATTTTCCTTCGCACAGGCGCACACGCGATGATAAAACTCTGCTCCCTGCGGGTTCAGCTTCTGGTTCTGGTCCATCAGCCTGCTCCACTGGATCGACGTGCGGAACGAATCAAGCCCAAGGCTTTTTAGCAGCTTGATATCCTCCTCATACTTCTCATAAAAACAGTTGCCCACATAGCTGCCGACTTTATTATAAAAGTCAGAAATAGACTGATCCGACCACGTATCCCAGATGCTTTCCAGCCTGCCTCCTGTCTTATACGCGCCTTCTGTCTGCGGGCCGGACATTGCCGCTCCCATGAAAAAATCTGCTGGTAAATGAAGTGCCATACCTGTTTCCTCCTTTTTGAATGGATATTCTAAGATTGCATATTAGTTATATTTTAATTTAGATATGTTATGACAAATTTATTATAATCCCTTTTATTCAAATGTCAATGCTATTTTCTCAAATTCTGCAAAGTGGAGCATTTCTATTTTGAAACTAATTCGGTCAAGTGATGTATTTTTTCGCTGGAGGGACGCTGGGAGAGGGGATGGGCACGCCCTGGCTGCGTCCGTTCCAGAA
>CAMUPC010000102.1 GCA_947090545.1 uncultured Eubacterium sp. | reverse complement strand
AACCTTCTGGAACGGACGCAGCCAGGACGTGCCAATCCCCTCTCCCAGCGTCCCTTTCCCAAATCCCCCCCAATTCCACCCACTGGAAAAAATTGTATGGCACAATTTTCATTTTTTGATATTTTTTACTTGCATTCTGAAATCAAATCAGTTATAATATATTCATCGGCGTTAAGCAAACAATTTATATTTCGCAGGTATCGTATATCGGTAGTACACCAGCTTCCCAAGCTGGTAGGGTGGGTTCGACTCCCATTACCTGCTCTGACATGAAACTCAGTAAAATCCCGCAGTCCAACCACAAACTCCTGCGGGATTTTGCTTTGCCTTTTTTATCTCACCTCGTTTTCAGAAAAACAAACTCCCTCTGCGCAGCCCCGTCATTCGGATAGCTCTCCAGATACGCCTGCATCTCCTGCTTCGCGGCATCAAAGCTTCCCATATACTCCAGGGATGCGATCTTGCCTGCCCAAAGCTCCCGTTTATTGATCACATTTTTACAAGCCATGCCCTCCTCAAACCAGGACACAGCCTGCTCATACTCTCCCTCTTCAAAAGAGATCTGCCCGAGCTCGTACAAGACGTTGGAATCGTTCGGGTTTTGTTCTAAGTATGTCTCATAATAAGACCCCGCCTCTTCCTTTTGGCCCTGTGCCTTTAGGACTCTGCCCAGATACAGGTTCGCCAGAGCCTCTTTCTTGTCGAGGGCGGCGTTTAATTCGGATTCTGCTTTTTCATAATTGCCGCTGACGTAATACAGCCTGCCCCTGGATAAGCAAGCCTGCGCGTCGTCTCCTTTGATCTTTAGCCCCTGGTCGAGATATACCGCGGCTTCGTCCAGCAGCCCGGCTAGTACGAGCTGTTCATAAATGCCGGCGTACATCTGCCCGTTTTTTTTGTCGTTTTCCGCTGCCTTTTCAAAATCCTGCGCCGCCGTCTTTGCCTGCCCTGTCTTAATGTAGGCGCAGCCGCGCAGGTAATAAGCGTCCGCATTTTTCTCATCGTACTCGATGACCGCCGTATAGGTGGCGATGGCTTCCTTTGTTTTGCCTGCTTCCATCTGGGCATGTGCCTTATAAAAATTCAGGTCCTCTTCCAGATTCGACACAATGCCGACCCGCTGCTGCAAGGCATTGTTAAACGCGTCCACGGCTCCGTCATAGTCGCCTTGGTCTAACAGCTCAAGCCCTTGTTTGCGGTATGCCTGCTCGCTTGTCACCTGTTTTTCATCTCCGCAGCCGATGGTGCCGACCGCCAGCAAAGCGATGCCGGCAGCCGCACAAAACCTTCTTATTTTTATTCTTATTTGTCTTGTTTTTTTTGTTTTTCTATAATTCACAATTATTCACTGTCCTTGGAAATGGAACGACATCCCTGATATTGGACATGCCTGTCAGATACATCACGCAGCGCTCAAAGCCCAGCCCAAATCCTGCATGTCTTGCCGAGCCGAACTTGCGCAGGTCTAAATAAAACGCATAATCCTCTTCGCGCAGCCCAAGCTCTTCAATCCTTGCAAGCAGCTTGTCATAATCGTCCTCACGCTGGCTGCCGCCGATAATCTCGCCGATGCCAGGCACCAGGCAGTCCACTGCCGCAACTGTCTTTCCGTCGTCGTTTTGCTTCATATAAAATGCCTTGATCTCCTTTGGATAATCATAGACAAATACCGGGCGCTTAAATACCTGTTCTGTTAAATAGCGCTCATGCTCTGTCTGTAAGTCTGCTCCCCAGGATACTTTGTAATCAAATTTGCTGTTGTTTTTTTCCAGAAGCTGAACCGCCTCCGTATAAGACACCCTAGCAAAATCCGAATTCATCACATGCTCCAGGCGCTCTATCAGCCCTTTGTCCACAAACTGGTTAAAAAACGCCATTTCCTCCGGCGCGTGCTCTAATACGTAGCGGATAATATATTTTAACATGCTCTCCGCCAGCATCATATCGTCGTTAAGGTCGGCAAAGGCGATTTCCGGCTCGATCATCCAAAATTCCGCCGCATGTCTCGTCGTATTGGAGTTTTCCGCGCGGAAGGTCGGGCCAAACGTATAGATATTTTTAAATGCCATCGCATACGTCTCGCCGTTTAACTGCCCGCTGACCGTCAGGTTCGTCGGTTTGCCAAAAAAATCCTGTGTATAATCAATGCTGCCATCCTCGTTTTTCGGCAGGTTTGCCAGATCCAGCGACGTTACCTGGAACATCTCTCCGGCGCCTTCACAGTCGCTTCCTGTAATAATCGGCGTATGCACATAGACAAAATCGCGCTCCTGGAAAAACTTGTGGATCGCATACGCGGTCAGCGAACGCACGCGGAACACTGCTTCAAACGTATTGGTACGCGGGCGCAGATGCGAGATCGTGCGCAGAAATTCAAACGTATGGCGCTTTTTTTGCAGCGGATAGTCCGGCGACGACGCGCCCTCTACTTCTATTTTTTTCGCCTGGATCTCAAACGGCTGCTTTGCGTCCGGCGTCGGCACAAATGTACCGGTCACAATCAGCGCCGCGCCTACATTGACTTTGCCGATTTCTTCAAAGTTCTCCAGCCCGTCCGCATACACCACCTGCACCGCCTCGAAAAAAGTACCGTCATTTACCATAAGAAACCCAAACGCCTTTGATTTGCGGTTGCTCCTTACCCATCCGCCAATCGTCACTTCCTTGTCCACAAACTGCTGCTGTCCACGGAACAGCTCTCTGATATTTGTCAATTCCATATCTCATTTCCCTCTCTGTTTCCTAAAAATAAAATCTTATTCTGCCTCTTTTGGCTCCACGCCATACGCAACCTTGGCATTTTCCACGACCTTGTCAAGCGCCCGGTTGCATACAAAAACCTTGCGCTCATAAGCTTCCCCTGCCGCGGCGTCTACGCCGTTTGCCTTATAAAAATCCTCTTCCTTTTCGTAGGCATAGACTTCCATCTGCTGCTTTACATAGTCCGCAAACGCGTCCTCGTCCAGCTCGATCCCTTCTTTTTTCGCGATCGCTTCTAAGATCAGCTCTGTCGTCAGGCTGGTGCGCATCTCATTGGTAATGTTTTCACGAAAATCCTCCTCTGTCATCCCGTTATAGTTTTTAGACAGATAATCCGCAAGCGTCGTGCCATCGGTGCAGTTATTGTTTGTAAACTGCACGACATAATCAGAAGTACGTGCTTCCAGCAGCTCATTTGGCAGATTGACCTCGCATACCTCCTGTAGCTTATTGATCACCGCCTGCCTGGTATCGGTCGTTTTGTTGTTTTTATTCAGCTCCTCCAGATAATCCTTGACCTGTTTTTTATAGTCGTCAACCGTATCCACATTAAAATTTTTCTTGACATATTCATCCGTCAGCTCGAATTTCGCATCCGGGTCTTCCTTTACGATTTTATTGATCTTGACTGTAAAAACAACTGCCTGCCCCGCCAGCTCCGCGCTCTGGTAATTTTCCGGGAAGGTCAGGTCAAGGTCTACCGTCTGCCCGACCTTCTTTCCGATCAGCCCTTCTTCAAATCCGTCGATAAACGTATTGGAACCAATTTCAAGATGAAATCCTGTATCTGTGCCGCCATCAAACGCCATGCCGTCTTTTTTTCCTTCATAGTCGATATTTACGATATCGCCTTCTTCTACCTTCTTCTTATTCGTATCCTTATAGGACGGCTGTGCCGAATACTGCGCCATATTGTTGGCATAGTCCTCAATCTGCTCCTCTGTCACCTTGTAATCGTTCGGCAGCGATATTTCCATCGCCAGATAATCTCCAAGCTTTACGCACTCTTCTGCCTGATAGTCTACCTTGTCCGCCTCCGCCGTGCTCTGCTTGCCGTCCGCCTGTGCGCCGCCGCTGCTGTCCTTTTGCGCTTCCTTTCCACATGCGCCCGCCGACATCGCCATAGCCGCCGCCAGCAGAACCATTAAAATTTTCTTTTTCATCGCGTTTCCTGTCCCTTCTATAAAATATAATCCATTCTGACTTATGGCTGCCAAAAGCAACCGTTCTTTTCTACCATAACATACAATTGTGAAAAATTAAAGTTTTTGATGAAAATTTTATTGCTTTATCGAAAAAAAAATGCTATAATTTGTTACAGTTCATACCCTGAACAGGCGTCCCCGAATATGGTTGCCGTATATCATCAGCCCGCCACTAGCCGGATACCGGATGCGGGCTGAGATTTTTACTCACTGAATATTGGATTAAGGAGGAAACAACGTGAGAACCTGGCAGATTGTTTTACTTGTTATAATTGCCGTATTGCTGGTGGCATTAGTTGTCCTTTACTTTGTAGGGAAAAAGCTGCAAAAGAAAAAAGACGAATCTGACCGGCAGCTTGAGGCTGCTTCGCAGACTATCCCCATGCTGATTATCGATAAGAAAAAAATGAAACTCAAAGACGCCGGGCTTCCTGCGATAGTCTATGAGCAGACACCAAAGCTCCTCCGCCGCCAAAAAGTACCGGTTGTAAAGGCAAAAGTCGGGCCAAAGATCCAGACCTTTATGTGCGACGCCGCCGTATTCGACGACATCCCTCTGAAAAAAGAAGTCCGGGTCATCGTCAGCGGACTGTACATCACAGGCGTCAAAGGACTGCGCAAGCCATTAGAAAAGCCGGCAGATCAAAAAAAGAAAAAGAAATTTTCACAGCGGCTCCAGGAAAAGGCAAAAAGCCTTCAGGCACAGCAGGCTGGCACAGCTCCCGCAAAGAGCAAAAAGAAATAACGCACCATCAAAGCATAACAGATAAAATAAACACACATAGACATGCAAAACAAACTCAAATAGACATACAAATACAAAATAAAAACAAATAGACATACGAAACAAATACAAACAGACATACGAAACAAATACAAACAGACATACAAAACAAATACAAAATAAACTCAAATACAAGAAACTAAATAAAAGCAATCATACAGGGAGACACTTCTGAAACGAAGCGTCTCTCTTTTGCGTACCATGGAATTTCATGTTAAATTTCATGTTAAGAAGCCGCTAAAATACCGCTAAAGCCGCGCTAAGACTCGCCAAATCCTATTCCCTTTGCCGCCGTTTTACGCTATGATACACCCAGAACGGGCAGCCGCCAGATTTTCCGCAGGTTTCTCAGGCTCGCTGCCCCACAGGAATCAAAAAGGAGGGGGATCTTATGGAGACGGCTATCGTGGTCATCAGCGTAGCGATCGTTATTTGCGTCTGTATCTGGAACTTCCACGATACGTACGGCAAATAACCCGCACACACCAACCAAACACACATCCATTTACAACAATTATGAGGTGAATTTATGAATCTGTTAAGTATGGCTGCTCTTTTGATCGGCGGCGCTTTTTCTGTCATAGTTCTTTTATACTTATTTGTCGGGCTGATCGCCGTCCTTTTATGGAAAGTGTACCGCAAATTCCATCTCGGCTGTTCTTTCTGGGATTAATCCGGCAAACCCTTTATTTAAAGCCCTGAAAAAACAGCCGGAGGAAGGGGAGCGGGGCTTGCTTGCTGTGACTGTGGAAAAATGTTAGGAGCCCTTAGTATCCTGCTCTATAACACAGGGGCGAAGCCAAGCGGCACCTTTAGCTGCTGGCGGAACGCCAGGGCGAACTAGGTGCCGCGCCCGGACGGTGCCACAGCGCTGCGCAGGATGCTTAGGGCTCCTTACATTTTGGAATCGGAACAGGAAGCAAGCCCCGCTCCCCTTCCTCCAGCGTCCCATTCCCAATAAAATCCCCTCCCCCAAAATCCCATTTCATCCAATCCACACCCTATCACAAAACTTTAACACAATCTTAACGCATTTTTCACTTGCAGTTTCCTACGGATTATATTAAGGTAGAAACAAAGAAACGATCCCACCCCACAGGAGAACTGCAAGATGAAACCATTGATATCCTTTCTCAAAGTCCACCCTGCCATATTAACAATCCTTATAATATCCGCTGCCACCCTATGCTCGTTTCTTTTTTTCTTCTGCGTACCCTCCGGCTCTGCAAACATCGCTTTATTTTACGTATTTGCGCTTGTCATTATTGCACGCTACACAAAGGGCTACCGTTACGGCGTTGCATCCGCCCTTGCCTGCGTTGTTTTTATCAACTATTTTTTTACGCTCCCGCATTTCAAACTAAATTTTACGCTGTCCGGCTATCCGGTCACATTCCTTGTCATGCTCGCAATCGCCCTGATTATCAGCACGCTGACCTCACATATGAAACGCCAGGCCGAGGCGCTTGCTGAGGCTGAAAAGGAAAAAATGCGCGCCAACCTGCTGCGCGCCGTTTCCCATGACCTGCGTACCCCTCTTACGAGCATTATCGGCTCGGTCGCCGCACTGCGCGAGACGTCGTCCATCCAGGCTGACGCAGAGCTGTATGAAACGGCAAGCCATATTTACGACGACGCCAACTGGCTCTTAAATATGGTAGAAAACCTGCTGTCCGTCACCCGCATCCAGGGCACGGACGCCCATGTAAAAAAATCGATGGAAGTCGTCGAAGAAGTCGTATCAGAATCCGTTACCAGGCTGAAAAAACGCCTGCCCGAAGCACAGATCGAAGTACTGCTGCCGGACGAGTTTATTATGATCCCGATGGACGCCATTTTAATTGAACAGGTACTGATTAACCTCCTGGAAAATGCCGTCGTCCACGCACAGAGCCGCCGCCCCATCCGCCTGCACATTTTCTTAGAACCGGATACCGTTGTATTTGAAGTGATGGATTACGGCATCGGCATCCCCGAAGAGCTTGTGCATACGATCTTCGACGGTATCCCCGCCTGCGAATCCAGGTCTGCCGACAGCAAAAAGGGCATGGGCATCGGGCTTGGCATCTGCAAAACGATTATCCTGGCGCACAACGGCAGCATTTCAGCGAAAAACCACGCAGACGGCGCCGTATTTACATTTACCCTGCCGATCGTATCCGCTTATTGAAAGGAGCTTTTATGGGCAACCAGTTTTCCGTATTAATTATTGAAGATGAAAAAAATATCAGTAACTTTATCCGCAAGGTGCTTGCCTCACACGGCTACCATGTGATCACCAGCCCAAACGGTAGAGACGGCATGTCTGCCATTGCTTCCTGCTGCCCGGATGTAATACTGCTTGACCTGGGGCTGCCGGATATGGACGGCATCGACATTATCCGCCAGGTCAGGGCATGGTCGAACAACCCGATTATCGTGATTTCCGCACGTACGCTTGAGCATGAGAAGGTCGCGGCTCTTGACAGCGGCGCAGACGACTATCTGACCAAGCCGTTCGGCACATCCGAGCTGCTCGCCCGCATCCGCACGTCCCTGCGCCACAGCAATAAACTAAATCCTGGTACAGCCTTATGCAGCAAGCCTTTTGAAGCGCTCGCCCTGCATATCGATTTTGAAAAGCACCTCGTCCTGCTAGGCGGCAAACAACTGCACCTGACGCCGATCGAATACCGGATCGTCACCTATCTGGCGCAAAATTCCGGCAAGGTGCTTACCTACCATGCGATTATGCAGAACGTCTGGGGCCCCTATATCGATAACGACAACAAAATCCTACGTGTCAATATGGCAAATATCCGCCGGAAACTTGAAAAAAATCCCGGAGAACCGGACTATATTTTCACGGAAATCGGCGTCGGCTACCGTATGGTCGAGGACGGGACAACATAGCCGCAGCCGTCACTGCTGCTCCAAACAGGAACCTGCGGACAGCTTTTTCGGCTGCACGCGCAGGCTGATCGTACAGTCTGCAAGATGCTCATAATTGATGTCCAGCGCATACTCCACCTGGGCGTAGATCTCCTCCTCGGACTCTTCAACTAAGATCCGGCGCGCGTCAATCCCCATCATCAGGCTTCCGAACGGGGTCGTATAGCAGGTCATATTCTTTTTATCCTTTTCAAAGACCATATGTACGTTGGAGCTGCCGCGCTTCGTAATCTCCAGCGAATCGCCTTTTAGCTTTAGTACATTTTTCGTTACGGTGTCGAAGCCTTCCATAAACTCGTCGTATAAAATATAGTGCCTGCCGTTCTTGTAGTAGTATTCCCCTGGAGCGATGATCTCGACTGGTTCTGGTTCGTTGGGATCATTATTGTCCGCTGTAAACTGCATACCGCTGATCTTTACTAAGATATCCTTTGTCATGATTTTTCTCTCCTTTTTTCTGTGTCAGCCGCAATTGGCGGATTGATAGGTCTATTTTAATGTTTTTTTTGTGATTTGGCAAGTGAATCGCAAGTGAATTGCGGTTTTGTGATTTTTTGATGGGAGGACGCTGCTAGGACGCCGGGAGAGGGGATTGGCACGCCTTTTCTGCGTCCGTTCCAGAAGGTTAAGAATCCCTAAGCATCCTGCGGTTACGCTGAGGCACCGTCCGGGCGCGGCACCTAGTTCGCCCTGGCTTACAGCCAGCAGCTAAAGGTGCCGCTTGGCTTCGCCCCTGCTTTGGTTCAGCAGGATGCTAAGGGCTTCTAAACCTTCTTCCAAAGGCGCAGAAAAGGCGTGCCAATCCCCTCTCCCGGCTGGTTATCGCATGTTCTACACAGCCTGCTTGCATGGGTTATCATTTTAGTCAATAGGGGCACAAAGCCCGCCAGCGAATCAGCCACTACACCCGTATTTCGCCAGTACTTATTTAGAGCTTGCGTAACCAGCCACTACACCAGTATTTTGCCAATACTTATTTAGAACTTGCGATAATCAGCCGGAGGAAGGGGAACGGGGCTGGCTTCCTGTTCCGTTGGAAGAATGTTTAGGAGCCCTTAGCATCCTGCTCGATAACACAGGGGCGAAGCCAAGCGGCACCTTTAGCTTCTGGCTGTAAGCCAGGGCGAACTAGGTGCCGCGCCCGGACGGTGCCTCAGCGTAACCGCAGGATGCTTAGGGCTCCTTACATTCTGGAATCGGAACAGGAAGCCAGCCCCGTTCCCCTTCCTCCAGCGTCCCACCGCCAAAACCCTAAAAAACCCTGACTCCCCCGCTACTCTCCTTCTCCCCAAGCAACCTCAAATCATCCTCACCTGCACCTGCACATCATACACAAGATTCTCCCTATACATCTGCACCCGTTTCCCATAAGCACGATAAATATCCGGTGCCATAAGCGCCAGATACCGGCTGCTGTCCGTCAAATCTACCCCGTCCAGCATCAGCTCTTTCCCGCAGGAATCCTTCACTTTATCCGCCAGCACTCTCTCAATGCGCCCCCTTGCAGATTTTCCGGTCACTCGCTCTGCATCCGCTTTTAACAAAATCTGCTCCGTCACTGTCCCGTCCTTCATCTGAAACCTGCGTTTGCATTTTAACCGAATAAGCCTTACCTGCTCCTCCTTATCTAAAAACAAATCCATCTGCTGCATCTGCCCTGCAAGAAGGTAGTAAATCTGTGCATCGCTTACGCTGACCCTTCCTTTTGTCTCAAAGCCCTGCATCGCCTCATAGGATGTGATGACCGGAAGCCCGCGTTCTACCTCCAGTACCGGGATCAGCAGTGTGCGGCTGGCATTCGCCTGTTCGTTCAGCAGTGTGCCAAGTGTTACAAATGCCTGTTCCTTGACCTCGCGCTCATTTTCTGTCATCTGCTCTAAGTAGCTGCCAAGCGGCACCTCCAGTGTGTTGTTCAGCTCTGCCATATCTTCCATCTTCGCATCTGATAAATAGACAAGCGTATTTCTGGCATACGTATTTTCGCTTCGCACCGTATCTAAAAAAACGGTAAATGCGCGGCTTTCCAAAAATCCTTTTTGAAAAATCACTGCCTTTGTATGCGTCATATCCAGCTTGCAGCGGTTGCTTTTTTCAAATGACTGGTGTGTCTCATAATACGTACTGCCGGACGCCTGTGCCGCTGTCATATTGCCGCCGTCTGCGCGTTCGTTTGCCACTTCTGACAACTGCTGTGCAAGATAGCATACTTCGTGCCGCCCGTCCTGCTGCGCAACGATGACGGCAAGCGGAAACGACTTATTTTCCAGCTCTGTCCCCGCGCATCCACAGCAGCAAAAAGCTGCCAGCAAAAGGCAGGCTGCTGTACAGCTTCTGCTGATTCGTCCTTTTTTCCGGTCTTTTTTCTGATTTCTTTTGCTTTTTTGCTCTAACCACTCCATATTTGTCCTACCTCTGCCTCTCATATCCCGAACCGGCTGCCGCTTTTCTCTGCCTGTACGCATCGGCTACCCGGCTTCTTCCCTGCATATAAAGAAAGAAACAACTGGTACAACTACCGCAAACGGCACGCCTGCCAGATAAAACAGCTTCATCGCAGACACCTCGGCATTGGGCGATAAATGGAACCAAAAAGCAATCGCATATGCCGCTGCCGCCAGCGCAAAGAACCATGCTTGTTTTGAAAAACCGGCTGCTTCCCTGCCTGTCATCGCCCTGCGCATAATGACAGCGCCGTAAAACAGCGTCGTCCCAATCAGGGCATACAGTGTAAAAAACCACCCGCCGACCATGACCGCATCCAGCCTTTTTAAAAAATCGCCAGGAATCTTTACCATTCCCATCAGCGTAATAACCGGATACTGTTCCTTTGCCAGCGCCCCGCTTCCAAAGATCCCAAGCAGAATCAGGTAAAGCACGAAAAGTGCCGCGCCGCTTAGCGCAACCGCTCCTGCCGCTGCGCGCCCTGCTTTTTTGAAATCCTGCACATGAGGAACTAAAAACACGACAAACGTCACCGGCAAAAATGCGGCAAAGCACTGCCATGTCCCGCTCCAAAACCAGCTCCAGCTAATCGCATCGCTCTCTCCCAGCATCGGAAACCACTGGATCACCTGCACCTGGCGGACACAGAGCAGCAGCAGGATCACAAGCGGGATCACAAGCACCCAAAACAGCAGCTCATACACCCTGGCGCGTGCTTCCATCCCTGCCGACGCGCCGTAGAGCGCTAACAGCACGATTACAAGCAGCGCCGACGGAAACTGCGTACTGTCAAGCAGCGTCCCGCACATCAGCTCCGCTAACAGCTTTGCTGCCCAAGCGCATGTCACGATGCTTAAGAGTGCGTAACAAATATAAAAAAATCTTGCCAAAAAGCTCCCCCAGCCTGTTTCCAAATATCCCATATAATCCGACGACATCCGGCAGCAGCAGGTATTCAGCAGCCACAAATAAACGCCTGCGAATACCAGGCCAGCAAGAATACTCCATATACCGATCCCATTGCCGGACTTCGCAAGCTGTGAAGGCAGCAGCAGCGACGCAGCGCCGAACAGGTCAAACACCAGCAGCCTTTTTATCTGTCGTGACGATATTTTATCATTACTGGAAAACACGCCTATCGTTCCTTCCCTTTATTCTTTTTGCTTCCAAACGTCAGCCTTATCCGCTCCATCCGCCTTGCATAAATCGGGCGCTTCCGCATCCAGGGCAGCGGATAACGCACCATGCTGTCGCGCTCATCCTCATAACCGTTTAATTCCGCCCCGACATACGGCATCAGGTAAGGAATGCCAAAGCTGCGCAGCTTTGCAAGATGGATCAGGATGCTTAAAGCCGACGCCAAAAATCCAAACAGCCCCAGCCACGCCGACAGCGCGATCATATAAAACTTCAAGATCCGAAAGGAAGTCGCCAGCTCTTCATTGGGGATCGCAAAAGAGCTGAGCGCTGTTAACGCAACAACGATTACAACAATCGGGCTGACCAGGTTCGCTTCTACTGCCGCCTGCCCGATAATCAAGCCGCCAACAATCCCGATCGTATTGCCCATCGCGCCAGGCAGCCGCACGCCCGCTTCCCGCAGCAGCTCAAATGACAGCTCCATTAACAGCACTTCCACGACCGCCGGAAACGGCACGCCCTGTCTTGCCGCCGCAAAAGAAAGCAGCAGCGACGTCGGCAGGATCTGCGTATGAAAATTCGTCACCGCCAGGTAAAACGCCGGAAGCGCCAGCGCCATCAGCGCCGAAGCATACCGGATCAGCCGCTCTAACGTAGCGATCTGGAACCGGTTGTAATAATCATCGCTTGTTTTGAGCATCGAATTAAAATCCGTCGGCAGAATCAGCGCCGTCGGCGAATTGTCGCACAGCAGCACAACCCTGCCCTCCATCACCGCAATCGCGGCACGGTCAGGGCGCTGTGTCGTCTGAAACTGCGGAAACGGAGAATACCATTCATCCTCGGCAAGCTGCTCGATCGTCCCGCTGTCTAACACCCCGTCAATCGTATACGAATCCAGCCGCCTTTCAATCTCATCCAAAAGGCTCGGATAAACCAGCCCTTCCATATAGACAAGGTCAATATTCGTATGGGAATACAGCCCTGCCTTGACTTCCTTGACCCGCACCTTCGTCGAACGGATTCTTTTGCGGATCAAAGCCGTATTGACCTTGACCGAATCAGCAAACCCTTCCTGCGAACCGCGGATCACCTTTTCCGAGTCCGGCTTTGTCACACCCATATTTGGATATCCCTTGTCCGGGATTTTCAGCGCGCTCGCAAATCCGTCGATAAATAAAATCACATCCCCGGTCAGCAGCCCAAACTGCACCGCGTCCTCAATATTTCCAAACGGAGTCACATCGCAAAGCCCCTGCCCGTTATCTGCCAGCGACTGATAGATCTGCTCCGCAGGCAGGTACGACAGGTCATTTAACAGCCGCCCGACAAGTGAATTTTCAAACGCCAGCGATCCTGCCGTAATCTCGATATAAGCGGCAAGGCACCGCACCCGGTCTTTGCCAAGCATCATTTCACGCATTTTAATATCCGCGCTGTCGCCGAAAAGCTGCTGCAAAAATGCTTTATTTTCGCTTACATGGACGGAAACTGGATGTACCTCTTCCTGCGTTGTAAGCTTCTCCTGCTGGTTGACCTGCGCTTGTGATGTATGTGCTGATATGTTTTCATTTTGTTTCATAAGCTGTCATTCCTTTTGTCCCACATATTCTCTTTGCCAGTATCTGCATTTTAAAAATTCTTATGCATAGCGGGGGGATTTATTCCTGTATGCATGAAAAAAGCCGGGGTATTCCGGCTTTTTTATGTTTGTGGGGTGGGAACCAGGAGATATTAGAATTGTCTTGAAGGGACGCCGGAGGAAGGGGAGCGGGGCTGGCTTCCTGTTCCGGTTCCAAAATGTAAGGAGCCCTAAGCATCCTGC
>CAMUPC010000101.1 GCA_947090545.1 uncultured Eubacterium sp. | reverse complement strand
GCCAGCAGCTAAAGGTGCCGCTTGGCTTCGCCCCTGTGTTGTTCAGCAGGATGCTAAGGGCTCCTAACATTTTTCCACAGTCACAGGAAGCAAGCCCCGCGCCCCTTCCTCCGGCTGTTTTTTCAGGGTTTCAAATAAAGGATGGCTGACAGCCAATTGTTCAATATGCGGGTGCACTGTCCAAAACAAAATACAAAGCACAGCACAATCCAAACTGTGCTGATATCTCGATGCATCGTTTTACCGTATATTCTGCTGATCTAATTTTCTGCTAAGCGCAAAAACTTGCCGATCATAACTGCTTTTGCATCCTCCCCATGCCCAACCTCCGGCGTCCGTGCTACCGGAAGATCTGGACGGATCTTAGATGCGAGCAGCTCAAACGGAGCCCACCTGCCCTCTGCCTCCAGCCTTGTAAACGTCCCCAGAAGGATGCCCGCCACCGCATCAAAAACCCCCATCTGCGCCAGTTGGCTGACTTGAGACGCTACCTGCGGCGCACTGCCGCCCAATGATTCCAAGAGCAGGATTTTCCCATGCATATCAGGAAAATAAGGCGTACCAGCAAGCTTTAGCAGACAACGGATATTTCCGCCAACCACAATCCCTTCCATCCTCTGGCACTGCAAAAATTCATACTGTATCTGAAACAAATCCTTCCCGCCTTCCAAGACAAAGCGCCGAAAACGCTCCCGCCGCAGCGCGCCGTCGTCCCCCACCAGATGCTTCACCTGGTACAATACCGAAGCTCTGCCTGTCTTTGCATAAACCGCATTAAGAATCGTCGTCAGGTCACTGTATCCCCAAAACTGCTTCTCAGACTTCGCAATCATATCATAATCCAAAAATCCTAGCACCTCGTTTGCAATATCTCCCCCTGACAAATCATATACCGCATCAATGCTGCTGTCCTCGTAAAATGCCATCAGATCGTCCGCACGTTCCTTCGCTGTACCGCTGAAAACACCATCCTTGGCATACAGATGTTCTGACAGCACACACTCGACGCCCATTTGAGACAAAATCTTGATCAGCCTGTCGATTGTTTTCTGCTGTTCAGGCTGCTGACCATTGGAACAAGCTGTAATCCCTACTTTCATTATCACCATCTCCTTTTTTAAATCTATACTACATTTTCCCGATTGAAAGGTACGCCAGAAGAAAAGAGGCAAACCTTACTTCCTCCGGCTGGTTTTCTCAACCTCTGCAAAAACCAATTCCCCACAGCCAGCCATGCACCATACCTTCCAAAATCAAAGTATCGCACATTCCAATTCCCTCCATTACCACCAAAAACAAACTTGAACCCCCTTACCTTATACAATAACACACACCCCACAATAATTCCACATTTTACAAACCACATTTCCTGTCACTTTTTTGACCAATCTATGCTATCATCTATACAAACCCAAACACAAACATACCCTAATACGAAAGGCACCTTATTATGAAACCAAACATACTCGTTATCGACGATGAAGCAATGATTACAACCATGCTAAAACTAACACTCGAAGCAAAAGGCTATGCCGTAACCACCGCCATATCCAGCGAAGAGGCACAAAAACACCTTAAGGAGCGCCCCGACTTAATTTTGCTCGATATCAACATGCCAGGCATGGACGGCATAGAGCTTTGCAGGCTGATCCGCGACCGTGTTGCCTGCCCCATTCTTTTTTTAACGGCAAGGGCATCTGGCCAAGATAAAGTAAACGGGCTGCTGGCTGGCGGCGACGACTATATTACAAAGCCGTTTTGCCGAGAAGAACTATTAGCAAGGATTACAGCGCACCTGCGCAGAGAACAGCGAAAACAGTCAGTGACAACGCTCTGTTTTAAAGGAAAGCTTGCCATTGACTATGACAGCCGCAGCGTCTACTGGGGAACTGATAAGCTTCATTTTTCCAACAAAGAATTTGAGATCCTGGCGCTTCTTTCCAGACATGCGGGAATGGTATTCAGCCGCGAACGCATTTATGAACAAATCTGGGGTTATGACGGAGAAGGCGACAGCGTTGTTGTCAAAGAACATATCCGCAACATCCGCAACAAGCTGTCTGCCTGCACGGATCTTTCCTATATTGAAACAGTCTGGGGAATTGGATATCAATGGACAAACTGAAAAAACAATTACTCGCCATGCCTTTGCGCACTGCGATACGACGGATCTTTTTCCTTACCTTTTTCTTTGACTGCATCGCTGCCGGCATCGTATACTTCCAGGCAAACAAGGTGCAAAACCGGATACTGGAGCAAAAAGCGCTGCTTGTATCTGAAACCGGAACGCTCCGATATGAGCCGTTTACAGCAGGCGAAGCTGCCCTCTATTACGGCTGCTATGCTGCAATGGCAATCGTACCTGTCTGTGTCCTCATTTTCACAATCGCATGTTCCGCAGGGCTTCTTTACCGTGTAAAACTGCACCAGCCGTTCCTTGAACTGCAATCTGCCATCGCTAACATCGCCGCAGATGATTTGGATTTTACCATTTCCTATCAAAGCAGCGACGAGCTGGGAAACCTGTGCCAGTCTATGGAACGGATGCGCAGGGAATTGTACGCCAGCAAGCAAAAGACATGGGAACTGCTGGAGCAGCGGCGCCTCCTAAACGCTTCCACGGCACACGACCTGCGTACCCCTGTCACCGTATTAAAAGGATACCTGGATTACCTGAAACAAGACGCCGCAGACAAGCTGTCCGACGAGGGCATCCGTACCGCAGTCCTGGGAATGGACGACGCTGTCATACGGCTGGAACAGTATATTGACTGTATGCAGCATCTTGACCGGATGGAACACATCAACGTCCAAAAAAAGCCGGAAAATACCGCGAAGCTGATCCAAGAACTGCAAAGAGGCATAAGCCGCTTAAGCGACCTCAAAAAAATAGAACTCTCATCCAGCATTTTACAAACGAAGCTCGATCTGGATAAATCTCTGTTTTTTCGGATCGCGGAAAACCTCGTGCAAAACGCCCTGCGCTATGCCACATCCAATATCACCATTGCATTGTGGGTAGAGGGAGATTTTTTCCTGATCCGTGTCAAGGATGACGGCTGCGGGTTTGCACAGGCAGATCTGCACCATGCCGCAGACTTCTTCTATACAACCGAAAACAGCGGGCATTGGGGAATCGGGCTTACGATATGCCGTATCCTGTGCGAAAAGCAGGAAGGCACGCTTCTGATCGAAAACAACAGCACTGGCGGCGCTTGTGTGACTGCATCTATAAAAATACAATAATCTTTTCTAAAATTTGACTTTTTTATGATACCTTCATACTTGAAAGCAATTTTCAATGAATACCCGGGCAATGGTTATCGAAAAGGAGAGTTTTATGGAATTATTAAAAGCAGATCATATTTCAAAAATATACACGCAAAACAAGCGATCTTTGCAGGTACTATGCGATCTGTCATTCACTGTCCAAAGAGGAGAATTTATCGCGGTCTTAGGCAGAAGCGGCTCAGGAAAATCGACACTTTTAAATATCCTCGCCGGGCTGGATCGTCCCACACAAGGAACGGTTTTGATCGACGGCACCGACCTTTTCAGCTTAAGCGAAAACAAACGGACTCTGTTTCGGAGAATGAAAACAGGATTTATCTTTCAGTCATATGAACTGCTGCCCTCCATGACTGTAATCGGCAACATCCGCCTTCCACAGCTTCAAAAGGACGACGGCTATCTCAAAGAGCTGCTTAACCTGCTGGAAATCCGTTCCTATGAAAACTGCTATCCCGACCAGCTATCCGGCGGTGAACAGCAAAGAGCCGCTATTGCGAGGGCGCTAATTAATCATCCGTCTGTTTTATTCGCAGACGAACCGACTGGAAATCTGGACTCTAAAACTGAGCAGGTTGTGGTCTGTTTGTTAAAGGAGCTTTCTTTAAGATATCAAATGAGTATTTTATTTGTGACGCATAATGAAAGGCTTGTTGGGGATGCTGACCGTGTGATACGGCTGGATGATGGGAGAATTGTTGATTGCTAGTTACGTTGGATGTTTTTTGTTTTTTTTGCGGAAAGGACGCTGGGAGAGGGGATTGGCATACCCGGGCGGCGTCCGTTCCAGAAGGTTAAGAATCCCTAAGTATCCTGCGGGAACACTAAGGCACCGTCCGGTCGCGGCACCTAGTTCGCCCTGGCGTTCCGCCAGCAGCTAAAGGTGCCGCTGGGCTTCGCCCCTGTGTAATCGAGCAGGATGCTAAGGGCTTCTAAACCTTCTTCCAAAGCCGCCGCCCGGGTATGCCAATCCCCTCTCCCGGCTGGTTTTCGCAAGTTCTGCAAAAAAAGCGATGTACAATTTGCGCGGCGTATTTGTGGCAGGTTCTTGTTTCCGTGCGGTATTGACACAGCTTGGATTATGCCATGCTTTACGTTCGGTTTTGGATAGAGTATCAGCATACTGAGTAATTTATTTATAACAATCCAAAATAATACCGCACTTACTCTCTGACTGTGCAGATTACTTTCAACTGCATGTACAATATATGTACAATAATTGATAGGATTGCTATAGAACCCCGCTCCCTTCCTCTGGCTGGTTTTCGCAAGCCCTAAACAAATGATCGCCTGCGAGCAGTAAATCATACATTAAGATCTGTCCAGATAAAAATCAAAATGCCTCACAGCTTTGAGGAACCATCGACGCAAAGAAACAAAATCCTGCCAGGAATACCCTAAAACTATAGAGCACTATGTACCGTTATTTCTCGCAGAACTTGCGAAAACCAGCCGGGAGAGGGGATTGGCACGCTCTGCCGGCGGCTTTGGAAGAAGGTTTAGAAGCTCTTGGCATCCTGCTCGATAACACAGGGGCGAAGCCAAGCGGCACCTTTAGCTGCTGGCGGAACGCCAGGGCGAACTAGGTGCCGCGCCCGGACGGGGCCACAGTGTAAACGCAGGATGCCTAGAGCTTCTTAACCTTCTGGAACGGACGCCGGCAGAGCGTGCCAATCCCCTCTCCCAGCGTCCCTCCCGCAAAACCCACACAGAAAGGATGTGACCACAACAATGCCAAAAAACACCCATAAAATCCTATCCATCGTAAAAGGATACTTCCTAAAAGAAAAAACCATCACCCTCCTCACCATCCTCTTTTTCAGCTCCGTCACCATATTCCTGCTCGTCGGAAACCAGCTTTTCGCAAATATCCATACAGCAAACAAGCTGAATGCATACGCCCTGGAAGGAAAACAGCACGCCACCTACTACCATATTTCCCGAGCAGAATTTAACAAACTAAAATCATGCAGCCTCGTCGCAGACGCCGGGCAAAGCTTCTCCCTAGGAAGTGCCGAGGACGGCACCTGCTTTGCCTATATCGACCAAAGCTACCAAAACCTCAGCGCAACAACGGCTGACCAAAACATCAGGCAAACCACAAGCGGACGTTTTGCGCTACACAAAAATGAGGTCGTATTTACCGAAAATTATATGGAACAATACGGGCGCAAGCTGGGCGATACGATTTCAGTCAGCCTGACTGCCGCAGATGCAGATACCGGGGATATCCTGTTTTGCCTGCCAAGCCTGACGCTTACGATCGTAGGAACGATCGGCAATGTGCCCGGATTTACCGACCGCAGGCTGGGATATGTCTCCAAAGAGCTGGCGGACGAGGTGCAAAGCCGGTATGGAGGAACGGTTAACGCCGTTGTGAGATTCCGCGGCGAAGAAAACATATCCGAAAATTTTGACAGGTTAAACGCATATTTAGGCTACGAAGGCGAACAAGTTGACGCCTTAAACGCCAGGACGAATCAAATGCTCGTATCGGCGGCTGATGAAAACGGCGCTTTGCATCAGCAAAACCGGATGCTAAACGTTATGGCGTGGCTGATTTGTGCCCTGGTCATTGCGCATCTCTTCCACAACCGCCTTTTTGAGAAAAAACGGGACTTTGCCGCTTTGCGAAAAATAGGCTTCCAGACAGCCGATTTATTAAAAATCGCGGTAACAGAATTTTTCACGCTTGTCGGCATCGGCTTTGCCGCAGGCATACCAGCCGGATTTGTCATCAATTATGCCGTATATGCCAAAGCCATGAGCCTATTTACTGTCACGGATCATGCCAAAAAGCTTGTCTCTCCTTATGTATCGGCAGGCTCCGTCCGGGATACTGGCATCCTGCTTTTCTTCATCTCCCTGCCGGCTCTTGCTATGATCTTTCTGCATTTAAAAAACGTCATTCCAGCAGAGTTTATGTGGGAAAAGAGGAAAAATAAAAAGAAAATAGTATTTTCACTTATGATTGTATCCCTGTCTGCTATCCTGATTAGTATTTTAGCGGTACAGGACAGCCACAGCGACGACGGCATGTTGTATGTAAAAAGCTATGTGCCTGGAGACTTGCAGCTTACGGCAGGCAGCATTTTTGAAAATATTATGGGCGGCGATGTCCCTTCGATCCCAGGCAAGGCAATGAACGAGCTGCAAAAGATCCCTGGGATCAGCCAGATACAGGATTATCGGATCAATTATAACAGGAGTGTATTTTTATGCGAAGATCCGCAGTCATTAAATACGGACGGTGCCTATTATGATACCATGCTTGCGGTGGAACAAGAAATCGGCGGGAAGCCGCAGTGCCTGTACAGCCTGCTGCTCGTTACGACAAACAGCCTGCATACGCTTTTGCCTTCTTACCAGGAAAAAGCTGGCGGGCATATTGCGATTATGGATACGGAGCTGGCAGACACCCTAAACCTCCGCATCGGAGATACCTTTTCGCTCTATGACGAACCGTTGATTACAGCCGCAAGCAAAGACGAATGCAGGCAAATCCGTGTAACGCTTGCGGATACCCGTGAAACTGTGCTGTCAGAAAACCATCTGGGCGGAAACCTGCTGATTACGGACCAGAAAACGGCACGTTTTTTTGGCGGGCGCCAAAGCAGGCAGGTCGTCAATATATGGGTGCAAAACGGAATGGAGGATCTCGCCGCATCCAGCCTGGAACGCCTTTGCTCCTTTTACGGCTGTTCCTTTCACAGCGCCGCCCGCCAGATGCAGGCATATGCGGACACAGGCAAAAACCAACGGCGGATGCACCAGTTTATGATCCTGATTCTTGGTACAATGGGCGTCTGCATCTATTTTCATACGGTATTCGCAAACCTGCTGAGCCGAAGGCACGACTTTTGGACGATGCATAAAATCGGTATCCAGAAAAAAGAACTGTACTGGATGGTGCTTAAAGAAGGTGCCTGCCAGGGAATTTTTGCGGCGGGGCTTACCGGAATCGTGCAGGCGGCGCTGGCCGCGGTGCCAGGCGTTCCTGCGACACTTTTTTCGGTATCGGCATGGACGGATGCCGGGCTTCTTTTCATATGTATGGCATTTCCGGTGTTCATCCTATTTTATATTGCCAGAAAAAATCTTCAATTTTGATTACTTTCGGCTTTGCTTGCCGCTTCACTTGCTATTTTTATAATCTGCGCCGCCGTCTGCTGCGGCGAAAGCGCTGACACATCGATCTTTTTGGTATGCAGGCTTTGATACATCCCCAGCCGCTCCGTGCTCCTTAATAGCACATCTTCCGCGCGGATGCCCGCCGCTACATCCTTTTTCAGCCTGTCCGACAGCACTTCTTCCGTACAGACAAGCGAAATCGTATGCACGGTGCATCCAGCCAGCGGATGCCGCGCCAACAGATCGTCTATGATCTGCTGTTCGTGCATCACCCAGCAGAATATCACGTTTTCATATGCCTGGCAGCGCAGAAAGCTGCTTAACAGAAACGTGATATTTTGCAGCACCATCTTCTTGGTCTCTTCCGTCACCTGAAATGGATGCATGTCCCAGCACCAGTCCCCGTCCAGAAAGACACTGCGGCCAAGCTGTTTCTTTAACATCTGGCAGGCTGTCGTCTTTCCGACGCCCATCGTCCCGCCGATCATATATAATGTTTTCATCCGCCCTCCCTGATTCATCTGTCCTGTCAGCCAAGGATTGTTTGATTTTCAAGCTTGATTCCCAAAAATCCCGCCTGCATGTAAGACATCCACAGCAATTCAGCCGCACAAAACCCGCATGTCCGCATCAGCTCCAAATGTGCTTCCACCGTAATCGGAAAATATGCTGTCCCATACCGGCTGATATGGCGCTGCGCCTCTTCCCTGCCCTTTCCATGCTCCTGCTGGTACCTCTTCCATCGGTCCAAATAGATCTGTCTGCCAGCTTCGCTGTTTGGCGCTATATTTTCAAAAGTAAAAAACATACCTCCATGCCTTAATGCCTGCCAGCACTTTTTGACTGCCGCTTCCCTGTCCTGTTTGTCCAGGTAATGATATACCTGGATCGCGGTAACCACATCATAGCTCTCCCTCTCTTCCAGCTCTAAAACATCTGCCTGCACAAACCTGGCTGTTTCCGCCGAAAATCTGCCCTTTGCAGCAGCAAGCATCTTCTCAGACTGATCCAGAAAGACAAACTCCCGTATGGAGATCCTTTTTGCCGCCGCTTCATACATCTTTCCCGTCCCGCAGCCAATATCCAGCCACGATACGTTCTTTTTGCCAGACGCGCACAAAAATCAGCCACCTGTTCATAAAATTCCTCGTAAAACGGAAGTGTCTGGCGAATTTTTTCGTCATAAGCTTCTGCACAAAATGCTGTATGCTCCATTCGCTCTCCTCACTTATTACGATCCAGGATGCTGCCGTCCGTCTTAATGGTTACTACCTGCCAAGGTATCGCTTTTCCACTTTTTTCAAGCGCCTTTTTCACGGCAAGCTCCAAACCGCCGCAGCAGGGAACCTCCATACGGACAACGGTAACGCTTTGTATCTCCTGATTTTTTAAAACCTCCGTTAATTTTTCACTGTAATCTGCGCCATCCAGCTTCGGGCATCCAATCAGCGTTATTCTGCCCTTCATAAAATCCTGGTGCATATTAGCATAGGCGTACGCTGTACAGTCTGCGGCAATCAGCAGATCTGCCCCGCTGTAATATGGAGCGCTGACAGGGGCAAGCTTAAGCTGGCACGGCCACTGTGCGAGCTGTGAGCTTTTTGCTCCTCCCGTTTTCTTTGCTTTATGTGCAAGTACTGCCTGTTCATCGTATGCTGCCGCTTCACGCTCGACAAACGTAATAGCCCCGACCGGGCAGTTTGGCAGACAGTCGCCCAGTCCGTCGCAGTAATCGTCGCGCAGCAGCTTTGCCTTCCCGTTTACCATGCCGATGGCTCCTTCGTGACATGCCTGCGCGCAGGCACCGCAGCCGTTGCATTTTTCTTCATCGATCTGTATGATTTTGCGTATCATCTGTAAGTTCCTCCTTATCGTATCAGACAACCGAACCGATTGTATGGATAAAGTATCATATTTTTTATAAAAATACAAGAACTTGTCTCTAACTGGAAATATTTTTTTGATATACATTTTATATCGTGCAATGACAAGAAATTTATGTTATGATATATCTAACGATGCTTTCGATGAATGGACGAATCCATACTTCTGAAACGGAACACAGATACCAAAAAGATTTTTACGGCAATGAGAAAACCTAAGGCAGCCATAAAAAAACCAGCTTCTTAGAAAAAGCAGCTTAAAATAAATGGAGATTAACAAAATAAACATGAACCAGAAAAAAGAACCATCCAACAAATATTTTCAGGAAGCCCTGTCTGATTTTGTATACGATGCGGCAAGCGGCAGGGCGATCCGCCACCTTACTGATACGGGATTTACGGCTGCACAGATCGTCAGGCAGCTCGACTATCCGACGCCATTTTCCAAAGTACAGCATACGGTAACCAGGCACCTGAGAGAGTGCGGCATTTTGCTCGATGAGCTTCCAGACGCATATAAATGTCTAAAAACCGTTATATTAAATCAGCATTTACCAGAAAAGCTCTATCCCCTGCTCGCGGAGCGCATCCGGCAAAACGGCGAAGAACATTCCTATGTCTCCTGCCCGTTCGGTATCCCTGGCTTGAACTCCTCTGACGGAAATGCCAGCCCGCTTTCCCTGTTAACAGGCAGGGAACGGGAGTATCTGGAAGGGATTGCCTGGGAGCCTAGGATCATGTATCACAGGCTTAACCGCAGGATGCTGGAAATCAGCGTGCAGCTTGCCGGAAGCGTGAAGGAACTTTGTTTTTATTTTTTGAAAAGCGGGGAAAGGTGCGAATCCTACCATTTAAACCGTAAAGTAATCTCCAACACAGGAAAGCCTCCTACCGTATCGTAATTTTCTCATGCAAAAACCCTGTATCGTGCTTTTTCCACTATATAAAAAACTCCGCTTTAAATTCATCTGGAAACGACGGTACCTGACTCAAAGAAATAAAAATATCCCTCTTGTCCGCAATCTCCAGCAGAAAACTTTTTCCCCACATGTATTCCTGTTTTTTTCTGCTTCTATATGTATTACTTTCTAAACAGATATTTGAATGGCCTTTATCAAACCATCAAATATCTGCTGCAAGCCCATCCATTTGTTTCATTCTTCATCCCAGTTCATCTCCGGCTTTTTCGGAACCACCGGGATTCCTGCCGCCATTTTTTGATAATACTCTTTCGAGCATGTATCTACCCACTCCGCCCATTCTGAATATCTGCATTCGTACTCAAACATAGTAACCGGCTTTCCGTCTACCGTTACAAATGGGATATCCTCGTCACGCAGATCCATAAAATGCTCCAGCATAATATGCACTTCCTTTTGCCTTGCAATTTCCATCAGAAACGGAATACAATTATCTCCCATCATACTGCCGTTAAACTGAAGCTGCGGATGATAGTAAATGCAGATCAGTGTTTTGCTGCCCGAGCTTAACTTTTCCGTAGACATGCCGTGTCCAAAGCGGTCTTTTAACGCTTCTTCAAATAGTACCTCCGCCTGGTCGATTTCCCGAATCACACGCCTGACAAACGCATCTTCAAACCACTCCGGCTTTTTATTCCTGCGAAACCAAATGCGGTTATCCATCACGCACTCTCCGCAGAACGCACTTCCAAAAATAATATTCAACATGTCTCTTCCTCCGAAATTGCCTTTAGAATGCCTGCTCCTGTTTTACTGTCAAACAGCTCCTGTGCAGACGCTTGTACATACGCAGGCGCCAACTGCCCGCCGTGGATATACCGAAGCTCTGCGCTGTGTCTTGTACACTCTTCTAATAAAGCGCTATCATATCTCTCCACGGTCATTTCATCAAAAATACTTTTTGTTTCCGCCGTTTTGCAGCCGTAAAGCAAAGGAGCATCATACAGCAGTTGTTCAAAGCTTTGATAATCATAAAACGCAAGATCCCTGTTTTTTCGGATTCTTTTTAACAGCATACAATAAGCCCTTCCAATGTTGCCAAGATCCGCAAAAACAATTCCTGATTTTATATGCAGAAGCTTTGCCTGTATTCTGTTACGTCCGCCTGCGCAGATAAAATGATCAAAATAACGCCTTAACAGCTCATGCTCTGAATGATTTAACGCTGACTCTGTAATAATCGTCTGTCTGCGTGAAAACTGCTGGGTTACATTTAATTCTTCAGCTTTACTTATGGAAAACCAGTCCCCTTGTATATGAACGGTATAAATTCCCTGCAAAGGATAATCTCCGTTACATGTAAATGCCCTGCCAATACAGACAAATAAATGCTGAGACTGATTGAGTTTTTCCATTAACCTTTGCTGCTGCCCGAACACATTCGACTCATCGATCAATACAATCCTTCGTTCAGGAATATCCAATATGCCGTTTAAATTGCCTACCGTAGCTGTAATGATCGGATAATCCGACTGGATTTCTATTTCATTTGTCACTTCGTTTTCCGCTATTGTCTCAAAAAAACAGGTTTTTCCAATCCCACTGTCTCCCATAATACAGGAATAATGTGAATACAGTGTCATAGACAACTCTTTTCCATCCGATTTTCTCCTAAAACAAATCTCTGTATGCTCCAACTCCTCGTGGCTCTGCATCTGTTCATCTCCTGTCTCATTTCTGCTTTTTCCCTTTCTAAGACTATCTTACCGTGTTTCCCATTGAAACGCAATACAAAAAAGCAGCAAATCAAATTCAGGATGCAGGTTGGCAAGCCCTTTACCGTGGCACCCTGCCGGATATCAGGTTCTCTGGCAGGGATAAACAATTTTCCTTTGATTTACTGCTTTTCTGTCTTATTTTATATGCAAATAGTTAGGAAATTTTCTTTTTCATCCGCAAATCTGTGTCAGGCGGATTTTGCTATCATGTCCTATAACTGGATATCTGAGCAGAAACTGTCCCTGCATAGACACTCCATTCATGTTATCGGCAAAATGGGAGGAAAAGGAAATATGTATGTTGTGTTTGGATTGTTTATTGTAATGAATGGTGATGGAACTTCTTAACAGTATTTTCAAAAATATTTTATTGGGGCTATCTTTTTGGAAGGCTGGGGGATTATATTCAATATAAGATGTGCAGCGATTTGGGGAAGTGTTCGTTTTTCTTAGATAGGACGCTGGAGGAAAGGGAACGGGACTGGCTTCCTGTTCCGATTCCAAAATGTAAGGTGCCCTAAGCATCCTGCGCTGCGCTATGGCACCGTCCGGGCGCGGCACCTAGTTCGCCCTGGCTAACGCCAGCAGCTAAAGGTGCCGCTTGGCTTCGCCCCTGCTTTTGTTCAGCAGGATGCTAAGGGCTCCTAACATTTTTCCAAAGTCACAGGAAGCCAGTCCCGTTCCCCTTCCTCCGGCTGGTTATCGAAAGTTCTGCACAAATAGCGGCATACAGATAGTGCTCTATCCAGTATGAAATTAGAATGCTGGATAGCCTGACATATGCCATTGCCGCAAAAAATAGTGCTCTATCCAGTATGAAATTAGAATGCTGGATAGCCTGACATATGCCATTGCCGCAAAAGATAGTACTCTATCCAGTATGAAATTAGAATACTGAATAGCCTGACATATGCCATTGCCGCAAAAACACAAGAAGCTGCCAGGAATACACCTTTTACCAGCAGCCACTCCTTAATTTATGCAGAACTCCCGACCGTTCTTCACAAGTTCCGCAAAGACGTATTTAGAGCGCTCGACAGCCAGCCTGGAGAGGGGATTGGCACGCCCTGGCTGCGGCCTTGGAAGAAGGTTTAGAAGCCCTTAGCATCCTGCTGGACCAAAGCAGGGGCGAAGCCAAGCGGCACCTTTAGCTGCTGGCTGTAAGCCAGGG
>CAMUPC010000100.1 GCA_947090545.1 uncultured Eubacterium sp. | reverse complement strand
GGTGCCGCGCCCGGACGGTGCCACAGCGTAACCGCAGGATGCTTAGGGCTCCTTACATTTTGGAACCGGAATAGGAAGCCAGCCCCGCTCCCCTTCCTCCAGCGTCCTCCTTCACAAAAGTAAATCACAGCAAAATACCCCCCATACATACAGCAATCACAATAAAATCAAAAAGGAAGCTCTCATGGCAGATATTTTAATTGTAGAAGATGAAAAAAATATACAGCGCATCATCGCCGACTACATGCACCGCGGCGGCCATACATGCCACACCGCAGACGACGGCTTAGATGCACTGCTGTTTTTAAAAAACCACCCAACAGACCTCATGATCCTGGATATCAGGATGCCGCATTTAGACGGTTTCCAAGTCTGCAAGCTGGCACGGGAAATAAGCAGGATTCCGATTATTATACTAACAGTCAAAGACAGCGAACAAGACCAGCTAAAAGGCTACTCCTACGGCGCTGACGACTATATGACAAAACCATTCAGCCCAAAGGTACTGCTTGCGAAGGCTAACGCTTTGCTGCGCCGCATTTCCATGCCTGAGGATGGCGCGCAGACACTATGCGCAGGGTTAATCATGCTTGACCCGCTGGCACGCCAGGTATTTACGGACGGGCAGGAGGTGCTGCTGACGCATAAGGAGTATGAACTGCTGTACTGCTTTATGCTTCACCCAGGACAGGTATTTTCCCGTGAGCAGCTGCTTAACCGTGTCTGGGGATATGATTTTGAAGGAAATACGCGTACAGTCGATACACATATCAAGACGCTGCGGCAGAAATTAGGAGACGAAGGGAAGCGAATCGTAACGCTGATCAGGTCTGGGTATAAGCTGGAGGCGTCAAAATGAAGCTGTTTTTATCTCTGCACACCGTAAGGAAAAAAATTTTGACCGCTTCCAAGGCAGTGGGCGTTTGTCTGGTTGTATCTTATGGCATATCGAACAAACTGCCGTTTTCCGAGGATGTCCGCTTTGCGGTGTGGATTCTTTTTGTTGCTCTGCTTGCCTGTATCACTGACCGCCTGCTCAAGCATTTTATTTCAGATCCGGTTTCCGAAATCTGCGAAGCCGCAAAACGGATCGCAGTGCTGGATTTTTCAAAACCGTGCCATATTACATCCAGGGACGAATTTGGCAGCCTGTCCGACAGCCTTGCCAAAATGTCCGAAAACCTGCAACAGACACTTGCCAGCCTGGAAGAAGCAAATATCCAGCTTGCACAGGATGTACAGCGAAAGCAGAAGCTTTTAAATGAGCGAAAAGAACTAGCAGACCACCTGTCACATGAGATGAAAACCCCATTAGGCGTGATCCGGGCTTATGCAGAGGGCTTGCAGGAAGAACCAGATGAAAGAAAAAAACGAACTTACGCAGACATTATTATCGCAGAGACAGAACGGATGAGCTCGATCATTACAGTGCTATTGGATTTGTCCGCCTTAGAACATGGAGCCGCCCCGCTTCTTGCAGAGCGGTTTGACTTTGTAGAACTGCTGGAAACAGTAGCAGGACGCCTGCTGATTGACCTCGACGACACGGACAGCCTGTTTACATTGCATTACGAACTCCCAGAGCACCCCGTTTATGTCTGTGCAGACAAACACCGCATGGAACAGGCACTGAGCAACCTGATTGTCAATGCGAAAAAGAATGTCCGCACACACGGACGCATTCGCCTGTCATTAACAGAACATGACAACATATTGCAAGCATCTGTTTTTAATGAAGGAAACCCAATTCCACAAGAGACGCTGTCAAAAATCTGGGAACCATTTTACCGGGATAAAAATGCAAAATACAGCGGTTCCGGGCTGGGGCTTGCAATTGTAGCACAGATTTTTTCGATGCAGCAGATTGCATATGGCGTGAACAATACTCCTGATGGCGTAGAATTTTTTTGTTCAATGCCAATCATCTAGCGCATTTTAAAGAGGAGTCCTGCGAAACCCAACCAGAAAAGCAGGAACAGCCCCACCGCACCAAGAACCAACTATCGCATTCTAATTGGAGTCCTGCGAAACCCAGCCAGAAAAGCAGGAACAACCCACCGCACCAAGAACCAACTATCGCATTCTAATTAGAGTCCTGCGAAACCCAGCCAGAAAAGCAGGAACAGCCCCACCGCACCAAGAACCAACTATCGCATTTTAAGTGGAATCTTGCAAAAAACAGCCGGGAAAGGGGATTGGCGCACCCTGCATGTGGCTTTGGAAGAATATTTAGAAGCCCTTAGCATTTTGCACGATAACACAGGGGCGAAGCCAAGCGGCACCTTTAGCTGCTGGCGGAAGCCAGGGCGAACTAGGTGCCGCGCCCGGACGCAGCCACAGCGTACCAGCAAAATGCTTAGGGCTTCTTAATATTCTGGAACGGACACATGCAGGGTGCGCCAATCCCCTTTCCCAGCGTCCCCCACCGCGCCACCCACCACCCCTCACAGTCCACTTTACAACGTAAAAAACAATCCAAAAGAAGCAAAAAATCCCCTACAAATTCATCGAATAATACAAATCATCCTTATCATCCTGCGAAATCGACAAATACCTCTTCGTAATCTCAATACTAGAATGATTATAAATATTCATAATCAAAGCACTCGGCGTCCCCTTCTTCCAGGCATGATACCCAAACGTTTTCCGCAGCGAATGACAGCTAATATTGCCTTCAATATGCATCTCCAAAGCAGCCTCCTTAATAATATGGTAAGCACGGTTCCTGGAAATAGGCACAAAATGATTATTCCTATGGCAGAAAATATACTCCGTTTCAGAAACAAAGGGGCTGTGCTGCCGCAGCAGCTTTAACGATTTGATACAGCTTTCGTTCAGCGCGATTTCCGTATGCTTGTGCGTCTTTTGTTCATCAAGCTCAATGTGCCTGCGGTATACATGCTTGTCAGAATCATAAATGTCCATCCATTTTAGAGAAAGCAGATCTCCAATACGCAGCGCAGTGTTGATGCCGGTTACGAACAATGTATAATCCCGGTAATGGCTGCGGGATAAAAAGTAGGATTTCATCTGTTCGATTTCCTCTATGGTTCTGATCGGCGTTGTCATCATAACAATTCCTCCGTTTATCTTTTGTAAATAATTTGTCGTGCCTTTCATTTTAAGGATAATTTTTACATCTTGCAATAGGGGAGGATTTACACGGGGAATGAAAGCTCTTTCATAACAAAAGGCAAATTATACAATAAACACCTTACAAAAGCAAGGATATTTTTTTGTCAACTGGCAGAAAATATGAAAAAAATGGTTTTTTGGTGGTTTTTACTAGATAATTTATCTATAATTGAGTAAGTTTTACCATTGACTATTTTTGGAAAACATGTAAAAATAAGGATGTAAGCGCTTACAAAGTATCCAATGGACAGAACAGGGAATGCTAATAGTCAGAGAAAAAAAGGAGGAGCAGCTATGGAATTGTTAAATAAAACAAAGACTGGAAAAAAAGAGCGTCCAGTGAAAGTACTGCAATTTGGAGAAGGAAATTTTTTACGTGCATTTGTAGATTATATGATCGACGTCGCAAACGAGCAGGGAACCTTCAACGGGGACATCGTGCTTGTAAAACCGATTACATTCGGAAGCCTGGATCGGTTTCGTGAGCAGGAAAGCCAGTATACGGTGCAGTTGCGGGGCATCGTGGACGGCGAGCCGAAAAAGATCAGCCGGATTGTGACCAGTGTTACAGATGTGGTCGATGCGTATGAGGAGTATGAAACATACGCGGATTATGCAAAGCTGGATTCGCTGCGTTTTATCGTATCCAATACTACGGAGGCAGGGATTGTCTATGACGATACCGACCGTATGGAGATGAATCCGCCAAAGACATTTCCTGGCAAGCTTGCCAAATTTTTGTATGAACGGTATCAGCATTTTCATGGTGCCTTGGATAAAGGGCTTGTGATGCTGCCGGTAGAGCTGATCGATGACAATGGCGTGCATTTGGAGCAATGTGTGAAAAAATTTGCGGCGCTCTGGAAGCTGGAGGATGGGTTTGTACAATGGCTGGATCAGGCGTGTGTATTTACTTCGACCCTGGTAGACCGCATTGTAACCGGATATCCGAAGGATGAGGCGCAGGCGCTTTGTGAAGAGTTTGGCTATCAGGACAATCTGATCGTGACCGGAGAGCCGTTTGCGCTTTGGGTCATTGAAAGCAAAAAGGATATCCGTGCGGAGCTTCCGCTGCCGGACGCAGGGCTTCCAGTGATCTTTACCAACAACCAAAAGCCGTATAAGCAAAGAAAGGTCAGGATCTTAAACGGTGCACATACGTCGTTTGTGCTGGCGTCTTATTTGTGCGGAAACGATATTGTGCTGGAATCTATGCAGGACGCACTGATTTTAAACTTTATGAAGGCGACGATCTTTGACGAAGTGATCCCGACGCTGACGCTGCCGAAGGAAGAGCTGGAAGCATTTGCACAGGCTGTTATTACAAGATTCAACAATCCATACGTCAAGCATTCCCTGCTTGCGATTTCTTTAAATTCGGTTTCCAAATGGCGGGCACGGTGTATGCCAAGCTTCCTTGGATATTTGGAACAGGAAAAGAAGCTGCCAAAGCATCTGACGTTTTCTCTGGCGGCGCTGCTCGCCTTTTATACAGGCACCGAAATCCGCGACAAAGCGCTGATCGGGCACCGGGACGGGGAAGAGTACCAGATCTTAGACGATGCGGCAGTATTGGAATTTTTTGCACAAAACAGCACGAAGGATACGGCCGCATATGTGCACGCGGCGCTCTCAGCCGAAGATTTCTGGGGACAGGACCTGAGCGCGCTTGACGGCGTAGAGGATGCCGTTGCTTCTTATTTGGAAGAGATCCGCACACTTGGTATGAGAAAGGCAATGGAAAACAATTTTGCATAAACCAGGAGGGCTGTATGAAAGATTTTATCAAGATCCATAATCAGGATAACGTGATAGTAGCAATCAGGGAGATCGCCGCGGGAGAGACGGTCACGCTTGAGGCATCTGGCACGCAGCGGCAGTTGTCCGTTACCGCGGCGGAAACGATTCCCGCCGGGCATAAAATGGCGGTTTCGGACATTCCAGCGGGCGGGGAGATTATCAAATACGGCTTTCGGATCGGCAATGCCAAAGAAGCGGTCAAAGCCGGGGCATGGGTGCATGTCCACAATATCAAAACAGCTCTTGGCGATCTGCTGGAATATACGTATGATCCGGTGCCAGCGGCACAACAGCAGGAACGTAGGGATACTGCCGGCAAACAGGAAAAAGAAGCATACTTTGACGGCTTTTTAAGGAAAGACGGGTCGGCAGGCGTGCGCAATGAAATCTGGGTGATACCGACGGTAGGGTGCGTAAACAGCATCGCACAGGAGATGGCAAAACGCGCCAATGCAAGAGTCCGCGGGACCGTCGACGAGGTGATCGCCTTTCCGCATCCATATGGATGTTCCCAGATGGGAGACGACCAGGAGCATACGCGCACAATACTTGCAGACCTTGTCAGGCATCCAAACGCAGGAGGGGTCCTGGTGCTTGGGCTAGGCTGTGAGAACAGCAATATTGGGGAATTAAAACGTTATATTGGGGAATATGACGAAGAACGGGTAAAATTTTTAGTCTGTCAGGAATGCGAGGACGAACTGGAAGAAGGTGTCCGGCTTCTTGACGAGCTGATCGGCTATGCGGCGGGATTTACGCGGGAGAAGATAAGCACATCCAAGCTGGTAGTCGGTATGAAATGCGGCGGCAGCGACGGCTTTTCGGGCATTACGGCGAACCCGCTTGTCGGCAGGTTTTCAGACCTATTAATCGAAAACGGCGGCACGACGATCCTAACCGAAGTACCGGAAATGTTCGGGGCGGAAACGTTGCTTATGAACCGCTGTGCTTCTAAGGAGCTGTTTGACAAGACCGTGACGTTAATCAATGATTTTAAGCAGTATTTTAAAGACAACCATCAGACGATCTATGAAAACCCGTCTCCTGGAAATAAAAAGGGCGGCATCTCCACACTGGAGGACAAATCGTTAGGGTGCACGCAAAAATCCGGCAGCGCCCTGGTGAAAGGCGTGCTCTCTTATGGGGAGCGTGTCAAAGAAAAAGGGTTAAACCTGCTTTCCGCGCCGGGAAACGACCTGGTAGCTTCCACCGCGCTTGCCGCAAGCGGGGCGCAGATTGTCCTGTTTACGACTGGGCGCGGGACGCCGTTTGCTTCTCCGGTGCCGACGGTCAAGATCTCCAGCAACAGTATGCTTGCAGGCAAAAAAAAGAACTGGATCGATTTTAATGCCGGGGCGGTTTTAGAGGATGCTTCCTTTGACGAGATGGGGCAAAAGCTGTTTGAATATGTGCTTGCGGTGGCGTCCGGCGAGAAGGTGTGCAGCGAAAAAGCAGGCTATCATGATATGGCGATCTTTAAGCAGGGCGTAACGCTGTAAAGACGAAGGATCAGACATAAAGCAAAAACGATGAAAAAGAAAGGGAAGGTTATATGAAAGGATTGAAAAGAATATGCGCAGCCCTGCTCAGTACGGGAATCGTACTGACAGGCGCCCTTGGGCTTTCCGGCTGCGGCTCCTTAAATAACGGCAAGCGGATCGTGCGGATCTCCCATGCCCAGTCTGAGACGCATCCTGAGCATTTGGGGCTGTTAAAGTTTAAAGAATATATCGAAGAGCGCCTGGGAGATAAATATGAAATCCAGATTTATCCAAACGAGCTGCTTGGCGGCGCACAAAAGGCGATCGAGCTGACGCAGACCGGGGCGATTGACTTTGTCGTAGCAGGTACGGCAAACCTGGAAAACTTTGCGGATGTGTATGAAGTATTCAGTATGCCATACCTGTTTACCTCGGAAGAAGCGTACCATGAGGTAATGAACGATACCGACTATATGGAAGCGGTCTACGAATCAACAAACGAAGCCGGATTTCGCGTGCTGACCTGGTATAACGCGGGAACGAGAAGCTTTTACGCGAAAAAAGCCATCCATACGCCGGACGACCTAAAGGGGCTTAAGATGCGTGTGCAGCAAAGCCCGGCAAGCGTAAATATGGCAAACGCCTTCGGCGCGGCGGCTTCTCCGATGAGCTTTGGCGAGGTGTATACAGCGATCCAGCAGGGGGTTATTGACGGAGCGGAAAATAACGAGCTGGCGCTGACAAACAACAAGCACGGAGAAGTAGCAAAATATTATTCCTACAATATGCACCAGATGGTGCCGGATATGCTGATCGGCAATCTCAAGTTTCTGGAAGGGCTGAGCGAAGAGGAGTATACGATTTTCAGAGACGCCGCGCTTTTGTCAACCGAGGAAGAGATGGTTTCCTGGGATGAACAGGTCGAAGAGGCAAAGGCGATCGCGCGCGACCAGATGGGCGTGGAGTTTATCGACGTGGATGTGCAGACGTTTAAAGACAAAGTATCCTCCGTACAGCAGGAGATGTTAGAGGAAAACGAGCATATCCGGGACTTGTACGACCATATCCAGCAGGTCAATGAAAAATATGTACAGGAGGGAGAGTAAATGGAAGCATTGCATAAGATCCGCAAAGGAATTGATGTGATATTAAGCAGCGCATGTGCCGTGATCTTTGCGGCAATGGTCGTGATAGGGACGTACCAGATCGTGACGCGGTTTATTTTTAAAAGCCCAAGTACGGTGTCCGAGGAGCTTTTAACCTACAGCTTTACCTGGATGGCGCTGTTATCCAGTGCTTACGTATTCGGCAAGCGTGACCATATGCGTATGGGATTTATGGCTGACAAGGTAAGCCCTGGCGGGCAGAAGGTACTTAGTATTTTTGCTGAAATCCTGATCCTGCTCCTTGCCGCAAGCGTTATGGTATACGGCGGCGTCACGATTACTAAGCTTACGATGACGCAGTCTACCGCGTCGCTCGGTATCCCGATGGGCGTGGTTTATACGATTATTCCGATTTCCGGCATCTTAATCTCATTTTATGCGGTTTTGAATATGATTGACCTTGTCACAGGCGCAGGGCAAAAGCATGACAAAGGTTAAAACAGGACTTTATTAAGAAAGGAGAACTATATGAACACTGCACTTATTTGCGGCTTGATTATCTTAGTAGTACTCGTAGTGCTTCTGGTGGCAGGCGTTCCGATTGCCGTAGCGCTTGGCATCTCTTCGGTCTGCGCGATCCTGCCGATTATGGATACCGGCGTTGCCGTACTGACCGGGGCACAGAGGATTTTTTCAGGCATTTCCGTATTCAGCCTTTTGGCGATCCCGTTTTTTATTCTGGCGGGCAACCTGATGAATAAAGGCGGCATCGCGGTGCGCCTGATCAACCTTGCAAAAGTCGTAACCGGGCGCACGCCTGGCGCGCTGGCGCAGACGAACGTACTGGCAAACATGCTCTTTGGCGCGATCTCCGGTTCCGGTACGGCGGCTGCTTCCGCAATGGGCTCGATTATCGGGCCGATTGAAAAGGAAGAGGGCTATGACCCGAACTTTTCCGCGGCGGCAAACGTAGCGACGGCACCGACCGGGCTTTTGATCCCGCCCAGCAACGTTATGATTACCTTTTCCCTCGTCAGCGGCGGTACTTCGGTCGCAGCGCTTTTTATGGCTGGTTATATACCGGGCATCCTCTGGGGGCTTGCCTGCATGATCGTGATTTTCTGCATCGCAAAAAAGAGGGGCTACCGCAGCTCGACCACGTTTACCGCAAAAGAAAAATGGAATATTTTCCTTCAGGCGCTTCCTTGCCTGCTGCTTATTATTATCGTAATCGGCGGCATTATCAAGGGCATCTTTACCGCTACGGAAGGCTCGGTCGTAGCGGTTGTGTACAGCCTGCTGCTGTCGCTGTTCGGCTATAAGTCGATCAAGGTCAAAGACCTGCCGCAGATTTTAAAAGACAGCGCGGAAATGACAGGCATTATTATTTTCTTAATCGGCGTTTCCTCGATTATGTCGTGGGTTATGGCATTTACGAATATTCCTGCGCTTGTATCCAGCGGCTTATTGTCGATCAGCAATAACCGGTATGTGATCCTGCTGATGATCAACGTGATCCTGCTCGTTGTCGGCACATTTATGGATATGACGCCTGCGTGCCTGATTTTTACACCGATTTTCCTGCCGGTCTGCCAGGAACTTGGCATGAATACGGTACACTTCGGTATTATGATGATCTTTAACCTCTGTATCGGTACGATCACGCCTCCGGTCGGCACGACGCTGTTTGTCGGTGTAAAAGTCGGCGGGGTAAAGATCGAGACGGTCATCCGCCAGCTTTTGATTTATTTTGCGGCAATCTTTGCGGTGCTGCTGCTCGTTACGTATATTCCGCAGATTTCCTTATGGCTGCCAAGCCTGATGGGATATGTATAATTTTTGCAAAAAACAGGAAGGCTACCGCAAGGTTTTTTGCCTGTGAATCGTATTATATAAAGAAAGATTTATTTGATCCATACTCGCCCGCCCGGTGCTGTTTCTTTGTCAGACAGTACCGGGCAGGTGTTTTCTGCTGCTTTTGCGATGGAAGTTCGTGGTATCTTTCGCAGGAGCAGGCCATTTTTACAGTAGCAAACAGGGGAGGAGCTACATGCGGAGTGAAGAGGAGGTCAGCCGCGCGGTGGAAACATACGCGGATACGGTTCGGCGCGTTTGCTTTTATCATCTAAAGAACCAGGCGGATACTGAAGATGTGTTTCAAAATGTGTTTTTAAAATATATGCTGCATGACGGTGTGTTTCATGATGCGGAGCATGAAAAGGCATGGCTGCTGCGTGTGGCGATCAATGACTGTAAGGACTTTTTAAAAAGCTTTTTCAGGCGCAATACCGTCCCGCTGCAAGCGGTGATGGAGCTGGAAGCGGAAGTCCCGCCAGACCACCAGGATGTGCTGGAGGCAGTGCTTTCGCTGCCAAAACGGTATAAGGATGTGATCTACCTGCATTATTACGAAGGATATACCGCGGACGAGATCGGAAGAATTCTTGGGAAAAAAGAAAATACCGTCTATTCGCTGCTGTCCAGAGGGCGGGGAATGCTGAAAAAGGAACTGGGAGGTGAAGGAATTGGCGAATAAGATCTACGATGCATTTGAACATGTAACGGCGGATAACAGGCTCAAGCAGTCTACGATGCAGTATTTATCAGACAGGCGCCAGAAGCATACGCGCCATGTTCGCTATCCTGTACGCGCTGTATTTGCTGCGGCATGTATGATTGCTGTCCTTCTGCTGGGCGCAAACGGCTATTCCTGGTTTTTTGCCCCGGTTTCCTATGTCAGTATCGATGTAAATCCATCGGTCGAGCTGGCGCTTAACAAGATTGACCGTGTCGTAGCTGCGACCGCGTATAACGAGCAGGGAGAGGAGCTGTTACAAGGCATGTCTCTCAGAGGAAAAAAATATACACAGGCAATTGACCTGATTGCAGAAAGCGACGTACTGCGCCAGTACCTGAATCCAGGAGAAGAGCTGGTGCTGACTGTTGCGGCGGACGCAAGCAAGGAACGCAGCCTGAAAGCAGGCGTAGACCAGTGCAGCAGCCATATCGGGCATGGGTGCCGCAGCGTGAGTGTTGATTTGGATACCGCTTCCAGTGCGCATGGAAACGGGCTGTCTGTGGGCAAATATTTTGCTTATTTGCAGCTTGTACAGTACGATGACAGCGTAACGGTGGACGAATGCAAAAATATGAGCATGGCGCAGATTCATGGAAAAATCCTTGCGCATGAGCATGGCGGCGGGCATGGAAATAGCAGTGGGCATCATGGAGAAAGCGTGGAGCAGGAACAAATGCCAGAAGCTGCGGCAGAAAGCAGTACGGATGCGGAAGCCGGAGCTGCTGAAAGTGACAGTACGCAGCGGGAAAGCGACAGTACGCGGCAGGAAAGTGGCAGTACGCAGCAGGAAAGTGACAGTACGCAGCGGGAAAGTGGCAGTACGCAGCAGGAAAGTGACAGTACGCAGCGGGAAAGTGGCAGTACGCAGCAGGAAAATGACAGTACGCAGTGGGAAGAAGAGTGGCAGGAAACAGGCAGTAGTGGGCATCATGGGTGCCATGGCGTGCATGAATGATGGCGGCAGCCTCCCGAGTTTATGAAAACCGGCGTGCCGGAAACATCGGAAGGAGGCATCCCGGCCTACGATTTACACAGCCAAAAACCCCCGCCTACTGCCGCGACAAGCAATTCCGTAACCGGAAACACACACCAGACTCCCGTCATCTGAAACAGCCCTGAGAACAAAAAAGCGAGCGGAAGGATTACGACAAATCCGCGCAGAACCGAAATCAGGTTTGCGGGCAGCGGGCGGGCGACGGCAGTAAAATACGTAGAAATCACCAGGTTAAATCCGACAAACGGGCACGCGGTAAAATACAGCTTTAAGCCTTCTACGGCAATCTGCTGGAGCAGCGGGTCGTTCTCTTTGTTAAATAAAGCGGCAATCTGCGGCGCAAATACAACAATCACAGCATAGACCGCCACAGAAAGAAGCAGCGTCGAAACAAGGGCATAACGCATCACCGCACGAACAAGGCTCTGCGCCCCGGCGCCGTAATGCCTGCTTAACACAGGCTGTATCCCCTGCGCAATCCCATTATAAATAGACAGTACGACAAGAGAAAGGTTGGCGATAACCCCGTATGCCGCCACTCCGATATTGCCGCACAGGTGCAGAATGACCGTATTAAAGACGATCATCACAACGCCGGAAGAAACCTCCGTCACAAGCGAAGGGATGCCGCTTGTAAGTATATTTGCCGTATATTTTGCACTTGGCAGGCTTTTGCTTAAATGGAACTGGTTGTTTTTGCGCAAAAAATGTACCGACAGCAGCAACAGGCTGATGATAGGAGCCAGGCAGGTAGCAAATACGGCGCCGAAGATTCCCATGCGGCAGGGAAAGATAAACAGATAGTCCAAGGCGACATTGGACAGGCTGCCGCCTAACATTGCACGCATGGACAACTGCGGCGCACCATCGTTGCGCACAAAGCACAACAGCACATTGTTCAGTAAAAAAACCGGCGAAAACAGCAGGATCATTTGCAGGTAAGTCTTTGTCATCGCAAATACCGACGCGTTCGCGCCCAATGCCGATACGATACTGTCTGTAAAAAAAAGCCCGGCACACATATACACACAGGCAAGCGCCGCGGCAATCATCACAGCATTGGTAAACATCCGGTCCGCTTCCTCGTGCCGGCAAAGGCTTTTTAAAATCGAATACCGGGTGCTGCCGCCCATGCCTGCCATCAGCCCGCTTCCATGGATAAAGCTGTACACCGGAATCGCCAGGTTCAGCGCCGTAAGCCCGTCAGAGCCGAGCCCATTTGCGATAAAATACGTGTCGGCAAGAATATAACAGGATAAGCCCAGCATCCCGAGTACGTTCAGCGAAGCGTATCTTGCAAATTCCCGGAAACAGCCTGTGTTTTTTATCATGAAATCACCTCTTTTATATTCTGGTTTTACTGCTATGAATGGAGCACTAGTTCCTTTGCCTGCTTTCCGGTGACGTGTTCAATCGTAAGCTCCATCATGCAGACATTGTCCCAGTAACGGTCAATCTCCTGCATCCGTTTCTGTGCGGGATCATCGGGCGTGTATTTTACGGCAAGCTTTTGAAGGGCTTCCAGCTTTTCTGCTTTGTCTGTTAAAATCCGAACTGTGCCAAAAGCGATCACGCTCTGGTAGTAAGTCGTATATTTCTCCGGTACGACCTGGTCTTTGGCAATCACACAAAAAGAGGCTTTGCTGTGCGCTTTTACAGCGTCCAGTTTGTGGCCGCTTATGGCGCTGTGAAAATATAGTTTTCCGTCTGTGTAGACGTAGCTGAGCGGTACGGCATACGGGTAGCCGTCGTCTCCATGTACGGCAAGAACGCCGGAGGTACATTGATTTAACAGATTTGTGTACATTTCTTTTGTCAGCATTTGATTTTTTCTTCTCATTTCCCGAAACATGGTTTTTCTCCTTTGGTTTTTGTTTTTGGTAACGATCTGCGATAGAAGCTGTGGCGAAAAGCTATAAAAAAAGCTGCTTCTTCATTCCTTCTATACGTTGTTTCCAGACAATCTGATGCAGTCAGATCGCAGGAAATGCGGTATAATGGCCTAATGGAATGAGAATCAGCGTTTACCCGGCGGCAAATAAGTTAATATTTTTTATTGTTTGATTATAGCAGAGAGAGTGTGGTTTTTCAAGTGTTATTTGTTTTGGGTAAATGTTAGGCTTTTTTTGGGGGAAAGGACGCTGGAGGAAGGGGAGCGGGGCTTGCTTCCTGTTCCGGTTCCAAAATG
>CAMUPC010000099.1 GCA_947090545.1 uncultured Eubacterium sp. | reverse complement strand
CATTTTGGAACCGGAACAGGAAGCAAGCCCCGCGCCCCTTCCTCCAGCGTCCTTTCCTCAAAAAAATCCAACACTTCACCAAAACCGCTGCCATTTAGCTTCATTCACGTTAGCATATATTCCTTCGATCTGTTCATACGTTTATTTTGCATAAATGACAGGAACAAATTGACAAAATACTGCTGGGAGAGTAAGATGTGTATATTGTAGAGAACGTACAGTCTGCGGCAATACGCAACCGCGTTGAAAGGAGAAACGGAAGTGATATGAAAATTGAAATAGAGAGATTCGGCCCGATGAAAAAGTTTCAGTATGATTTAAGCAAAGATCTGATCGTGACATATGGAAATAACAATATCGGAAAATCCTATTCGATGCAGATAGTTTACTTGCTGTTAAAAACGTTCAGGAACCAGGCAGAACTGTCCGGGGTACAGATTAGTACGGAGCTTGAAACGTTAAAGGATCAAATAAAAAGTGATGTAACTGGCTTTATTTCTTCTGATCTAATTACAAAAGACATTACAGATGTTTTTTCAGAATATTTTTTTAAAGCATTTACGCAGATTTTTATGCACGAATTTCTGCATTCCTGTCAAAATACGTTTGGCAATTTCGATCAGGCGTTAGAAAAACATCCGGTGATCCACATTGTATTTCATGATTTCTGTTTTTCTATTTTACTGAAAGAGAAAAGGGTTGAGGGCAGCAGCGAGCAAAAAACAGTCAGGCTTGTTAAAACAGAGTCAGGGTTTCACAAGTCTTTGGATAAAAAAGATGTGTTTCGTATTTATGTACGGGAAGATGAGGAGCAGCCGGTAAGATCGATGATGCAGCTTTTAAGTGAAAGCTTTGCCAGGTGGAGTCAATGGATCAAGGAGGAATTTCATCAGGTATCGTTTTTGCCGGCGTCAAGATCGGGGATCTACAGCGGGATGAATGCTTTTGGGCCGATTGTAGCGGAATTGTCCAAAAACAGGGCGTATATTACAAGAAAAATTGAGTTTCCTGGTATTTCGGAACCGATTTCGGATTATTTTATTACATTATCGAATATTAAATCCAAGCAAAATGAACAGTATAAAGAATATTATACAAAAATAGAAAATGAAATCTTAAAAGGAAAAGTGACTTTCGATAACGATAAAAATGCGCTGATGTACCAGCCTGACAAGGTGGAAGCACAGTTTGAGATGTCTGAGGTTTCTTCGATGGTGTCAGAAATTTCTCCGATTGTAGCTTTTTTAAAATATACGTTAGCGTCACAGCTTGAACATGGAGAAAGCGGAAAATCCATTTTATTTATTGAAGAACCGGAGGCGCATCTGCATCCGATCAATCAAATTGCATTAGTTCAAGTTTTTTCGGAGTTAATTAATGCGGATATAAAGTTAGTGATATCATCTCATAGTAACTATGTATTTCATAAATTAAATAATCTTGTTTTAGCAAAGCAGTTGGATTTTCATGCCTATCAGCCGATTGTTCTTGAAGATCTTGAGGATGGAAGCGTTTCTAAAGCATTACAGATCGATGAGCTTGGCGCGAGTGATGAAAATTTTGTAGATGTCAGTGAAGCGCTGTATTATGAACGGGAGAAAATCATACAGGAAATAAACAGGGAGGATAGCCAGTGTGATCCATCAGATAAAAACGAATCGTAAGCTGATCCCATATTTGTGCAAAGAGATTGAGGATGAAGGAATGGTTGTGGAAATCGATGATACGCTTGCAGAGGAAAAGTATGCTGTTATCAAAGTTGACGCTTTCTATAACGGGCTGCATTTGTCAATCGTTCCAAAATCAATCGATTTTTTAGTAGCAGTTGATTGTGAGTGTCATGCCTATCTTTTGTATTTAATAGAATTAAAAAATGTGAAAAATCCGAAGTTTCTGATTATGAAAGATATTCATGAAAAATTTGAAAATACCATTCGCGATTTCTTGACAGAGAGATTTGGGGAGATATTTTTAAATGATAAATATAAGTATAAGGATATCAGGCTGTATTTGGTGTCAGATGCTTATGGTTTGAAAGGAAGATTTCAAAATTTTGCGCAGTATCAGGCGCTCAGTGAAAAAATAAATAAAAGAGATTCGCTAAAGATCGAATTGGCATTGGGCGGGAAGCTATACAAATTTAAAAATAAAGTAGTTAAAATTCAGTATGAACTCCCGCCTAATCCTGTAATCAGAAGGATTTGTACATAGAAAGCAGCATATACCATAAGGAAAGGAATCAGCACGCAATGACAGAGCTGGAACAGTATTACAACAAATTCTGCGAAGAAAAGCGCCTAGGCAGAAGGCACGGGCAGGTGGAATATTACGTTACGATGAAATATATTCATAAATACCTGGAAAATAAGGCGGGCGCAAGTATTATCGATATCGGCGCAGGCACCGGGCGTTACAGCGTGCAGCTTGCGAAGGAAGGATACGATGTAACTGCGGTAGAGCTGGTAAAGTATAATCTGGGCATACTAAAATCCAAAGGCAGCCGTGTTAAAGCGTTTCATGGAAATGCGTTGAAGCTTTCGCGTTTTGCGGACAATTCGTTTGATATGGCGCTGCTGTTGGGACCTTTGTATCATCTGCATACGAGCCGGGACAAGGTGCAGGCGCTGCGGGAAGCGGCGCGTGTGACGAAGCCGGGTGGGTATATTTTGGCGGCATATTGTATGAATGAATATGGCGTTTTGATGTATGGATTTCGGGAAGGGAATGTGAAAAAGTGTATCGAAGGCGGGCAGCTTACAGATGATTTTCACTGTGTCTGTGAGCCAAAAGACTTGTATGACTATGTCAGGCTGGAGGATATTGACCGCCTGAATCAAGAAGCGGGGCTGAAGCGGATACAGATCTTTGCACCGGACGGGGCTGCAAACTATATGCGCCAGGATTTGAATGCAATGGATGAGGAGACGTTCAGGCTGTTTTTAGAATATCAGATGTCGGTATGCGAACGACAGGATTTGATTGGAGCCAGTGCGCATACGGTAGATATTTTAAAGGTGCCTTAAAATAATTGGACATCGGTAATGAAAAATAAGCCGGCGTTTTTGGCTGGTACAGAGGTTTGTAAATGCTGTACCAGTACAAAGCGCCGGTTTTTTATTGTTTCTCAGGCGCGGACTGCTACAAAAATCTGTACGCTTCGCGGGCTGAGATAAACAGTGTTATTTGCCACTTTCTCAGGTATTTCCAATACGCTGTGTGTCTTAAATGTGTCTACCACGGTTACCCACTGCATCGTTGCAGGAAGCTGCGGCAGGTGCTGTGTGACGGTTTCCCAGTATGCGTTGACGGATAAAAATACGATGTCGTCCTGGTCTGTTTCGTCATCTTTTCCTGCATACATAACGCCAATCACATGGGAATCCCAATTGTAATTCCCGTTCCATGCTTCTGCTTCATGCAGGCTGACGGTTGGGAAGCCCGCGGAGCAGACTGCCATATTCCTGCGGATGACGGTATGTTTCTTGCGGAATTGGATCATAAAGCTGAAAAAATTAAATAAGTCTTTATTTTTCTCAGGAAGCGACCAGTCCAGCCAGGAGATCATATTGTCCTGGCAGTAAGCGTTGTTGTTTCCGTGCTGGCTGTTGCCGAACTCGTCCCCGGCGAGGAACATTGGTGTCCCGCGGCTGCACAGTAATACGGCGCAGGCATTTTTGACCATTCTTCTGCGCAGGGACAGGATCTCGTGATCCATGGTCTTGCCCTCGGTGCCGCAGTTCCAACTGAAGTTATCGTTGCTTCCGTCGGTATTGTTCCATCCGTTTGCTTCGTTATGTTTTTTATTGTAGCTGTACAGATCGTTCAGCGTAAAGCCGTCGTGACACGTCAGGAAATTGATGGATGCTTCATGCCCGCGTGTTTTCGGGTCGTACAGGTCGATTGAGCCGATCATGCGCAGCGCCGCGTTTGCAGCGGTGTTTGGGTCGCCTTTTAAAAAGCTGCGCACATCATCCCGGTAGCGTCCGTTCCATTCCGCAAAGCGGTTCCAGGAAGGGAAGCTTCCGACCTGGTACAGCCCGCCGGCGTCCCAGGCTTCCGCGATCAGCTTGGTATCGCCCAGGATCGGGTCAAAGGCAAGGCTTTGCAGCAGCGGCGGCTTGCGCATAGGCGAGCCGTCCTCGTTGCGTCCCAGGATGGTGGCAAGGTCAAAGCGGAAGCCGTCAATACGGTAGGTCAGTACCCAGTAGCGCAGGCAGTCTAAGATCATGCGCTGGACAATTGGGTGGTTGCAGTTGAGCGTGTTGCCGCAGCCGCTGTAGTTGAAGTACTCGCCGTTTGGCTTGAGCATATAGTAGATATTGTTGTCAAAGCCTTTAAAGGAAAAGAAATTGCCCTGTTCATTTCCTTCTGCCGTATGGTTGAATACGACGTCCAGAATCACTTCGATCCCGTTTTCATGCAGGGTTTTGACAAGCTGTTTTAATTCGGTGCCTTCGCGGTTATATTCGATCCCGCTGCAATAGCTCGTATTCGGTGCAAAAAAGCTGACGGTATTATAGCCCCAGTAATCGACCAGGTCATGTCCGTTGTAAGTACGCAGCGAGCCTGTTTCGTCAAATTCAAAAATCGGCATCAGCTCGACCGCGGTAATTCCCAGCTTTTTCAGATAGGGAATCTTCTCCATCAATGCCGCGAAGGTTCCCGGTTTTGCATGAAGAGAGCCGTCCGCCATTGAAAATCCGCGCACATGCAGCTCATAGATAATCAAATCGTCCATAGACAGGCGCGGGAATACATAATTGCCCCAGTCAAAGTCATCCTTTACAACGCGTGCTTTATAAAAATCATTCTGGTGCTTTTTCGTCCCCCAGACGCTTTGCCCGGTTACAGATTTGGCATAAGGGTCAAGCAAATATTTTTTCGGATTGAAAATCAGCCCGTTTTCCGGTTCGTATGGGCCGTCTACGCGGTAAGCGTACTCAAATTCTTCAATGTTAAGCTTAAACACGATCATGGAAAAGACATTTCCGATCCGATAGCTGTCTGGAAATCTCAAAATCGCATAAGGAACATCCTCTTCCCTGTGGAAGAGCAGCAGCTCACACGAAGTCGCATGGTTGGAGTGAACTGTAAAATTGACACCGCCAGGAATCGCGGTTGCGCCGTTGATATCATAAAATCCCGGACGCACCTCATAACCGGCGATCGTATCAAAAGGAACCAGATGGATTTTGTTTAATGGAATTGGATTCATTGTGATACCTCGCTTATTTCAAAATTGGTATCCAGCAGGGCGTGGACTGCGGCGCCTTGCTGGACGGTGATCGGTCTGTTTGATCTTATTATAAGCTTGGGGTGCAGCTTTGTAAAGGGAAATGTCGTGTGGAGGCGTTTTGTTTGAAGAAGGGGCGCCGTCCTATTTTTATTAATGTATTTATAATCTTGCCGCATTATGATAAGGGCGCAATGGAAACTTTTACAATAAGAAAAAGCGTTCCAACTAAGATCCTTACAGAAAGAGAGAACGAGAACATGCTGTTTCATTCACTTGAATTTTTCATTTTTTTTCCTGTTGTAGTACTGGTGTATTTTATCCTGCCGAAAAAATTAAAAGCCGTCTGGCTGCTTGGCGCAAGCTATTATTTTTATATGTGCTGGAATGTGAAACATACATTTTTGATTGCGTTTTCTACTGTCGTATCCTGGCTGTGCGGGCTTTTGGTTGGAAAGTATCAAAAAATGGAAGGAAGGAGAAACAATCAAAGGTGGATTTTAGGAATCGGTGTTTTTCTGAATCTTTTTTTGCTGGCATTTTTTAAGTATTTTGATTTTATTTTGTATAATATCAATTTTATTTTTGAAAAAATGGGCTTTCCCCAATTGGAAAAGCCTTTTGAAATCATGCTGCCTGTTGGGATTTCGTTTTATACGTTCCAGGCGCTTGGCTATATGGTTGATGTGTACCGGGGAGACATAGAGCCTGAGAAAAACCTGCTGCATTATGCGCTGTTTGTCTCTTTTTTTCCGCAGTTGGTGGCGGGGCCGATTGAGCGTTCGCAAAACCTGCTGCGCCAGATCCGTGGGATTGGCAGGCAAAACGCTGCGAAGCTGTTTGATTATGAGCGGATAGCCGGCGGGCTTTTGATGATGCTGTGGGGCTTTTTTCAGAAGCTGGTCATTGCGGACCGGCTCTGTATTCTTGTGGATGCAGTATACGCCGGATGGCAGCAGTGCGGGCAATTGGAGCTGGTATTTGCAACAGCAGCGTTTTCGATACAGATTTACTGTGATTTTGCCAGCTATTCTACGATTGCCGCGGGCGCTGCAAAAGTGCTGGGATTTCATCTGATGGAGAATTTTCGGACGCCGTATTTTTCAAGAAGCATTCGGGAATTTTGGCGCAGGTGGCATATTTCTTTAAGTACGTGGTTTAAAGATTATCTGTATATTCCACTGGGCGGGAGCCGCTGCGGTGCGCTGCGAAGCCAGGTGAATCTGATGGTTACTTTTTTGGTCAGCGGGCTGTGGCATGGAGCGAGCTGGCATTATGTGGTATGGGGCGCTATCCACGGATGCTATCAGGTGATTGGAAGCAGGACAGAGACAGCCCGCAGGAAGATCCGAAGCTGGGCTGGCGTCAATACAAGATCGTTCAGCTATCGGTTTGGGCAGGTGGCAGTTACTTATGTGCTTTCGCTGTTTGGGCTTGTTTTTTTTCGCGCAAAATCGCTGCCGGAAGCGTTTGGCATCCTTGGAAGGATAGCTTCTAAGCCGAATCTGTGGGCACTGACCGACGGGACGCTGTATGAGTTCGGCGTGGATGCGGCGCAGATGCGGGTATTATGTTTGGCAATGGTGATTTTGCTGTGTGTCAGCCTTGTGCGGGAGTTAAAAAATGAAATGCTGAATGAATTTTTGGAAAGACAAGCGATATGGTTTCGGTGGATGGTAATTCTGGTTTTGTTTTCCTTTATTTTTCTGTTTGGGGTGTACGGGCCGGATTATGATGAAAGCCAGTTTATTTATTTTCAATTTTAGATCTGCGGCATCACGCAGGATGAGGAAGAGCTTATAATCAGGAGGGATGTAGGATGATATCGGTAAAAAAAGTACTGCGGCTGCTTTGTTTTTGGTGTGTGCTCGCTGGTATGGTTTTGGCGCTGAACCATGTCACGCTTAACCGCAGCAGTGAAGGATGTATCCAGTTGTCAGAGTTTTACAAGCTGGACAGGGAACAGGTTGACATGCTGTGTATTGGCAGCAGCCACGTCTATTATGGAATCAATACGTGCCAGCTTTATGACGATTATGGAATTGCCAGCTACCTGCTGGCTTCGCCGGGACAGCCGGTATGGATCAGCTATTATCTGCTGGAAGAGGCTTTAAAGACGCAGCATCCGCGTGCCGTAGTTTTTGATATCGGGACGCTGTTTCGCAAGGAAGAGGATTTTGGCTCCTATTCCTGGGAAACGCTGATCAGCATGAAGCCTTCGCGCACAAAGTGGAACGCGATCCAGGCAGTCAACCAATATGTGGAATGCCTGGATGCGGCAGGGGCATTTTTTTCATTTCCATATTACCATACACGGTTTCTTTCGCTGACCAGCGAGGATTTTTATCATACAAAGCAGGTCAGGTACAATGGATATCGCCCGGAATTTACCGCGATTTCCGAAAGTGAGCTGGAAAAGTGGGAGGATGCGATTGAGGAAATCAGCCTCAAGCAGGAGCTTGCAGCAGAGGAAATAACAGGCTTTTTGAAGGCGGAAACAGCAGAAGGGGAAGAGGCAAACGAGAAAGGCGCGGAGGGCGGCGGCAGACAGGAAGTGATTACGGAACGGACAGAGTATTATCTGCGCAAAATGATCCAGTTGTGCCAGGAACAGGGAATTTATCTGCTGCTTGTGAATTCTCCGTTTGCTAACCAGGTGGAAGAAAAGCGTGTGGCGGGCAATTATATCCGTGCGATTGCAATTTCGTATGGAGTTCCGCTGCTTGAGGGCAATTACCTGGTGGATGAGATGCAGATTGATTTTGAGAAAGACCTGCTGGATGCTTCGCATCTGAACTATTATGGGAGTGTGAAATATACAAAATACCTTGCAGAGTGGATGCAGGAGCATTGCAGCCTGCCAGACCGCCGGGGGAATGCGGATTATTGGGCGTGGGAGGAGGTGAGCGACTCGTTCTGGGAAATGAAAAAGGATGCGCTTGGGGTGATGGTTAGCCTTTATTAAACACATGGTTCTTACTATGTTCCTTGCCAATATTAGTCTCACGGCAGTCACGCATACAGAGATGAAACCATGAATGATTTTCCACAAGTTCATCAAGTATGATGGTGACTTTCCGGCTCGCTAAAGGATTTTTTGAAACATATACAGAGCCTTGCAGCCAAACAAAACCATGTTTTATCATATGTCGTTTGATAATCTCATAGGCATTGTTCCAGCTATCTCCTGGATAATATTTTTCAAGTGCTTTTGTATCTAAATCAAAAGTAATTTGTTTTCTGTCAGCAGGCATATGGATTACCTCACAGCTAACAGTTTTAACATATCACAGCATTCGCCTGGATCATCCTCGATCCAGTGCCAGGAATGCGTATTGTCTAAAAATGTTTTGCTTTTTCCAAGAGATAGTACCCCTAAGTCAAGGCATCCGTAGTCTTTTTCGCTACCTTCAAAGATGAACAAATGTGAATCATTGCTCGAATTTGTCACATTGCCGGCACGGTTATGAAAGGCGTTTTCAGCCATTCTTCGCAAGTTCTCTAAGGTTTCTTCCGAAACACTTTTTTTAATCTCGATGATAGAACGATACATTTTTATACTCCTTTTTATAAAAAGTGAATCAATGATATGGTTATTATATAAGATTTTGCACGATAGAGCAAGCTCGGCAGTTACGTTTCAATTGTCTGTCCATTGACATCCAAAAACTTCATCCCGTCCGTTAATCGGCATTGTTTTTGCATATAATTAGGAAGAAAAGGATTTTGGATCAATAAAGGAGGACAACATGATGAACAGCGTATATGGCTACGTGCGCGTATCGAGCATGGATCAGAATGAAAGCCGTCAGTTGGCGGCAATGCAGGAATCAGGAGTTCCAAAGGCAAATATTTATGCAGACAAGCAGTCCGGGAAGGATTTTAACCGTCCGCAGTATGTCCGTCTGGTCAGGGCGCTGCAAAAAGGGGATCTGCTCTATATCCTAAGCATTGACCGGCTGGGGCGCAATTATGCAGAGATTCAGGAGCAGTGGCGGATACTGACAAAAGAAATCGGAGCGGACATCTGTGTAGTTGATATGCCGCTGCTGGATACCCGCCGCGGCAAGGATCTGATGGGGACGTTTATTGCCGACCTGGTTTTGCAGATCTTATCGTTCGCGGCGCAGTCGGAGCGGGACAATATTAAAAAGCGGCAGGAGCAGGGGATTAAAGCGGCAAAAGCAAGGGGCGTCAGGTTCGGCAGGCCGGAATCGGCGGTTCCTGTTGATTTTCCCAATATCGTGCATAGCTGGGAGGAAAAGGAGATCACCTTTGAACAAGCGCTTCATATGTGCAAGATGAGCAAAGCGACATTTTATCGAAGGCTCCATGCGTACAGAAATACCGGAGAGTGTAGTTAGAGTGTTTAAAAAAGCGTACTTTTTGAGACATAAACTGTATGTGTAGTAAATATTTTACCACACAATATGGCTCGATACAATCCCTTTTTCTTTTTTTCTTATATTTTTTTGCGAAATTTCGGTTTTTTTGTCAGCAAGCATAGTAAAAGCAGGGAAAGCCTGCCTGTTTTGTTCCTTTTTCCTACATAACGCGGCGCCTGACAGCCAGTCTCAAAAAGTACACCTTTTGAGACTGGCTGTCTTGTATCCCAATCACACGGTTCAGCCAGAATGTGGCTGCAATCCGTCAAAAATGTAAGGAGGAAACATGAGAAAGGGAAATCTGAAAAAAGTGATCGCAGTTTCATTATCTGCAACGCTGGCACTGTCCGCGTCCGCATTTGCAGGCACTCCGGCGCTTCAGGCTGGCGCCGCGGCAAAATTTGTCGACTTGAATACGACATTTAAGACTCTGCGCACAGGCCAAAAGGACTACAAGCTAAAGCTGGTAAACAATACCGCAGGCTGGAAGGTGAAGAAAGTCACGACTTCTGACAAGAGTATCTGCACGGTTTATGGAAAAAAAGCATCCTATGTGCTGTTAAAGGGCAAAAACGAGGGCAGAGCGGTTGTAAAAGTGACTGTCAGGACAGCAAAGCGGCAAAAGAACAACACAAAGACGCTTCGATGCAAAGTAAACGTCGTTGCAGCGAATCCGTCGCCGGACAAGCCCGACGTTCCAGTAGCACCAGGCCTGCCGTCCACCCCGGACACGCCAGCCACGACGACATCGGCACAGGTAGCTACACAGGCAGAGTTAACGAGTGCTCTGGCAAATAAAGCACTGACAACCATCACGCTAAAGACGACGTCAGCAGAGAGCTTTACGATTCCTGCCGGGACGTATCAGGCAGACCTGGTTGTAGACGCACCGAACGCAGACGTGACAAACAGCGGCACCTTCCGTTCGATTGCGATTCATGCCATTAAAGGCGACACCTGGATAGAAAAGGCAGTTGGCAATACGATCCGCGTTTTGGCGGCGGTTTCCCGCATATCTTTGGATACCGGCTCAAAAAATACGCAGGTCATCTATGCAACTCCAAACGCAAACGCGGCACTTGTCGTAAACAAAAACGCACAAACGCCAAATATCAGCATCAGCGCAAAGATCAAGCTGGAAATCAGCGGCGATGTACAGGCGGATGCAGTACAAAAACTGCCAGTAAATATCCAGACGGCAGCAAAAGATTCCGAAGTCATCATCGGCATACCAGCAGACGTAAAAGCAGGCACAAGCGCTTCGGTTACATTTAAAGACAGCGCGGGCGGCAGTACCGTAGCATCTACAGACAATACTGCCACCGTAAAAATAACAAACCAGACAAAGGTTACAATTAAAGCCACAAAAGCAAACGGCACGACCGTAAACGTAACCGCAGGCGGAAACGGCACACTCCAGCCGACAACAAGCACAGGCTCCGGCAGCACATACTATCCGAATTATTCCGGTTCCGGCTCAGGCTCAGGATCGAGCTCCGGCTCAGGAACTGGTTCCGGCTCAGGCTCTGGTTCAGGATCGGGCTCAGGCTCTGGTTCCAATTCCGGTTCCGGCTCTGATACGGATAACGATAACAATACAGAAACACCTGCAAAATCAGATGAGTGCAAGCTGCTGACGTTTAATGTAAAAGACGGAGAAACACAGGTAACAGGAAGCGTGAATGAAGAAACCAAAACAATTTCTGTGGTTCTTCCGTTTGACAGTAATGCAGACCTGACAAGCATAGTACCTGAAATTACGGTTTCTGAGAAAGCAACGGTTGCACCAGAATCCGGCAAAGCGCAGGATTTTTCCGACGGCAAAGAGGTTGCCTATACCGTAACGTCAGAAAGCGGCAAGACCGCAGAATACAAGGCGACGGTAACGAAAGAAGAAGCTGTGACAGTAACATTTGATACAGACGGCGGGACAGAACTTCCGGCTGTAAACGTGAAAAAAGGCACAAGCTATGAACTTCCAAGCGATTTAAAGGCAGAGAAAACAACGGATGATGGCTTTGTTTACTTGTTTGAAGGCTGGTATACCGATGCTGAAAAAACAGCAAAATATGAGACGAAACAGTTGGATGCAGACCTGACACTATATGCAAAATTTGACAAGGCTGCTAAAATAGGCGCTATGTCGGAAACAGTATATCAGGTATATTCGCAGGGTGATGCAAAGTGGGCAGGCGCTCCTGCTGAACTAAGCAATATCGGTGAAAACATTGTCTTTGCAGAGCCTGTAAAGGCAGAGGACGGAGGATACACGATTGATGTCAGCGGCACCTTAAAGAAGGTCGTTGGATTTACAGGCTTTAATCAGAGTGTCAAGGAAGAACAGCACGGCTATTACGCTCCATGCCAGTTTTCAGTAGGCGCTGCCGACGGCACAGCGTTTGTTGTACTGAAAGCAAAAGAGGGCTACAAGGTATATTCTAATTCAGATACGTTAGATGAAACTGCAATTAGAGAAGCAGTCGGCGCCCAGGACAGCGATCAGATAAGATCCTTCAAACTGGGGGATGTTTTGGATCAAGACGGCAATGAAAAAGTATTCTCTTTGATTTCTCATCTGGGAGACGGTGAATTATCGCCAAAAACGATCTGGATCGGGCTGGACGGCGCGGACGATTTGAAAAAATATACGTTCAACTATACAAACTGTGCAAAGTGGGAGCCAGCGTTGGACTTCACAATGATAAATGGAAGCAACTTTAAGGAAATTGTTGGAAGTGATACTTTTGCAGGTGTGACGAAAGATAATGTTGCATCATTTGTAGGTGGAGATACTATTACGTTTGAACAGGTTGATAGTTCAATTTACAATATCGAAGGTACACTCAAGTATGTAAAATGGGATGGATTTGGAGTTGACGAACAGAAAGAAGGCTACTATATTCCATTTGCAGTAAAAGTTCCAGAAGCTTACAAAGGAAAGGGAAAGATGGTCTTTAAGCAAACTGAAGACTCTCCAGAAAAGACAGTTGAGCTTAATAGTAGTAACGATGACAAGTACTTTGGCTGGATTACCTTTATCGGCAAAGATGCCGCTACTTTACAGAAAACGAGAACTGTAGAAATTACATGGGGCTCGGACAGCGATGTGCTGACATCGACATATACCTTTAATTTCAAAATGCAAGGCACAGGCAATGCAGATGACGCTACAACCATTGGAGAGCAAAATGGACAGCAATCCAATCAAGCTAATTCTGAACAAGAGAACCAAGCAGCACAGCAAGAACAAAACACCACCTCTGAAACTACAACCGAGAACTAACAGCATCATACAAACAAATGGTTTTGCCGCCATACCATATACTGAACTTGAATTTTTCTAAATGATCATCCTCATGATTATTTCAGCCGCAGCGGGCATCATACCTGACTGCGGCTGAAAATTTATTTTACAATTAAAAAATAATCTCGCAAAAATTCTCTCATCCCATTCCTCCGGCTGCTTTTCTCAAACCCAAATTGATCATCCCACCCACAGCAAGCGATACTAGGCTCACTGTTTCCTGGGAAAAATCACAACATCTTTTTTGCAGCACCAGCGATAGCCAGCCGGGAGAGGGGATTGGCACGCCCTGGCTGCGCCTTTGGAAGAAGGTTTAGAAGCCCTTAGCATCCTGCCCAATACAGCAGGGGCGAAGCCAAGCGGCACCTTTAGC
>CAMUPC010000098.1 GCA_947090545.1 uncultured Eubacterium sp. | reverse complement strand
GCGTAACCACAGGATGCCTAGAGCTTCTTAACCTTCTGGAACGGACGCAGCCAGGACGTGCCAATCCCCTCTCCCAGCGTCCCTGAATCCGCAAAACATGCAACTCAATCAAAAAAGCTGCTATTTTGCATACCCCCAAATTGGAATCAATCATTAAGTCTATATAAATTAAGCCTATAAAATAAGAAACGTTTTAAAAGAATATCCCTATAAAATAGAAGGAGAATCATATGTACGATATATGTATTATAGGCGCAGGCGTAACAGGCTGCGCAATAGCACGCGAGCTGTCAAGATATCATGCGAAAATCTGCGTCATAGAAAGATGCGAAGACGTCTGCTGCGGCACATCCAAAGCCAACAGCGCAATTGTACACGCAGGATTTGACGCACCAACCGGCTCCCTGATGGCAAAACTGAATGTACAAGGCAATGAGAAGATGGAAGCGCTTTCCAAAGAACTGGACTTTCCATTTAAAAGAAACGGCTCTCTGGTCGTCTGTCTCCAGGAAGAAGATCTGCCAAAGCTCCAAGCTCTGTATGACAAAGGCGTGAAAAACGGAGTGCAGGGGCTTCGGATTTTGTCGAAGCAGGAAGCGCGGGAAATGGAGCCGAACCTTGCCGATGAGGTTGCCGGCGCGCTGTATGCGCCGACCGGCGGGATTGTATGCCCGTTTTTAATGACGATCGCGCTTGCGGAAAATGCGAATGTAAACGGCGTGGAATTTCAGTTTGACACAGAGGTTACGGATATCCGCAGGGAAGATGGTTATTATGCGCTCGAAACGAGCCAGGGCGTGCGAAAGAGCCGTTATGTAGTCAACGCGGCTGGTGTGTATGCGGACAAAATACACCAGATGGTGAGCAGCACAAATATGCACATCACAGCAAGAAAAGGAGAATACTGCCTGTTAGACCGAAGCGCGGGTACGCATGTATCCCATACGATTTTTATGCTGCCTACAAAAATGGGAAAAGGCGTTCTCGTATCTCCGACGATCCACGGCAACCTGATCGTAGGGCCTACGGCGGTGGATATTCAAGATAAGGAAGGGGTTCATACGACGGCAGACGGATTAAGGGAGCTTATGCAAAAAGCGGCGATGACGGTCAAAAATATTCCGTTCCGCCAGGTGATTACGTCGTTTGCGGGGCTGCGTGCGCATGAGGACGGCGATGATTTTATCATTCAGGAAGCGAAAGACGCCGCGCAGTTTATTGACGTGGCAGGCATGGAATCTCCGGGGCTTTCCAGTGCTCCTGCGGTTGGCGAGTTTGTGGCAGGCTTGCTGCGGGAGAAAATGGGGTTACAGGAAAAGCCTGGTTTTATCGCGCAGCGAAAAGGCATTTTAAATCCGGCTGGCTTAAGCCTTGAGGAGAGGAATGCTTTGATCCGGGAGCAGCCTGCTTACGGCACGGTCGTCTGCCGCTGCGAGTCGGTGACGGAGGGCGAGATTATCGATGCGGTCAAAAGGCCGGTCGGCGCAAAGTCCTTAGACGGCGTCAAAAGGCGGACAAGGGCAGGCATGGGACGGTGCCAGTCGGGATTTTGCAGTCCGAGAGTGATGGAGATTTTAGAACGGGAACTGCGAACGGGTATGGATCGGATTACAAAATCGGGCGGACAGTCCGCGATTGTGATGGGGCGTACAGAAAAAGGCAAATAACAGGATGGAGTTCAGGAGGAGTCATTTGTGAAAGCATACGATATAGTTATTATAGGCGGCGGCCCTGCGGGGCTTGCGGCAGCGGCGGCAGCAAGAAAAGCCGGGATCAGCAGCATTTTAGTGATTGAGCGCGACGAGGAGCTTGGCGGCATTTTAAACCAGTGCATCCACAATGGGTTTGGGCTGCACACGTTTCAGGAGGAGCTGACCGGGCCGGAATATGCGGGGCGGTTTATAGACATCGTAAAAGAGCTTGGGATCGAAACGATGCTACAGACGATGGTAATGCAGATCAGCCCGCAGAAGGTTGTGACGGCGATGAACCGCGTAGACGGCATGATGCAGATTCAGGCAAAAGCGGTGATCCTGGCGATGGGGTGCAGGGAGCGTGCCAGAGGCGCGTTAAATATTCCAGGCTATCGCCCGGCTGGGATTTTTTCGGCAGGTACGGCGCAGCGGCTGGTGAATATGGAAGGCTATCTGCCGGGCAGGGAGGTTGTGATCCTAGGCTCGGGCGATATCGGGCTGATTATGGCGCGGCGCATGACGCTGGAAGGCGCGAGGGTGAAAGTAGTCGCGGAGCTGATGCCGTATTCGGGCGGCTTAAAGCGTAATATCGTACAGTGCCTGGATGATTACGGCATTCCGCTGAAATTAAGCCATACGGTCGTGAATATCAAGGGAAAGGAACGTGTGGAAGGCGTTACCTTGGCGCAGGTGGATGAAAACGGTAAGCCGGTTCCCGGCACAGAAGAGGAGTATTCCTGTGACACGCTGCTGCTGTCTGTCGGGCTGATACCGGAAAATGAGCTTTCCAGGGAGATGGGAGTCCAGATGGACAGCGTGACCGCCGGCCCGGTTGTGGATGAAAGCTTAGGGACGAGCATTCCCGGTGTGTTTGCCTGCGGCAATGTCCTGCATGTGCATGACCTGGTGGACTATGTATCAGAAGAAGCGTCCCGGGCAGGAGCTAACGCGGCAAAATATGTAAAGGGAGAGCTGGCGGCAACTGGCAGGCACGTAGACATCCATGCGTCAGACGGGGTACGTTATACCGTACCGCGCTCAATCCATGTCGATCAGATGGAAGATACGTTAACCGTGCGTTTCCGCGTCGGAGCGGTATATCAGGACTGTTTTGTAAACGTCTATTTCGGACAGAAAAAAGTCATGAGCCGTAAGAAAAAGGTGATGGCGCCGGGCGAGATGGAACAGGTTGTGCTGCAAAAGAAAAAGCTGCTGGAAGAAGCCGGCATGGAGCAGATTACAATTAAAATCGAGAAGGAGTGATACAGCATGGAGAAAAAGGAACTCATCTGCATCGGCTGTCCGATGGGCTGCACGCTGTCCGTGGAGCTTAATCAGGGAGCAGTCGCAAGCGTAACGGGCAATACATGCCCAAAAGGAGATGCTTATGCCAGGAAAGAAGTAACGAACCCTACGCGGATTGTGACCTCTACGGTAAAGGTCGAAGGCAGCGCACGCGGATTTATTTCTGTCAAAACACAAGAGGACATCCCCAAAGATAAGATTTTTGCATGTATGGAGGAGATCAACAAGATCCGGGCAAAGGCTCCGGTGGCAATCGGAGATGTGCTGCTGAAAAATGTGGCAGGCACCGGCGTTTCGGTTGTAGCTACCAAAGCGGCAGAGCGGGAGTGACTGCCGGGAAACAATGCGCTCGCATATGCCGTCAGGCTGCGGGCGCATGGCTTTGCATTTTTATATCAGATTACAGGGAATAAAACAATTTTGGGCGTCGATCGGAATCACTTCCTCACACATACAAACGATACCGCCGCTTCCTCTTTTTTGCTTTGTTTTGTCCAGTAATTCATATTTCTTTACTTCACGCCGGTCAGGGTTTGCTGATTTTTTTATTTCCAAAGGGTGGATGACGCCATTTTCTTCCACAAACAGATCGATTTCTTTTGCGTTTGAATCACGGTAATAAGTCAGGTTTACTTTTGAAGGTGCATAGGCAAAATTTTTAAGCAATTCTATTACTACATGATTTTCAAAATAATGCCCGCTTGCCGCCCCGTGCATAAGCGTATCTCTGGTAAGCCACATAGACAGGTAAGCGCACAGTCCCGTATCGCAAAAATATAGTTTTGGCGTTTTGGTAAGCCGTTTCAGTTCATTATTTGCATATGGCTGTAGCAGGTAAATAATGCCTAAACCCTGTAGCAGGCGCACCCATTCTTTTGCCGTTGGCTGGGATATTTCTGCCACATCTGCCAATGTCTTATAATTTAACTGTTCTGCGGTCAATGCGGCACAAGCCTTCATGAATTGATAGAAGCGAACGGTATCGGTAATCCTTCCTTCTTGCGCGACATCCCGCATGAGATACGTTTCGATATAAGAATTAAAATATTCCTGCCTTTGCTCTTATAGCTCCAAAATCCCAATTCTGCCCGCCAATGTTTCACGGATGTTTTTCATCATGCTGTATTGCTGCGACCCGGTCAGCCAAAACAATCCCCGTTCTTCGCTTTCATCGCACATCATTTTAATCTGTTCAAATAACTCTGGCGCTTTTTGTATTTCATCAATAATAATCGGTGGTTTATAGGTTTGGAAGAACAATACCGGATCGGATTTTGCAAGTGCCCGCGCCATTGTATGATCCATAGAAACATAATTACGGTTTTGTTTTGCCGCTAAATGCTTTAACATCGTTGTCTTTCCGACCTGTCTTGCGCCGGTTACAAGAACCGCTTTAAAAAAAGAGCTCATGTGTAAAAATTTACGCTCTAATGCACGTTCTAAATATTTCATGATTCGCCCTCCTTTATGATAATCTAAAGTCTATTTTATTATATCATAAATAAATGGCTGGTACAATCGTGTTTTCGGGCACTGGCGTAATCATCATCCTGTAAATATCAGTAACTCCCACCCTTGTTCTAACGAATACTGCAATAACATTGACTTTTGATTCTGAATATTGTTACTGTCGTCTGTTTCTGATTGTTTGTTATTAATTTCAGCTTATGATCATTCACCAAAGCCTGTCAGCAAAGATATGATTTCATCTTTCATAATTGAATTTTCTCCTGGCAAAATAGTTACATTCTTTTACAAATAAATTATAAATGTTTATCTGTATCTCTGGCACCATACAGTAAACGCCGTACTTCCATTACATCATCAATCACTACATAATAAATAACGTAATTTCTCACATAGATTCTATAATACGGATAGTCTCTCTTTTTTGCGGAAACATATGGTTCAAAAGCAAGCGGATTATTCAGCCTTTCCAGAATCGCCGCCTCTACATCATCAATCAAACGCAGCGCAGCGTCCTCATTCTTTAAAACATTGGTAATGTAACTCGCTGTACTGATTAAATCCTGTTCAAAAATCGGCAGATAACGAAGATGATAAATTTTATTTTCCATGTATCGTACTCCTTACATTGCTGAATACGGTTTCATGGGAAAGCCTTTCTTCCGTCATTGCCGCCTGTCTGTCGGCTTCGTCAAGTTTCATCTCTATATCATCTGTCAGATTTGCGTATTCCTCCAAGCTCAAAACTACCATAGCTCCGTAGCCATTTTTTGTAAGATAAACAGGTTTTCCGCTATTTACGATAGTTTCAATTTCTGGAAATTTATTTCTAAGGTCGGAAACAGGTCGAATTTGTATCATAGTCTAAGCACTCCTTTTTATTTATTTTATCCCAATTTTATCAGAATATTATCGTATAGGCAATGCTTATTTATGATCTCTGAAAGTTATGCCACCCTGTGGTTTCGTATGCTTTGTTTCAAGATCTCGTTTCTGGATTTTCACGCTGCTACAGATAATCTTGCCTGCCACGGAATAACGTCTGCCGCTGTTGTCTTTACAAGGCAGCAGCGGAAGGCGGTACTTTAGATATTTTTGAAAAGGACGGAACCATCTGCATTATTCTGTTAGATGTCAGCCATCACGATAGAGGAAAGCAGTTTGAATACCTCCCCGATATCCCCGTCTATGCATAGAGACTGCTTCTTGATCTGATTCGGGCAGCTTGCCTGCCCGTTATTCACACAGACATACGCCGCCCTCGGGTTATCCGCCGTCATCCGCCAGAACGGATACTTGATAATCCCCGGCGTATTGCTGCCAACTCCCAGCTCCAGATACAGTATCTTAGCCCCTTTGCGGCATTCAGCAAACTCCTGGTATCTGCGTGCTGCTGCCTGCCAGCCTTCATCCTCGACGAACGTGCTGTCTGTGCGTAAGTTCATAGACATCGGTGCGCCGCAGACCGGGCAGCGCGGGACCAGGCTGGATGGGATACGCATGTTTTGCTGCTGCGCTGTCATTTCCTTTATGGCAGCTTCGTTATCGTAAGTGCGATTGTGGCAGGGCTTTGCACACTGCCACAAGCCGTAGTCGCCCTGGGTGTAAAACAGCCTGTGCTTGGAAAACCCTGCTTTTTGGAAGCAGTGGTCTACATTTGTTGTCAGGACAAAATAGTCCTTGTCTTTGATAAGGGAAAGCAAGCCTTGATAAACGGGTTTCGGCGCATCCTGGTAGCGGTTGATCATAATGTAGCGGCTCCAGTATGCCCAGTATTCTTCTAATGTCTGGTAGGGATAAAAGCCTGCTGTATACATATCCGAAAAGCCATAGGCTTGTATAAAATCGGAAAAATGCTCGTAAAACCGCTCCCCGGAATATGTAAAGCCGGCGGATGCAGACAGCCCTGCCCCTGCGCCGACTACGACGGCGTCAGCGTCTTTGAGCAGGCTTGCGAGTGTTTTTAGCTTCTCCCAATAACTGCTGGTAGATTGCTTTGTCGTGATCTTTGAATACATTGAATACCACCTCCGGGCTGTCAGGATGATTTTTTTGATAATCCAGTACGGTTTTGACTGCGATTTCTGCGGCTTTTTTGTTTGGAAAATGAAATTCGCCTGTGGAAATACAGCAAAAAGCAATACTTTTTAGCCGATATGCCTCTGCAAGCTCCAGACAGGAGCGGTAGCAGCCTGCTAACAAGGAGCAGTCCCTTTGCGACACTTCCCCGTGTATGATGGGGCCGACCGTATGGAGCACATAGCGGCAGGGAAGGTTATAGGCTTTTGTGATCTTTGCCGTGCCTGTCGGTTCTTCTGTGTGCTGGTTTTCCATAAGACGAGCACATTCCAGGCGGAGCTGCACGCCTGCGGCAGAATGGATCGCGTTGTCGATGCAGCCATGGCAGGGAACAAAGCAGCCGAGCAGGGTGCTGTTTGCCGCGTTCACGATGGCATCCGTGGACAGGCGGGTAATATCGCCCTGCCAGATGTAAATGCCCGTTTGTGCGGATGGAAGGCTGGATAGGGATACAATGCCTTTTTGGGCAAGCTCCTCCTGCAAATAGGCATCCTGCACGTCTAAAAAGGTTTGGGAAGCCATTTTTGGCGGGCGGATATTCATAAGCGAGCGAAGCAGGCGCTTTCTGGACGCAGTGTCCGTAGGAAGCTCCGCGTGTGCGATTGCTGCTTCACTGCTTAGATCGTTGATTAAATAAATAAGCCGTTCTTCCTGTGTCATAGGGATCTCCTTTTACTGTCTGATGCTGTATGATTTTGTATTATTTGGAAACAACAGAGATTCGCTGCTGGATGTGGGTTCCGTTTACCGCTTCATCGACCATGGCAATGGCGTAGTCGGCATAGCTGATCACGCTTTCTCCGGCTGCGTTAAGCAGCAGTTCTTCGCCGCCTAACTGGTAGCTTCCGGTTCGGACTCCGTCTGCCTGGAAGTCTCCGGCTGGGCTTATGTACGTCCATTTGACGTCGGTTCTTGTGCGAAGCTCTTGCAGTGCTTTGCCCATGCTGGAAGCCAGGGGCTTGAACATTTCCGGGAAATCTGCCCCGTCCATAAGCTGCGCGGTATGCTCTGGGTTTGTATACAGGCTGCCTGCGCCGCCGACCACGAGGAGCCTGGTTTCTTTGCCGCTTACAAGGCTGCAAAGGTGCTGTAGGGAAAGACTATGCTGAGGCAGCGTGTCAGGCGTCCAGGCACCGAAAGCGTCGATGACGGCGTCAAAGCCTTCCAGATCGTCCGGGGTCAGGTCGAACAGGTCTTTTTGAATCACGTTTGCTGCTTCTGTCTGGTTTTTGCCACGCACAACGGCGGTCACATCGATGCCTCTTGCGACAGCTTCCTGTACGATTCGTTTTCCTTGTTTTCCATTTGCACAAATAACTGCGATTTTCATAGTTATATCCTCCTGTTTTTCGTTTGATTTTTTTCGGGTTGTTTTTTCCTGCCTGCAAGACTATAATAGATCCATACAGCAAAGCTGTAAAGCAGGTACTTTTTTGTGCCATAGTTACCAGAGAGAAACAATTGTGAGAAAATGGGGGCGTTCGTATGGAAAAAAATTTACCTGCCTGCCCGGTAGAGACGACGTTAATGCTGATCAGCGACCGCTGGAAGGTCTTGATTATCCGCGACCTGCTGGCTGGCACGAAGCGGTTTGGCGAGCTGAAAAAATCGCTTGGGAACGTATCTCAGAAGGTGCTGACCGCGAATCTGCGGTCGATGGAGGACAGCGGGCTTTTGACCCGGACGGTGTACCCGCAGGTGCCGCCGCGGGTGGAATATACGCTGACGGATACAGGATACAGCCTGAAACCGATTTTAGACGCTATGATGGAGTGGGGAACGCAGTACAAGCAAAAGCTCCGGCAGCCGTCCTACAAAAGTGAAAGTTTACAGGAGGATATTGGAACATGAAAAAAGAGGATTGGAAACGCATATTTTATCAGTCGCTGACCGGCTTTGTCTCGCTTGCCCTTGCCATTCTGCTCTTTTTTGCAATCAAAGGGTTCGGGGAAATCAGACAGTCGTTTCTATGGCTGCTCGGCGTGCTAAAGCCCGTGATCTACGGCGGGGTGATGGCATACCTGTTAAAAACGCCGTGCAATTTTCTGGAAAAAAGGGTGGAGGCGCTTTTGCCGGACAAGCATAAAAAGCGCGCGAATGGGCTTACGGTGCTGTTCGTGCTGATTTTGACGATCCTGATTATCTATCTGTTGATGAGCATGGTTATCCCGGAGATGGTGGGCAGCACGCTGATTTTGGTCAATGCGGTGCCGCAGAAAATGGATGAATTTGCAAAATGGCTGACCGGGATGCTGGATGGGAATGAAATGCTACAGACGTATGCCAATACAGCGATTGTGAATGTGGAAAACCATCTGCAAAACTGGGCAAAGACCGACCTGCTGCCTACGATGCAGGGGATGATGGGTGGTTTTGCGGATACGGTCGGATCGGTTGTCGGCATTCTTTACAACCTGTTAATCGGAGTCATTATCTGCATTTACCTGCTGCTGGGCAGAAAGACGTTTGCCAGGCAGGGAAAGGCAGTGCTGTATGCGGTGCTCAAAACCGAACGGGCGGACGCGGTGCTGACAGAACTGCGGTTTATCGACAAGACGTTTGTCGGATTTTTTGGCGGAAAAATACTGGACAGCGCGATTGTCGGGCTGATCTGCTATGTTTTCTGCATTATTATGACGTTTACGATGGGCTTTCCAAACGCGGTATTGATCAGTGTGATTGTCGGCGTGACAAATGTCATCCCTTATTTCGGGCCGTATATCGGCGCGGTTCCGTCGGCGCTGCTTGTGCTGATCTCAGGGCCGGTAAACTGCATTATTTTTATTGTGTTTATTATTATTTTGCAGCAGTTTGACGGCAATATCTTAGGGCCGGCGCTCCTTGCGGACAGCGTGGGGCTGACTGGGTTTTGGGTGCTGTTTTCGATTACGCTGTTCCAGGGATTTTTTGGCTTTGTAGGGATCTTGGTCGGCGTGCCGGTATTTGCGGTTATTTATGATATGGTTCGCAGGCTGGTCATGACGGGGCTTGAAAAATATGGAAAGACGGAGCTTTTGCAGGGCAATGCGGCGGATGTGCCAAAACCGGACGGCGGCAGAACGGAAAAATAACCAAAAAAACGGAGAAAATACTTCCAAGATGAAAAAAAGATGAAATTTTCATGAATAATTTGTCGGATTACCTTATTTTTGGCAGCTTATACACGCATTTTATTAATATGCAGTATTTTACTGTAAAACGAAGGTAGCCAAGCGGCTAAGATTCTGGTAGAATAAAGTACAGAAACAGGTGCATGTGTCCCGGCAGGGGGCTTGGGCATCTGGGAAGGAAGGTATCAAAGTATGAGAAAACAGAAGTCGGCAGCAAAGTCTGCACTGATCATTGTTGGCATCGTTTTATGTTTTTTGCTGATCGCACTCCTGGCATGTTACTTGTGTACGGCATCTTTTTATTCGGAGCATTTTTTTCCGGGAACGGTGTTAAACGGTGTTTCGGTTGACAAAATGACGGTAGAAGAAGCGGAAGATAAAGTCGCACAGGAAGTTGCAGATTATATTTTCAGTGTTGAGACGCGTGACGGGGACAAATATCAGATTATCGGGCCGGATATCGACTATACGTATGTGCCGGGGTCGGAGATCAGCGATATTTTGCAGCTACAGGACAATTATCGCTGGATTTCTGAGCGCAAAGGCAAAAAAGAGATGGATCTGGAGGTTTCTGCAACTTATAATAAGCAGAAGCTGGACAAGATGGTCGCGCAGCTTCCGTGTTTTCAGTCCGATTACATCCAAAAGCCAAAGGACGCGTACCTGCGGGAGACAGACAAGGGCTATGAGCTGGTCGAGGCTGTGGCTGGCAACCAGATCCGCCTGGAGGATGTGCAGAAGCTTGCGCGCAAGGCGGTAGACATGGGCGAGGAGGAGCTCGTGCTTTCCGACGAGGTGTACGAAGAGCCAAAAGTGAAGTCCAACGACAAGACGCTGAAAAAGGCGCTGAAAAATATTAATTCGTACCTGCATACAACGATCAAATACGATGTAGGGGAAAAAGGAGAGGTACTTGATTCTGCGCGTATTAAGGAATGGCTGACCATCGGCGCGGACTATTCCGTGACGCTTGACGAATCCAAGGTGACGGGCTATATCCAGTATCTTGCCAGCAAATATAATACGTACGGCGATGTGCGTGTGTTTAAAACCTCACTTGGCGACAAGGTAAAGATTGGCGGCGGCGATTACGGCTGGGTCATCGACAAGGAAAAGGAAAAAGAACAGCTTTTAAAAGAGATCAAGTCCGGCAAGACGATCGAGCGGGAGCCAGTTTTTAACCAGACAGCGGAGGTAAAGAGCGAGACATATGACATTGGGAATACTTATGTGGAAGTAGACTATACAAACCAGCATATGTATTTTTATGACAATGGAAAGCTAAAGCTGGAATCTGATGTTGTAACCGGAAATATCAGCAGCCATAACGGTTCTCCAGACGGAGTGTATAAAATTGTGTACAAGCAGCGCGACGCGACGCTTGTCGGAGAGACTTATCAGTCGGACGTTAAGTATTTTATGGTGTTTGCTTATAACGTCGGCTTTCATGACGCAAGCTGGAGAAGCGAGTTCGGGCAGGAGATCTACAAGACTTCCGGCTCCCACGGCTGTATCAATATGCCGGGCGCAAAAGCGGAAAAGCTGTACCAGATCCTGCCGGCCGGAACCCCGGTCATCGCTTATTACCGCGAGCCGGTAGAGCTGACGGCGGAAAATGCCAGGATTTCCAACGCGTATTCTTATGTAAGGCAGGATCAGCCGTAGGATCAGCAGGTTTTGCGGACCGAGGAAATAAAACTTAGGCACGCGAAAAACTGCCAAACGGGGTATGTATCAAAATACAGCCCCCGTTTTGGCAGTTTTTTTGATCTCGTGATTATGGATCTCGTGCCTGGTTTAAAACAGTCCCGTAATCTTTCCGTCCTCACTGACGTCAATGCCGTAAGCGGCAGGAGACTTGGAAAGCCCCGGCATCGTCATGATCGCTCCGGTCAGTACGACGATAAATCCAGCTCCGGCACTGACATATACATCTCTGACATTGACCGTAAATCCAGTTGGCCGCCCGAGCTTATGCTGGTCGTCCGACAGGGAATACTGTGTCTTTGCGATACATACTGGAAGGCTGCCAAATCCAAGCTCCGTCAGCTTTGCCAGCATTTTTTCTGCCGCAGGCGTGTAGCTGACATCTGCCGCACCGTAGATCTCAGAGGCAACGGTACGGATTTTGTCCTTCAACGGCATCTCATCCGGGTAAAGAGGCGCAAAAGCGGATGGTTTTTCTTCCAGTGTCTGCAATACCTTTTGCGCAAGCTCGATGCCGCCTTCTCCGCCTTTTTCCCATACCTGTGACAAAGCGAAGGCACAGCCTTTTTCTTCACAAAAGCTTTGGATGTATTCGTATTCCGCCTGCGTATCGGTCAGGAAGGAATTGAGCGTAACGACGATCGGCACATGGTATTTTTGCAGGTTTTCGATATGCTTTTCCAGGTTGCAGATACCTTTTTTCAGCGCGTCCAGGTTTTCAGCGGAAAGCTCGTTTTTAGGGACGCCGCCGTTATACTTAAGCGCCCGCACCGTAGCGACAAGCACGACCGCGTCTGGCTTAAGCCCAGCCTTACGGCACTTGATATCAAAGAACTTTTCAGCGCCTAAATCAGCGCCAAAGCCCGCTTCGGTAATAACATAATCCGCGATTTTCAAGGCAGTTTTGGTCGCGCGGATCGAATTGCATCCATGCGCGATATTGGCAAACGGCCCGCCGTGCACAATCGCCCCGGTATGTTCAAGCGTCTGGATCAGGTTCGGCTTCAACGCGTCTTTTAACAGCGCCGCCATAGCGCCGACCGCCTGGAGCTGCCTTGCGGTGACCGGTTCGCCGTCATAGTTGTAAGCCACGATAATATCGCCCAGCCGCTTCTTTAAGTCAGCCATATCCAAAGCCAGGCACAAGATCGCCATAATTTCGGTAGCTACCGTAATCACAAAATGGTCTTCCCGTACAAACCCGTCCGATTTGGAGCCAAGCCCGACGACAATATTGCGCAGGGCACGGTCATTCATATCCATGCACCGCTTCCAGACGATCTGGCGGGTATCGATCTGCAAAGCGTTTCCCTGCTGGATATGGTTGTCCAGCAGCGCGGCAAGCAGGTTGTTTGCGGCTGTAATAGCATGAAAATCCCCGGTAAAATGCAGGTTCAGATCCTCCATCGGAACGACCTGCGCATAACCGCCGCCTGCCGCGCCGCCCTTGATGCCGAAGCATGGGCCAAGAGACGGTTCCCGCAGCGCCAGCAGGCAGTTTTTTCCAAGCCTGCCAAACGCCTGCCCAAGCCCGATGCTCGTAGTCGTCTTGCCTTCTCCTGCGGGCGTCGGGTTGATGGCGGTGACGAGGATCAGCTTTCCGTCTGGGTTGGATGCTGTTTTTGCGATCAGCTCGTTGGAGAGCTTTGCTTTGTATTTGCCGTATAATTCCAGGTCGTCCTCGGCGATGTTGTATTTTGCTGCGACCTCTTTGATGTGGACTAGGGTTGCGTCTTGTGCGATTTGAATGTTTGTTTTCATGAATGCGCCTCCTTTTTGCGTGTGGTTATTGATTATAGCATAGGATGAGGGGAAAGTCACGTGAATTGTGCTGGGGAGGGGGGCTGGAGTTGGGTTTTTTGGGTTGGCGGGGGGGGGGACGCTGGAGGAAGGGGAGCGGGGCTGGCTTCCTGTTCCGATTCCAGAATGTAAGGAGCCCTAAGCATCCTGCGGTTACGCTGAGGCACCGTCCGGGCGCGGCACTTGGCACA
>CAMUPC010000097.1 GCA_947090545.1 uncultured Eubacterium sp. | reverse complement strand
AGCTGCTGGCGGAACGCCAGGGCGAACTAGGTGCCGCGCCCGGACGGGGTCTCAGAGTAACCGCAGGATGCTTAGGGCTCCTTACATTCTGGAATCGGAACAGGAAGCCAGCCCCGCTCCCCTTCCTCCAGCGTCCTACCCTGCAAAAAAATACAGCACCTGACCATATAAATAAAGAAAAAACAAGCTCAAAAATAAGGGGGCACATGCATGAATCAATGCAAAAGAGCAAAACACAACGTAAAACATATTTTTCATTTTATCTACGAGATCGACCGATCAGCATTTTTTACAATCGCAGCCGCAGTAGCGCTGTCTGGAATGGCAGTACTTCCTTCTCTGTATTTGCCGAAGCTGATCATCAACGAATTTGTATACGGAAAAAACTTCCAAAATGTAATTCTGTACGCATTTGTTTACGCAAGCCTGACACTGGTTTTGCAGGCTGTAAACCAAATCATAACATCCCGGCTGGAAAAGCAGACGAAAACACTGGAATACGAAGGGATTATCCGCCTGTTTCAAAAGATCGCGCATCTGGATTACGATATGCTCCAGGATGCAGAGATCATGGATCATTTCGCAAAAGCGACAAAATGTGTCATGGCGATGAACTTTTACCTGCTTGTGACATCGATGATAAAATTTTTTTCAAGTATCTGGATACTGGCTGTCGTTATGGGGACGCTGATTGTTCTGGATGCAAAGATTTTACTGATCGTGGGCGTGGTGATTCTCATAAATGCATATACGAATGCCAGGCTCAACAAGATCCGCTACCAGACGGACGATGAGCTATGGCCGTTAGACCGGAGAATGACCTGGTTTATGCGCTTTGCCGGCGATTTGAAATATGCCAAGGACGTCCGCTCGAACCATGCGCAGGAGTTTTTGTTTTCCAAATACAGGCAGCTTTCAGACGGATTTTATCAATTGCAGAATAAAATCGTGGATTCGGAACGGAACGTCAAGCTGATGAATATTGTCCTGACCTGTGTACAGGAATTGCTCATTTATCTGATTTTGGGCTACAATATGATCGTAAAAAAAGTTTTTACGGTCGGGGATTTTTCGCTCGTATTTTCTGCGATGGAAGCTTTTAAGTCAGGGTGCGGCGGGCTGATTGACGGGCTGATTGAGATTGGCAGCCGTGGGGAATATTTCAGGAAATACCTTGATTTTATCCGTATTCCAAGCAGGTTTCACGCAGGGCAGCAGAAAAAATGCACGCTGTCAGGCGCGGAGGGCTTTGTGATCGAATTTCAAAATGTCAGCTACCGCTATCCCAACCAGACGCAGGATGCGCTGCATAATGTCAGCGTTACGATGAGGTCAGGGGAAAAGATCTCGATCGTTGGCGAGAACGGCGCTGGAAAGACTACGTTTATCAAGCTGCTTCTGCGGCTGTATGATCCTACAGAGGGCGCGATTTATCTCAACGGGACGGATATCCGAGAGATTGACTACGATGATTACTGCCGTATTTTTTCGACGGTCTTTCAGGATTTCCAGTTGTTTACATTGTCCCTGCGGGAAAATTTGACGTTGGGAAATACGAAGATTACGGACGATGAAATCAAAGAAGCGGCAAGAAAAATCGGTTTTCTTCATTTTATAGAAGCGCTTCCAGGGCAGCTTGATACCTGCCTGTTCAGCGACTATGATAAGGAAGGGGTAGACCTCTCAGGCGGAGAAGCGCAAAAAACCGCGATCCTGCGCGCGCTTTTGCGGGAAAGCGGCGTGATCATTATGGACGAGCCTACGGCGGCGCTTGATCCTCAGGCGGAATATGATATTTATAAAATGATTGACGAGTCTGTGGGCAGCCAGCTGATGATCTATATTTCACACCGTCTGGCAAGCTCAAGATTTTGTGACAGGATTTTTCTGTTTGCGGACGGCACGATTGCAGAAGCAGGCACCCATGAGCAGTTAATGGCAAAAGGCGCTGCCTACCGGACGTTGTTTGAGCTGCAAGCAAAGTATTATCGGGAGGAAGAAAATGGGTAACGGCGGTTGTCATAAGGATGCATTTTTGTTATAATTACAGAAAAAGGCGGGTGAAACGATGAATAACTTTCAGGAAATGTGGGATTTTCCAGTAAAAGAAGGGATTTGTTTTAAGCATTGCAACCGTGTGCATCCGCTGATGCAGGAGAGGGTGCAGCAGGTGCTGGAACAGTTGAAAAAAGATGAAAATATACAAAAGATCGTGTTGTTTGGGAGCTCTTTGGAGTTTCGGTGCAGCAGCTACAGCGATCTTGATTTGTATATTGAAAAAAAGAATCCTGGCATACCGCTAAAGCAGGAGCCTGTTTTAGACTGTGAGCTGGATCTTATCATGGACTTAGGCCACGAGAACAGGCTGTATTTAGAAATTGACCGGACAGGCCTGCTTTTGTTTGAAAGGAGTTGAATCCAGTGTGTGATATCAGGCTGTTTAAAAGCGTTTTTATGGATTATCAGGCAGCGTATGAAAAACGGCTGAAAACAGATTTGGAAATAGATACAGAAAAGGGCGGTGTATAGAAATTGCAGCAGGATATAAACCAAAAGTTCGAACATCTCAAACAAAACCTGGCAAGCCTTGGCAGCGTGGCAATTGCATTTTCCGGCGGCGTAGACTCTGCTTTTTTGTTAAAAACCGCCCACGACGTGTTAGGCAGCCAGGCGGCAGCGGTCACCATCCATGCCGCGGTGTTTCCTGACAGGGAGTCAGGCGAGGCGGCGGATTTTTGCAGAAGATACGGCATCCGCCAGATCATCTGTACGGCTGACCCATTGAAAATCGAAGGCTTTGCCGCAAATCCGAAAAACCGCTGCTATTTGTGCAAGCGCAGGCTGATGCAGGAGGTTTTGGATGCTGCACAGGAGCAAATGCTTGCGTATACAGCGGAAGGCTCCAACACAGACGACGCAGGCGATTACCGCCCCGGGCAGCAGGCGGTGGCACAGCTTGGCATTTTAAGCCCGCTGCGGGAGGCGGGGCTTTCCAAGGCGGAGATCCGGGAGCTGTCCAGGCGAATGGGGCTGCCGACGTGGGAGAAGCCGTCGTATGCGTGCCTGGCGTCGCGTTTTGTTTATGGCGAGGAGATTACACCCGAAAAGCTTACTATGGTAGGCAGTGCCGAGCAGCTTTTACTGGACCTGGGGTTTCGCCAGATGCGTGTGCGGATGCATGGACAGATGGCACGTATCGAGGTGCTGCCGCAGGAATTTGACAGGCTGATTAAGGTGCGTAGCCAGGTCGCAGACAGCTTTTTGAAATATGGCTTTACGTATGTAACGATGGATCTAATAGGGTATCGGACAGGGAGCATGAATGAAGTGATTGAAACAGGCATGTGACTGGTACAGCGCTGCACAATTTTGCGTTGCTTTTTACGGCTTTTGGTGTATAATGAGAGAAAAAGCCAGGGGAGAGGAGAAATATAAAATGTCAGAGTTTCATTACGAACAGGTGAAAAATCCACAGTATTTTGCACAGGGGAGGCTTGCGGCGCATTCCGACCATGTCTGTTATGCGAATAGCAGCGAGATGGCGGCAGACAGCACAAGCCTTCGTATTTCGTTAGACGGCATTTGGAAGTTCCATTATGCCAGAAACTATGCGCAGACGGTTGCAGGATTTGAGCGGACGGATTATGACTGCCGCCCGTGGGCGGATATCCGGGTGCCTGCGCATATTCAGATGGAAGGCTATGATGCTCCGCAGTATGCAAATGTGCAGTATCCGTGGGACGGCAGGGAAGAAATCTGGACAGACGAGATCCCGACGGAATTTAATCCGACGGCAAGCTATGTTAAATATTTTACACTGCCGCAGGAGTTTGCGGGCAGGCCGGTCTATATTTCGTTCCAGGGAGCGGAAAGCGGGATTGCGCTGTGGTTAAACGGCTCGTTTGTGGGCTACAGTGAGGACAGCTTTACGCCAGCGGATTTTGAGCTGACGCCGTACATCAAGGAAGGGGAAAATAAGCTTGCCGCGCAGGTGTTTAAATGGACGTCCGGGAGCTGGTGCGAGGATCAGGATTTTTACCGTTTTTCGGGAATTTACCGCAGCGTCTTTTTGTATACAGTGCCAAAGACGCATATTTGGGACATCAAGACGGAGCCGGTCGTGGCACCAAGCCTTACCCATGCCGATTTGAAGCTGGCGCTTACGGCAAAAGGAGCAGGCAGCGTCCATATCCGGGTGTCGGATGCAGGGCAGGTGCTGCTGGAGGAAACAGCACCGCTTGCAGGTGAAGATACAACACAGCTATCCTATCCGGTGGAAAACCCGAAGCTATGGAGTGCGGAAGCGCCGTATTTATACGATATGGTGCTGGAAGTGTATGACGAGGGAGGAAACCTTACTGAAGTGATCCCGCAAAAAATCGGGTTCCGGCGTTTTGAGATGAAGGACGGGCTGATGTGCTTAAACGGCAGGCGGATTGTGTTTAAAGGAGTCAACCGCCATGAATTTTCATCCAAAACCGGGCGCGCTGTCTCGGACGAAGAGATTGTAACGGATATTCTTACGATGAAGCGCAACAATATCAATGCGATACGGACATGCCATTACCCGGATGATTCCAGGATCTATCAGCTTTGCGACGTGTATGGGCTGTATTTGATCGCGGAAAACAATCTGGAATCGCACGGTTCCTGGGACGGCGTTGACCGCGGGGTAGATGAGCCTGGGGCAGCGGTGCCGGAAAACCATGAGGAGTGGATGGGCGCGATGCTAGACCGTGTCAATTCGTGCTACCAGCGTGACAAAAACCATCCTTCGATTTTGATCTGGTCGTGCGGCAATGAATCCTACGGCGGAAAAGTGATCTATGAGATGTCGCAGCTTTTCCGCAAGCTGGACCCATACCGTCTCGTGCATTATGAAGGCGTGTTCCATGACCGCCGCTACAATGACACAAGCGATATGGAAAGCCAGATGTATCCGTCTGTCGAAGCGATCGAAGCGTTTCTTAAGGAGCATCCTGACAAGCCGTTTATCTGCTGCGAATACACACATGCCATGGGTAATTCCTGCGGCGGTATGCACAAATATACAGCCCTTACAGATACACAGCCACGTTACCAGGGCGGATTTATCTGGGACTACATTGACCAGTCAATTACAAAAAAAGACCGTTACGGCGTGCCGTTTCAGGCATACGGCGGTGATTTTAACGAGCGCCCGACAGACTATAATTTCAGCGGCAACGGAATTGTCTACGGCGGCGAACGGGACGCATCCCCGAAAATGCAGGATGTAAAATACAATTACCAAAATATAGCCGTGGCATTTGATACGGATACTTTTACCGTAATCAATAAACATTTATTCCTCAATACAGATGTTTACCAGTGCGTGGCAGTCCTGCAAAAAGACGGCGCCGTGCTAGAAGAAAAACAACTGGACCAGATAGCGGTTGCGCCGTTAAGCAGCCAGCAGTTTGCAATGCCGTTTGCAGACCGTGAGGACGGGGAATATGCGGTGACGGTTTCGTTCCGGTTAAAGGAGGACACGCTTTGGGCAAAAGCAGGGCATGAAGTGGCGTTTGGGCAGAAAGTGTTCAAAAAACCATTTATATGGAAGAAAAGCAGCCAGCCGCTGCGCGTGATTCACGGCAAGCTGAATATCGGCGTCAAGGGCGAGCATTTTGACGTGCTGTTTTCCATGTTAAACGGCGGGCTTGTGTCCTACCGGTATGCCGGCGTTGAACTGATTGAAAAGATCCCGATGCCGAATTTCTGGCGGGCGCCTGTGGACAACGACATGGGAAGCCTTGCCGTAGCGCGCTACGCACAGTGGAAAATCGCGAGCCTGTATCTTAGCCACAAGCAGATCGACGCTGCCGCGGACACGCCATGCTACACAGCATTTGCGGACAATCCGGTAAAGGTGGAAGAAAACGATGGTACCGTCACAGTTACGTTCACGTACCATATGCCGACAACGCCGCACAGTACCTGTGAAGTGGCATATACAGTCTGCGGGGACGGCGCGGTAGAGACAAAGCTGTCCTATGATCCGGTCAAAGAGCTTGGCGATATGCCGGAGTTTGGGATGATGTTCCATTTGAACGCGGATTACAGCAATGTGACATGGTACGGGCTTGGCGCGGCAGAGACTTACGCAGACCGCAAAGAAGGTGCGAAGCTTGGGATCTATCACAATAAAGTAAGCGATAACCTGGCAAAATACCTCGTTCCGCAGGAGTGCGGCAACAAAATGGGCGTACGCTGGGCAAAAGTGACCGATGCAAAGGGAAGGGGCATGATGTTTGCCGGAGATTCCATCAGCTTTTCCGCGCTGCCGTATACGCCGCACCAGATGGAGTATGCGCTGCATGATTTTGAGCTGCCGAAGGTACACTATACGGTTGTACGGGCGTCGCTGGGACAGATGGGCGTTGCAGGAGATGATAGCTGGGGCGCGAGAGTTTGTCCAGAGTATCGGCTGGATGTACAGAATAAAATGGAATTTCGGTTTTTGTTTAAAGGGATTTGATTGGATTTCGGGATTTTTGGTAGTAGAATAGAAGAAAGAGGAAGATAATACAGATGCGGCATTTCTTTATCCTGATTAAGGGAGAAGGGGAATGCCGTATTGGTTTGTGTCTCACTGTCACGAATGATACAAGAATTATAGATGCACCAAGATTTTACACGTTTTACACGAATCGAGAAAGCAGGGAGAATGCGAACGGCTTCCATTTTTTTACATCTTCAAAATGAGATATAAATTTGAGAAATTACTTGATTACAATATGAAAAGTGTTAAAATTAAATTTGATGAATTTGGTTTGTCTAAAGATAAAAAATTCATGTGTTTAGATAGGAGTAATTGCGGAGATAGTAAAATCAATATTATTGACGGGCAGTCTGGAAAAAGAGTATTTAAAATTGATGATGAAGATCAAACAAATTTAGCTTTGCCTAAAATGGACTTCGCGGAAGCAATATATACAAAGAACCCTGTGTTGAAAGATATTCTTAAAACGATGCCAAGGATGTTTGAAAGGCAATAAAAAATTAAGAAAAACATGTTGATTTTTCATGAAGATTAGCATATAATAATCCCAACAGAACCCGACACGCCTCTTAGCAATGCGTACCACGTCGGGTCATTTAATTTGCGGAGGAAAATATGGAGTTAAAGAAACACCAAGAACCTTTGTCAGTCGGGCAGCAGATTAAAAACCTAAAGGCGCTCAACTTGTTCATTGAAGATGAGACGGCTGCTGTCAAATTCTTGAATAATGTTTCTTATTATCGATTTATTAAAGCGTACAGTCTTGGACTAAAACCCAAAAACGGCAGCTACTATGACGGGGTTACTTTTGACCAACTTGTGGAACTATATCTGTTTAATAGTGATTTACGGCAGCTGCTATTTCCGTTGATTGAAAGCGTTGAAATTAATCTGCGGTGTCAGGTTTCTAATTATATTTGCAATACCTACGGAGTGCTTGGCTATAAAGAACCTGGAAATTTTACAGATGCGGCACACCATGCTGCATTCCTGTGGGATGTTGAGTCGGAAACATTCCGCAACAAAAATGCCCCATTCGTTAAAAACTTTCTCAATAATTACGAAAATGGAGACATCCCTTTTTATGCGTTGGTGGAGATTCTTAGTTTTGGCACCCTGTCAAAATTTTACAAAAACATGAAAAATCCAGATAAGAAACAGGTTGCCTCCGCCTACGGCATAGGCTATACATATCTTGAAAGTTGGATTGAAAGTATTGCTTACGTCCGAAATATCTGTGCGCACTACGGTCGCCTATATAATGCAAAGCTCACTAAAACACCAAAGCTTTACCATCAGGATATTGAGCAGGGTGCCGTCAATAATCGGATTTTTGGTGTTCTATGCTGTATGAAGCATCTTTTTGTGGGCGGCAGACGCTGGGCAGAATTCCTTGACAGCATAGAGGTGCTTTTAAGCAAATATCCCAACGTAAATATAGCCACGATGGGTTTTACGGAAAACTGGCGGGAGTTTTTGGACTGCTGTTGACGGAGAAACTATTATTCTTGGCATCAATATAAATATTTGAAACATAATTCAAAGAAGCAGCAATTTTTAAAATTATAACCAAACCGTCTCAAACACAATATATTTTCTAATTTTCTGGAACTCCCAGAGCTTTTACAACGCTGCGGGCGCTTCGGGATCTGAATGCTAGGTTGGCGGTCGATGATGAATCCCCTCTCCCAGCGTCCCCGTATGAAATTTATAAACAAACGATCAGGAAATCCCATAAATTTTCTGCATTTCCCTACTTGCCAGATATGCCAAGTTACGGTAAACTGTTAATAGAATATTTTTCACGATAATAGATTCCAAAAAAACAACAGCAATCAGGACGTCAGGAGGAGATATGGAAGATTTGCAGACCGTTCATAAAGCAAGGGCAAAGACTGCTCCCCATAATATGAAACAAGCCATCAAGAAAATATTGTGCCTCGCCATTTGCCTGTCCATGACAACACAGGCGGTTCCAGCCAGTGCAGCGCAGGCGGTTTTGCCGCAGGATACAGCGGCAGTAACATTTGCACAGTTAAACGCCAGTGAAGTATTTTTAAAGCAGTCACAGTCGCGTGTCTGTACGCTGACGGCAAGTACCATGATGATCCGCAGGGCAGCGATGCTTTCCGGCAGCCAGGATTGGAGGCAGATTACCGAACAGTATGTCCGCAAATACGCATGGGCGGAAAAGACCGGATTAAAATGGAATTTTACCGCGGCAGGCATTACCGTTGCGCAAAAGACGCTGTCGTCCAAAAACGAGCTGATTCAGATGCTGGGCGAACATCCAGAAGGGGTCGTGATTTATAATACAGCAAAACCGCACGCGATACTTGTAACCGATTATACAAATGGCGTCCTGTACTGTTCGGATCCTTCCAACGACAAGCCGGGAGGCAGGTATCCGATTGCACAGGCTTCTATTACCGTCGAGTCTGCGGGACGGTGCTGGTATGTAAAGAATCCGGTGGGGCTTACGGTCGTCCATACGGCTGCTGACGATATGCTGGATGCAGGCAGCGGCTTGGAACAGGCAGGGACAGAGTTAGATTCAGATAGAACGACAGGTTCGGAAGAGATCGATGCAAATGCGGCGCCGGATACAGGGAATTTGCCGGCAGCGGATTCATCGAGCAATGGGGAACCATCCGATTCAGGCGCAGAGGATAACCAGGAATCTGTTGTTTCCGATTCAGAAAGCGGGAAGGATTCGCAGACAGCCTCTGGCCCATTATCGAATACGAACTATAAGGTTGGAAACCTGATGTACCGGATTTTGGACAAAAAGGCTGGGACAGCAGCTTGTACTGGGCGTGCGAAAAATGTTACGGCTGTTACGATACCGGAAACGGTGCAGGTCCAGGGTGTCAGCTATCGGGTCGTACAGGTTGCGCCTGGGGCGTTCGCAGAAGCTTTGGACATGAAGGAAATAAAGGTCGGCGCAAACGTCGCGCAGATTGGTGAAAAGGCTTTTTATCGGTGTAAAAAGCTGCAAAAAATAACGCTTTATGCGCAAAACTTGCAGACAATTGGAAAAGACGCGTTTGCGAAGATACATAAAAAGGTAAAGCTGCTGATGATCGGGGAACAGATGGAGAAATTTGCAAAGCTTTTGTCAGGAACCTCAGTTCCGCTTACAGCTACCGTGAAGGTGCAGGCAGACAACAGTTCCAAAGCAGCGGCAAAACGGGTATAAAACAGATCAGAACAAAGCTTGTCAGTGCTTTTGCAAAAAGAAAGGATGAAAACAGCCATTATGAATGTAAATTCCGTAGTAAATGCAGACGGCGTTTTTCTGCCGGCTGCAACAGACAGCAGTACGAATACGGTAAACAATTTTTCTAATTATATCAATCAGCAAAATAACGGAAGCTATCTGGAGCAGATCTTCCAGAAAGCTGCGGATACTTATCAGGTGTCGAAGGATCTGCTGAAAGCAATGGCAAAGGCGGAGTCCAATTTCCGTGCAGACGCGACGTCACACTGCGGCGCTATGGGCATTATGCAGTTGATGCCTGCAACAGCAGCTTCGCTTGGCGTGTCGGACGCGTATGACCCGGAGCAGAACATTATGGGCGGAGCGCAGTATATCAGTCGTCTTTTGGAAAAATACAACGGCAATCTTGCCTTTGCAGTCGCGGCATATAACGCAGGAAGCGGCAATGTTGATAAATACGGCGGCATTCCTCCGTTTAAAGAGACACAGGGATATGTCGCAAAGGTGCTTGGATATTTGCAGGAAGGCGTAACGATTCCAGACAGCGCTTCCCAGGCAGCAGGCTCCGCGGGTTCCTCTTCCTGGCAGTCCCAGACGCAGGGGGCTTATTCGGGCGTGCCGTCAGCACAGGCAAATACAGCGGGCAGCGCTTTGCAGAATATTTTAAATCAATATTTCGACTATGACGATTATCTGGAATTTTTGCAGTTGTTCACAAAGGTAATCTATGAGAAGCTCACAGGCGAAGAACTGGACAAAGACAAGGAGGATACTTCTGCCAGCGGACAGCAGGCGGGCACCGCACAGCCTGTCGTGCAGGCGCCGGCACAAAGCGAACCGCAGACAGAGCCTGCGAAAATATTAACGCTAAAAGTCAAAGACGCGCAGGGGCGTACGAATACTTATCAGCAGGGCGATGCTGCGGCTGGAGATGCTTATAAGGCGTTTCAGTATATGACGGCTGGCGGGCAGAACCGGATGTCTGTATTTTTAAATAAGACAGTATAGCGATTGGCGGCAGGCACGGCTATGGTACGTCAGGGAAAGCACGCCCGTTTTCGTCAATGCAAGCCGACAGCCTTTCTTTGCCGTCTTTATAGTCGGCGCTGATTTCGCTGTAGAGAGACTGGTAAAAGTCCGCTGCCGCCTGCTGCCTCTGCTTTGCGAGCGCAGCGCCTTTTGCTGTATAGAAGTGATTGTAAATATGTTCCAGCTTATATTTATATTCCCGAAAAAAAGAAGGAGCTGTATCGTGGGTACCGTCAGACACCGTCCCATCCGGCAGCAGCGAATAGAGAGGTTCTTTCGTGTGCCCCTGGTAAAGCAGCGTCCTTGCAATGCCTGCGGCGCCGCAAACATCGATTTTATCGGCATCGAACAGGATTTTGGCTTCGATGCTTTTTGGCGGGGTGCTTTTTCGGAACCGATGTGACAGGATGCAGTCATGCACCTGCTGTGCATAAGCGTCTGGAAACTGGTGCTCCAGCAGAAAACGGTATGCCATGCCCGCACCTGCCTGCGCGTGGTTTATTTTTGGGTCGGCAAACTGCGCCTGCCTGCCGATATCATGCAAAAGACAGGCGCAGATCAACACATCCATATCGGCATCTGGTTCTGTCTGTGCAATTTCAAGTGCCAGATACAGTACACGGTAAATATGTTCCTTATCGTGTGCGCTGTCTTTCATACAGGAAAGCATGTAGTTTTCAAAAAGCTCGTAAGTGTTTCTGGTCATTTGCATCGTCCTTTCTAATAGAAAAAAGGATTTTGAAAAACTGCCCTTCAAAATCCTCTCCATTTGCTCCATATAGAGCTGCTAACCGGAATCGAACCGGTGACCTCAACACTACCAATGTTGCGCACTACCGACTGTGCTATAGCAGCTTACATTCCATAGTTCCTCTTTATTCGCGGTTCACATACTGAATAAGCACCGAACCGACTCTATTAATATACTATAAGTTTTCTGATCTGTCAATAGCTATTTTATTTGAAAATGATTTTTTCTTCCTGGAATTTTAAAAAGCGAATGATTGCAAAACTGTAATAAGTTTTCTCGGATTTGTGATAACCTTGTAAGAAACAGGATGTAAAATTAAGAAAAAAAGATGGAAGGAAGAATGTAATCATGAAAAAGCGGTTTCTGATCATAATGGTAGTTTTATGTGGATATTTTTGCGGGTGCCATACATCATCTGGCGGAAATCAGGTAGAGATTGGCGGACGAACGGTAGATCCTGATCAAAATACGGTGGATACAGAAGAACAGATGGTAGATCCTGATCAAAATACGGTGGATGCAGAGGAACGAATGGTTGGCATAGAGGGGAATGAAGGGCTTTGACCGATGGATAAAGCTGATTATCTTTTTTTTGAAGCCGGATGGTTTGCAAATGCTTATGGAATGCAGTATAATGGACAGTAGTAAAGCAAAAGAAACAAAAATGAAGCAAGGGCGGCAGGCGGATGACAGGCTGCGTTGGGATCAGCGGGAAATGTTAAGAATATCAAAGCCTGTAACCAGAAAGGATCAAACAAATGGTATCATTTGAAAGTGATTATATCACCGGAGCACATCCGCGGATTTTACAGCGTCTGTCTGAGACGAATCTGGAGTGTCTTTCCGGCTATGGGGCAGACCGCTATTGTGAAAGTGCCAAGGAAAAAATAAAAAAAGCGTGCGGATGCCCGGATGCAGAGGTGGCATTTTTAACAGGAGGGACACAGACAAACGCGGTAGTGATTGCTTCGATGCTCAAAGATTATGAAGGAGTTGTCGCAGCAGCCACCGGGCATATCAGCGTCCATGAAGCGGGAGCAGTGGAATACAGCGGCCACAAGGTGCTGGAAATCCCGCACAAGGAAGGGAAGCTTGAGCCTGCGTCCCTAAAACGATATTTGGATGCTTTTTATGCGGATGAGAACCGGGAGCATATGGTATTTCCTGGAATGGTATATATTTCCTATCCGACGGAGTACGGCACGTTATATACAAAAGATGAGCTGGCGCAGCTTGCGGGCATTTGCAGGCAGTTTCAGATCCCGCTTTATCTGGACGGCGCACGCCTTGGCTATGGGCTGATGAGTCTCCAGAATGATTTGGAGCTTGCGGATATCGCGAAGCTGTGCGATGTATTTTATATCGGCGGGACAAAGATCGGGGCTTTGTGCGGAGAAGCAGTTGTATTTACAGGCGGCAGCCAGCCGCGCCATTTTCTGACATCTGTAAAAAAGCGGGGCGCACTGCTGGCAAAGGGACGGCTGCTTGGCATTCAGTTTGATACACTTTTTACTAACGGGCTGTATTTTGAGATTTCACGCCATGCGATTGCGATGGCGGAGAGAATGAAAGACGTGTTTCATCAAACAAAAGTCCCCTTTTATTTGGAATCTCCTACCAACCAGCAGTTTGTGCTGTTGGATCAGCGCAGGAGAAAGGCGCTCAGTGAGCGTGTCAGGTTTAGCTTTTGGGAAAAATATGATGAGGGCTGTATTGTTGCGCGTTTTGCGACGAGCTGGTCTACGAAGGAAGAGGAGATTTTGGAGCTGAGAGAAGTATTAGAGGGGTGTTAGGGGGTTAGTGGGGGAATTTTTAATCTTGTGCGGCGGTTTTTAACATGTGATTGGGGGAGTTGCAAGAGGGACGCTGGGAGAGGGGATTGGCACTTCCTGGCGGCGTCCGTTCCAGAAGGTTAAGAATCCCTAAGCACCCTGCGTTTACGCTGTGGCACCGGACGGGCGCGGCACTTGGCACAGCATTGCGGGATGAACGGTAAATACAGCACCTGCCTTTTGCACCATCGCTGCGTTGTCGTCAGTCA
>CAMUPC010000096.1 GCA_947090545.1 uncultured Eubacterium sp. | reverse complement strand
AACTAGGTGCCGCGCCCGGACGGTGCCTCAGCGTAACCGCAGGACGCTTAGGGCTCCTTACATTTTGGAACCGGAACAGGAAGCCAGCCCCGCTCCCCTTCCTACGGCGTCCCTCCTCGATCTCCCTTCCCCCAGCGCCTCCCCCAAACTCCTTTGTATTATTGTAATCTAATGACAAAGATGCTAGAATTTAACAAAAAACGAAAGGAAGTTTTTATGAATACACTGGATTATCAACGTATTTTTCATGAAATTAAAAATACAATCACACTCATAAACAGCTCAGCGCAACTGCTAGACACCAAATGCCCTCAATTGCAGGAACAGCCCTACTGGAATAATATCAGACAGGAAATTACATATCTGAAAAATTTGATTTTAGAAATATCCAAGGCTGGCAGCGGACAGCAGCTTCAGACAGAATCTATTGACTTAAACGCGCTTTTGCAGGATATCTGCAAAATTATGAAGGACGCTTATTCTGACTTACAATGGGATTTGCAGCTATGCGGCAGCCTTCCGGCTATCCAAGCCGACCATATCAAATTAAGGCAGGCGATTTTAAATCTATTGAAAAATTCTGTGGAAGCCGACTCTGAATATATTACCATCTCCACGCAGGCAGATAACGCAAACGTGCTGATCAAAATCACTGACTGCGGCGGCGGTATTCCTTCTGAATTAGAATCCAGAGTGTTTGATCTGTTTACCACTTCAAAGAAAGATGGTACTGGGCTTGGGCTCGCGATTACCAAACAGATTATTGAATCTCACGGCGGATCACTGCTGCTGGAAAACCGCCCTGAAGATGGCTGTACGTTTACAATCAGCCTTCCTCTGACAGCCGAAGCCTGACAACAACCGAAGCCTGATAACAGCAGTATAAGATCCTGCCTGGTGACCGTTCCTTTTGATGCTGTGCAGCAACTGCACAGCGTAAGCCAAGGTATGGCATCAGCCAAAGCTAAACAGATCGTCAAGCATACGCAGTGTCTTGAAATTTCCTTTTGCTGTCAGCTCTCCTGTCATAAATGCTCTTTGGAATGTCATTTTTCCGGCAATAATACGCTCGATCACATCTGTTGTCATCTTTGCATATACGTCTACGCCGTCCTGCTTCCCATAGCTGCACCGCAGCTCTTCCTGGTCTACGTCAATCGTCAAAGGCTTTCTCTTTCCCTCGATAATAAACAGATATTTGGCTTTAAAATCTGCCTGAGGCTTAAAATGTGCTTCCAAATCCTCGATATATGCTACGGCATCGTCGTCTTCTTCTGCCTTATCCCGGTCTAATAAGCCTTTAAACTTATTGGCAAGCTCTTCAATGTCCTCCTTCTGCTTTTTCACATACGTATCATCGGACACATATTTTGACAGTTGCTCGCTTTCCTGCGGCGTCAGCCCAAGATCCTGTGTACGCAGAACCGTTTTTGTCACAGCCTGGTTGCTGTTTGGCAGGCTTTTCATCTTCTGGGAAATGGTACGGTACAGGTTTTCCGCTTTCTTTTCTATAATAACAGAATAATCCTGGTTCATTTCAAATGTCAGCAAATCCGCCACATAGCCGCATAATCCGGCGCACGGCAGCCCGCCAAGCATCTCCCAGGCATTTGCGAGCGTCAGTTCTCCTTCGCGCTCCCCATATGCCGTAGACATCACAACCGGCTGCATATATGTCTGGCTGATTTTTTCTTTATCGCCATATAACCAGCAGGCATCTAAAAACTGCTGCATATAGCCGCCGATTCCCAGCCATTCCACCGTTGTTGCAAGGATAATCCCATCTGCTTCTTTTATCGTCTGAGGAAGCGTAGCAATGCTGTTTTTCTGCTCGTAAATATTATAACGCTCTACGGTAACACGCAGTTCCTCCAGTACCTGCTGCATTTTATTAATCACATACAAAGACGGATCATCTAAGACACCTCTTCCGCCATAATAAATATTTACCTTCATATCCTTACCTCTCATTTGTATGTTCTGGTTTTCATTTCTTTGTACATAGTATATAGACTTTTTTTAACAATTTCAAGCATTCTGTGATTTTACATAAAAATAAACAAAGAAGAAAGCCGCAGGCAGCTCCTCCGATATGTGCCCAATTATCTACCCCCGCGGTTGTAATCCCATAATACAAGCACAACGCGATCATAAACAGCAGCCCTCTTGTCGTAAGCCCCTCAAATTTTCCTTTATTACGAACCGACACCCAGACCAATGCACCGATCATTCCAAAGACAGCGCCGGACGCGCCTGCGCAGACCGCATACTCTCCCGTGCGCATCATAACAGAATAAGACAGCAGGTTCCCGGCAATTCCTGACCCAAGATAAATGAATAAATACCGTACATGCCCTACCTCCATCTCCAGCCTTCCTCCGGCTGCCGCTAAAAGAATCATATTATTTGCCAGATGTTCCGCTCCAAAATGTACAAACATCGCGGTAAACAGCCGATACCACTCGCCGTTTAACAGCAGTTGCGGATGCATCCCCCCATATTCCGCAATAAAGGCGCCATCCAAAGTATCTCCCAACAGCTCCATGATACACCATACCGCTACGTTTATAACTACAAGAGCTATATTTACAACAGGCATTTTCTTCTTTTGTTCCTGCTCTGTCAACTTCTTCCACCGCTCTGATATCCTATTTTCCTGCTTCGTCAGCCGATCCCACTGGTCTAATATTCTATTTTCCTGATCTGTCAGTTCATTCCAATTTGAATATCCCAAGATGTCGATATCATCCTTCCATTAAATACTGTTTTCGTATCACTGCAAACGAAAATTAACGATGAAAAAACCATAACACGTACTGCCCCTACTGTCAATGAAAACTGTAGCTTTCTCCCGCAAGGCTGATAATATCCCCTTTTTGCAGCATCCGCCGCTCTTTGTATTGCAGCAGTTCTCCATTCACATGCGTTCCATTCGTAGAATTTAAGTCCTCGATAAACGTCCCCTGCGCATCGATCACCACTCTGGCATGTACCCTGCTCACCATAGGAAGAGAAATGCAAATATCACTATCCTGCCTGTCACTGCCAAGGATCATCCTGCCGGACATACAGTGAAAATCCCTGGAACGGTCAGCTCCCTGATACACAAACCGGTTTTGTATGCTGTCCGTCTCCGGCATCAGGCAGACAGTCGGATTGCTGGCAACTATCTCTTCCTCGGTATCCGCCTCAAACACGGGAACTTCGTCCTCCTGGGAACGGTCTGTATATATTTTTCTGCGCAGCATCTTTTTCAGCTTTTCCGCAGCCTGTTTTCTTAGTGTTTCTTTTTGCTGCACTTTTGATACCTGTTCTTCTTTCTTTTCCTGCAAATCTTCTTTTTGTGGAATATGCCAGGTTAAACAATCCTGCTGGTTTGCTTTTTCAGGCTTTTTTCTTGCAGAATCTATATGATCTGGCTGGGTTTGCTGTTTGGGCTGATTTCTCTTATCACTGGCATCCTGTAAAGATACTTCCTGCCGCAATTGTGTATAATTCTTCCCAATCTTCTGCCATACAGGTGCAGAATTATGCTGAGCAGTCTCTTGATTTTGCCCGAATGCTTCTGTTCCTGCAACGCCCTGGTTTTCCCTGAATGCTTCTGTTCCTGCAACGCCTTGGTTTTCCCTGAATGCTTCTGTTCTTGCACAGTCTTGGTTTGCCCTGAATGCTTCTATTCCTGTAACGCCTTGGTTTTTTATTGAATTTGGACTTGCTTCATATAATTTAGATTGTATATCTTCTTTGACATACTGTACAACCGGGCTTTGTTCAAACAATATCTGTTTCTCATCGTACTTTCTCTGGCTTTGGTTTTTCAATACATCATGGAGCGCCGTCCGTTCCTCCACCACCTGCTCGTAAACGCTATACGCAAGCTGCACCGCCTTTTCATCCTTGTGATCCATCGTTTTCAACAGGTATTCCATAAATGTTTTAAATTGTCCACAAATATCCACTTGATTTCCCGGCAGATAGCAGTACGCCATCTGTTCTTCCTGATTGTCGGCAAATACAAATTCCGGTTCTAATAAAATATCATCTTCCGTCATCATAAAATCTTCCGCCTGCATACACGCCTGGTCCAGAGAATGCAAAATCCGGCAAAGCATCCAATAGTCCAGGGTTTTATATTCCAACAACTGTTCCAAGGAACGTCTCCCCGTAATATCATAACAAAACTGCTGCGTGATATTCTTTTTTCTTGGCTCCATTTTTAAAAAATGAGAGATCTGATTGTATCGAAACATTTCCATACAGTCTTTTTCAGCTTCGCAGTCCTTTTCCGGTGTGATCACCAGGCTGCTTTTATTGATTGTGCGTGTATATTCTGTTTTCACTGTGCGTCCTTTCTCCTCCTGTGCTCCCTTTCACTTCCATGCCCAGCATGGCTGCATTTTTTCAATCTTCTTTTAATCCCTGTATCCAAGTATTTCTGCGTACAATCTCCACAGGATCTAGCTTCACCAGTTCTTCCTGTATCTCTGTGGCTTCTTTGGCTTCCTGAAACATCTTATAGCCAAGCTGAATCCCCCCTGCAATCGTAAACAGGATAAAAGGAATTAATATAGAAGCTTCCACTGTCAGGCTTGCCTTTAGGCGTGCTTTTTTCCATATGCTTTTAACATCCGTCCCCTCGGTCATAGGCAGCCGAACCTTTCAGCCAAAAGAAACGATACCAATGCAAACGGAACAAACGCAATCTCATACTTTTTTTCCTTTTTTCTAACCACTGACAAATAGAATGCATAGATCCCCGAGAGAATCACTGCAAACAAAAGGATCGTTAACACACAGTCACCTCCCATAAATATGCCTATCACCATAAACAGCAAGCCATCCCCGCAGCCAATGCCGCCTTTGGAGCCAAGCGCCATCAGAAGCAGCAGCAATCCCGGAAGCATCGCCTTTATAATTCCAACAGACAGCCCTCCTTTGCAAAACATCCAGTACAGCAGCCCTTCTGCTGCAAATATGGCAAGCCACCCCGCACATATTCTCCGGTTTTTCAAATCCTCATAGCTGCATATTCCTAACATCACCAAAACTGATAACTGCGGCATCCTTATTTTCTCCTTTTCCAATTTCCCCATACTAAGTTCCACATTTTTTGCACATTCTTTTGTCTGTCGCCTCTGATTTGCGGATCATGTAAATCTTTCGTTTCAAACCGCTGCATGTGAGGCTGCTGTGATAGCAGTCTCCATAATCTGTTACATACACCATCGAACGGCTGGAGGCACTGCCGCCGCATTTTTCACACTTATGATACTTACCCCCGCTTTTATTCCTGCTGCTTAGCGCCTGTGCATAAGTAACTCCGCGAATCGACAAATCCAGATGCGTACAAGCTCTGCTGGCATGATAGACTGTGCCATATTCGGTATAATAAAGCCATAGTTCCTCTTTTTGTTCCTCCTGCCCCGGCTGATAGCCTGTCCATTTCCTGCATTTTACTTCCTGCACAATCCGATACTGGACAGCAGCAGGCAGCGTAATCGGCAGTTTCATACGGTACACTGCCTTCAGCTCCACATAGCTGCCGGAAAAATCCGATTGGAGCAGGCTGATTCCAGCTTTTCCGTGACTGATATACTGTGTCGGGCAGTTTTGCTTTTTGAGCTGTTTTTGAAAAAATAAGTTTGCCTGTAACAAACCGAGCCCGTTTCCGCCTGATTCCTCCGTCTCTTTTGTAAAATCATCCTGTACCGAATCTTTTGCCGGCAGTATCCCGTATTCCGCCGCCGTTCGCCTTCCTGCATACTGCAAAGCCTGCGATACTCCAGCCTGCACCTGCAATACACGGAAAAAATACAAAATAAACACCAGAAAGCATACGAAAAAAGGCAATACAACGGCTGCTTCGACAGTTAATACTGCACTCGGGCAGGTGTACCGGGCAATCCCCCTGTTGTTATTTTCTTTTTTGTTGCAGTCCCATTCTCTTTGCTGCCTGATAGAGAGAGCTTTTGCCATATTTACTTTACCGAGGGACACCCCGATACACCTGCCTTTCCTGCTATTCTGCATCATCCTGTTTGCCCACATAAGAAAACGGATACGTTTCCTCATACTGATAGCCTTTTTTCGATAACCGTCCAATTTCCACAAAGGTTAAAAATACCTGTTTTGCCTGATATACATGATTCGTTTCCATAGCCGTTATCATGCAGTCCAGTTTTACCTGTCCATAGCCAGCAGACAAACGAATGTTTTTCTCCAATAAATTAGCAAACCGCTCCCCTGTCTTTTCAAGACTCTCGACTGCTAAAAAACCAAACAGATAGTCTTTATAATCTAATCCACTTTTTACTTCTCTTGCCTTCATCGACGACTGAAAAGGAACTGCTGCTATCTCAGACAGACTGATATTCCAGTCTCCTGACGACTTGACCGCCGCTATCCTGCCGCCGGAAAACAGCGTACGAAGCTCTGCGATACTCTCTGCATATGCCCACGAAGCCAAAATACCCATTTGTATCGCCTTTGCCGCGGCAGGGATGCCTGTTGCCGCGGCTATCGCTGTGGCAACAGCAAGTGCTTCTTCCCGTTTTGCACTGTCTGTCATTAAATACGCAAAATTAATCCCTTCTCTGATTAATAACAGCCTTGCAGCCATCTTTTTCAGATTTTCTTCATCAGAAGATTTTCCAAATAAGATATATTCCTGTTCATAATCCAGCGCATGTGGCACAGAAGTCTTATAAAGATAGTTTGATGTGTATTTTTTTAAATACTGGACAACGAAAAGCTTATCCACAATCCCGTTGACACCAGCTTCCTCATAATTTCCAGTGTTTAAAACACGCTTCTCAACCGCATCCTCCTTTGAAAGCTGTTTTGCAGAAATACCGTTTCCGTCAGTAAGAACCTGTGACAACAGCGGAGAACTTTTTGCACTCTTTATATCCTCCATGGGATTTTCGACTTCTTCTCCTGCCCATCCTTCTTGTATCTCGTCAGAAGTATCCGCCTGTAATAGATCCCCATCGCTGAAAGCTTCTATATCGTTCCTGTGACTGTTACGGCGCAGAGCATTCTTCATCTGTTTTACTCCGCCCGATGTACCAGACTCCTGCTGTTCAGGCTCCTTCGCCTGTTCAATGGTATCCAGCGCTCCATTCAAATAATCGTCCGCTTTTTTCCCCTGCTCGCTTGATTCCTGCACGCCTGTTAATTGTTTCACCGCCTGATCCGCCAGATCCGTCACCAGCTCTCTTTTCATGACCTGTGTCATCTGCTCCAGCAAAGCCGACGCATGTTGATCGGTTGCCAGCCGATACCGGACAACGCTGCTTTGTGCAACATCCATCTGTAAAAAATTGTTGTGCCTTCCGAATCCCCTCACCGTAGGATTCAGATTTTCCTGCCCCAATTCCTGCATCCGTGCCTGGACTTCTGACAGCTTAAGCTCGCCCGTGCCATAGCCGCTGTCCATCATCAGCAAATGGTAATTGTCATAGGCAGGCACATTATACTCTGCAAACATAGACTCCGTTACACTCTGGCTGTTCAGTACGGCTTCCATTCCAAGCATCAGATACCGTGATCCTTCCAGCAGCGTAAACAGCAAAGCTGCAACCAGCATCAGCATCATGCTCATAAATACGGTAATGCTGCCCTTAATCGATTGCGGATACATCAGACGCACCCTGCGTAATAGTTTCAAAAATCTCTTCCACCAGGCTCCTTAAACTGTCCTTAAAAATCAGCACAAGCCCAATCAGCACGACCAGAATTAAAATCAGCTCTACAACACCAATACCATCCTCTTCTTTTAAAAATTGTCTGAAATTTGCCATATAAACCCCTTCCCTTCTTTATAATTGAAATGTTAAAAATGCCGGAACCAGAATAATCACCATAACGATACAAAGCATCAGCATCATCGGAAACAAAATTTTCGTTCCTGCCTCTTCGCCTGCCTTTTTTGCCAGATTTTTACGCAGTGCAAATGCATCCGCCACTTCTTTTTCCAAGCTCAGGCGCAGCCCTGATGACCCTTTGCGCAGATTCTGCACAATAAGCATCGAAAACTTACGATACTGCGGCGTACCGCAGCGGTCGCCAAAGCGCTCGTACACCTTTAGCTCTCCAACACCATCCTGCATTTCCCGATAAGCGACAAGCATCTGTTCATAGACTTCCTCTTCCGCCGCCTGCTGCTGCCCCAGCCTGTGCTGGTAATTAAGTACAATCCTCTCCCATGCGCTGCTTAACGTCATCCCCGCACCAAGCAGCAGGGAAATTTTGCTTACCATATCCGGGTACTGCTTAAGCAACTGCTCTTTTCGCGCCTGCTCTTTTCTCTGCTCCTTCATCGCCTCCTGAATATACACCACTGCGGCGGCAGCCAGTCCCAGCATTAAAATAATCTGATATGTATTTTCTGTTTTCTGCGACCATTTCAGTTGTGTGCCGCCTATCTGTACCGGCAGCGTTAAAAATTCCTTGTTTTTGCTTTGTTCCTGCTCCTGCTCAAAATACTCCTTAAGATCTGCCAGCAACTGTTCCACCGGCTTTAACTTTTTCGGATACACATAACATCCAAACGTATGCTCTCTTTCTTCCTCATAATAACGCATCGTCAGCGACACCATCACAAGCACTCCGTCTTTTGCATCATTCTCCTTTAGCTCTCCTTCTGCATTGATCACCTGTTTGGGATCAAACTCCCACCTCGCATGAATCTGTCCGTCCTGTAGTTTTTTTGTCAATACAACATCCCGGTTGATACAGTCCAAAGATTCATTTTCTCCCAGAAATGCCTGCTCTGCTTCCTGAGCGGCGGCATCAAATAGCTGCTCCAAGGCGTCACCTTGTACCCGCTGCGCTTCCACTTCTATCATATAATGATAATCTTTCAGAATCCCGTCTGCATCCAACTGCAATTCCTGGCTTTTTGTACTGCCTCCCGCTTCGTTTCTCTGTAATTTTCCCTCCTGGAGTGTACTTTTGCTCCCTTCCGTGATACAGATTACAAGCCCCAGGCATCCAGCCAGCACCAGAACCTTTGCGGCATCCTTCTTATTTTTTTCTTTCTTGTTTGCATAAAGCCAGAGCAATACGAGCAGGCTTCCTGTGATAATGATGATACACAGCATTTCTCCTACCATAACGAATGTTCCTCCTGGTTGAGCTGTCTATACAAGCGGCATTTCTAAGCATGTCAGACCTGGATCGACATGATTTTTTCAGACAGCAAATATGCCCCGATATAAACAGCCAGGCAGACTGTCATCACAATGATGCCCAACGTATTATGATACAGCCCGTCCAAATATCCTCCAAAGCTAAAATCCACATACAGCAGAATAAACAACGGCATCAGATTCATCAGCTTCTGTTCCATCCGCTTTCCAGAGATCTCCGTCTGAATCGCTTCCATCAGCTCATTTTTCTCCGAAATCCTGGCTGCTGTCATATGAATAATTTTAATAAAATCTCCGCCGCTGCGCTTCGCAAAGATAAAGACCTCGCAAAAGCTCCTTACATCCTCCAGCCCGCTGCGGTTTGCAAAATCATATAAAAGCTGTTCCAATGGAATATTCAAAGACATACATGCCGTCATATACCGCAGCTCTTCTGTCATTAACGCCTGCTGCCCATACTGCATCCGCATCTCCGCATAAGCTTCCCGGAACGCGTTTTCAATCGAATAGCCCGCCGCCATTGAAGCAGCAGCGCATTGGATACTGTCTTTGAACTGCCTGCACAAAAGCTCCTGCCGTTTTTGAATGCACTGCGTTTTTCTGCGCCTGCGGTAAACCGGATAAAAACCCCAAAGCAAAGCCAATACGATCCAAGACCGGTAAAATAAATACGCAAATCCTCCGCTTAACAGCAGATACTGCAAAATCATCCGCAGCCGTTCCTTCCAGGAAAACGTATAATATCGATAATCCGTCCCGTTCTCTTCCAGCGCCCCAAGCCTTTTTCCTAATACAGTCCCGCTTCTTTCAGCTTGTCTGTGTTTTGCAGCACCCCTGTCTTTTCCCATATCCCTGCTACCTTTCCTTCTTCCTCTTCCTGCCTGGTCTCTGTAAACCGATAGATCGAATGCGTCTGAATCTCACCATCCTTCATCCCGTCTATTTCATCCACATTCAATACTTTTCTGGTACAGTCCCTAAGCCTGCCGAGATGAATTAAAATCTGTATCCCGGATGCAATCTGCCCGCGAATTGCCTGAATCGGCAGATCCATCCCCATAAGCACCATTGTTTCCAGGCGCTTTAGCATATCCAGGCTGGAATTGGCGTGCCCGGTGCTGATGCTGCCGTCATGCCCGGTATTCATCGCCTGCAACATATCCAGTGTTTCCGCACCCCTGCATTCTCCGACGATAATCCGGTCAGGCCGCATTCTAAGCGACGACCGAATCAAGTCCCGGATCGAAATTTCCCGTACCCCTTCCATGTTTGCACTTCTCGTCTCCAGGCGGATCAGGTTTTCAACCGTCTGGATCTGCAACTCTGCCGAATCTTCTATGGTAATCAGACGTTCCTGCTCTGGTATAAACTCCGACAGCGCATTTAAAAACGTCGTTTTTCCAGCCCCTGTCCCCCCTGAGATAAAGATGTTATAGCCAGCCTGCACAAGCTGTTTTAAAAAATCCACGACCTCCTGTGAAACCGCTCCAAGCTGTACAAGCTGATTCATCCGCATCGGATGTTCTGGAAATTTTCGGATCGTAATCGCAGACCCGTCAATGGCAACCGGAGAAAGTACAATATTTACACGGGAACCATCTTGAAGCCTCGTATCCACAATCGGATTTGCTTCATTTACAATTTTATTTCCTGCCGCTACAATCTGCTGAATCACATCCTCAAGCTTTTCTTTGGAATAAAATTTCCTGTCCCACTTGTGCACACGTCCTGCTTTTTCAAAAAAAATCGCCTCCGGCCCGTTTACCATAATCTCCGTCACAGCAGGATCGTCAATTAACTCCTGCAATGCGTCCAGCTTGCGGAGCGAATGATAGATCTCCCTTTGAAACTGCTCCCTCTGCCTTAGTGACAAGCCCTGGCTCCTGCTGTAGCTGCCGACCTCACGGTAAATAAGCTCCTCCAGCTCATCATCTCCCGTATCTCTCGTAAGATCGAGCTTTGTCAAGATTTTCTGGCGCAGCTGCTCCATTTCCTGTGTCATAGTCCTATTGCTCCCCTTCCTTCTCCCCGTACTGTGTCATGCCGCGCACCTGTTCCACAAACTCTCCGCTCTGTAGCTGCGGCAGAATATCCACCCCCGCCACAAATATCCCATTTCCTGCCTGCGGGCTGATATATGTCACCTTTTCCTTCAGTCTTTGTTTCCGGTCCTTATTCAAAAACGCTTCAAACTCTGTCTTTCGGTATTTGCCAAACGCATTTTCCTTCACTATGCAAAAGATCCTGCCGCAGCACTCCATCACCTGTTCCGCTGCCCGATGAAAGGTTCCCAGGCTCCAGACAATATGCGTATATTCAGTCTGCTCCTGTATCATTTTTACTAAAAAAGCCAGGTCTGCTTCCTCAATCTCATATAAATCCTCTGGATTTTCCGGCGGCAGAATATAGTCAAAACCTTCTGCATGATGCACCACACTTTGCAGGCAAAGCAAAAATTGTTCCTGCTTCTGCCGAATCCCATAGATCAGGTCGCTGAACGTATTCCCCGCTTTCTCCCCAAAAAGCGGCGCCATCCCTGAAAATTCACATAAATTTAAGTACAAAACACGGGCGTCTGCTCCGCAAACCACGGCATAAGATATAGAAAACGGAAGCATCAGCTCATGCCCGCCAGGAGCATAAAATGCTGTAAGCTCCAGATCCGCAGTCTTGCAGCGGCAGACCAGATTTTTTTTAGAATGCTTTTCATAGATCTGAAAAACCTGCCGCAATATCTCCGACCCTCTCTGATAGCGGAAAACAGCCATGACTTGTTCCTTCGTTTTTTCAGGCATCTGCTCCGTAAGCCGAATCTGCACGAGACTGCCTGCCATCTCTCCCTGCACTGCATCTGACTCGCACAGCACAATATCCGGCTGCGTTTTCGTCAAAAAAATTTCCGTCTCATCAAGGCACTGGCATCCGAACACTTCCACATAATCCGGCGCATTTTTACGGATACATTCTGTCAGCCTTGCAGCATAACGTGTATCTCCCATAACGGCAAGCCTTATTTTTCCCAATTACATTCCCCCTAAATACACCATATATCCGATCAAGATCGATACTGAAAAATGGATAAAATTCTGCTTTCCGTCACTTTCATAATCATATTTTGCAATGGATTTTGTTAACAGAGCTGTCCTGATATAATCAGACAAATAAGCAATGCGGTGATACAGATTCTGATTGCGAAGCAGCAGCAGAAAAGAACAAACCGCCCCTGCAAGAAACGAAAATTTTACAACCTCCACGAACCCCTCAAGTCCGATACAACTGCTAATTACGGAAAACAATTTGATATCGCCTGCGCCGAGCGCACGCATAAGAAACAACAGATAAAATACAAGAACCGGTAAAGAAATCAGTATTAGAAAATAAATACTTCCCTTCCAGCCGTATTCTGTAAGATTGCGAATACAGCCTAACAATAGCCCAGATAAAATCAGCCGGTTACTGATCTTCTTCGTTCGTATGTCCATCCGCACCGCTATCGTCAACAGACAGAGCAGACAGGCTGTAATTAAGCTCCCAATGGAATCCCCCCTTTTCGCGCATCTGGACTTATATTTTCGTCAGATGTGTTTTGTAAGTTGAATTATACGAGCTTTTTTTGCATTTGTCTACCCTTTTTTGACGAATCCTGTAAGTTTGTGAAATGCTCACAATAAAGTATAGAACAAAATCCCATAAATCAGCGCAAACCCGCTTGTACCAAGGCTTCCAATTGTCAAAAGATTCAGCGGGTTAAGCCCTGCTGCAACTGGGATGCCTTGCTTTTGCAAAAAATCATTCAGTAAAATAATGCCCACGCAGCCGACAACGACACGTACGATGATGTTTAACAGAATCGCTGCCCTTTGTTTTAGCACGCCGATCAAAAGCACGAGCATACAGATCCCGACCATAATGATGAACACATTTTCCTGCTTCATTGAAACCTCCCTATTTTAGATAAATCAGACTTGTAACTGTTTTTGTCAAGTGGTGCATTTTCGAGATAAGGACGCTGGAGGAAGGGGAGCGGGGCTTGCTTCTGGTTCCTTTTCCAAAATGTAAGGAGCCCTAAGCATCCTGCGGAAACTCTGTGGCACCGTCCGGGCGCGGCACCTAGTTCGCCCTGGCTTCCGCCAGCAGCTAAAGGTGCCGCTTGGCTTCGCCCCTGCGTAATCGAGCAGGATGCAAAGGGCTCCTAACATTTTTCCAACGGAACCAGAAGCAAGCCCCGCTCCCCTTCCTCCGGCTGGTTTTTCAAAACTGTAAACAAATGATATTATCAGCCATTGATTCAGTTTCAGTATGCTGCTGCTCCATCCAAACAGAGTGCCTTATTATTGCAGAAATTGCGATAACCAGCCGGGAGAGGGGATTGGCACGCCCTGGCTGTGGCCTTGGAAGAAGGTTTAGAAGCCCTTAGCATCCTGCCCGATAACACAGGGGCGAAGCCAAGCGGCACCTTTAGCTGCTGGCG
>CAMUPC010000095.1 GCA_947090545.1 uncultured Eubacterium sp. | reverse complement strand
TTACATTTTGGAATCGGAACAGGAAGCAAGCCCCGCGCCCCTTCCTCCCGCGTCCGTTCCTCAAAAAACTTACAAAATTTCAATACACCCACAATTAGGAGAATCTTATGGAGATCAACCCAGGCGACATTTTAAAACTAAAGAAAAAACACCCATGCGGCAGCTACGAATGGGAAGTCATGCGCACAGGCGCAGATTTTCGCCTAAAATGTACCGGCTGCGGCCACCAGATTATGATTGCAAGGAAGCAGGCTGAAAAAAATGTAAAAAACATCAAAAAACCCCTTACAAAGAAACAAGAATCCTAGTATCCTGAGTTATGCATCAGAAAAAGAAACACGAATCCTAGTATCCTGAGTTTTGCATCAGAATGGAAAAAAAGCTCTGCCCCCTATAAATAGCGGAGTTCAGAGCTTTTTAGTTTGACAAGGTATTACCTGCAATCCCTTAACTGTTCCACAATACTACCCCTGTTCCACACCCTGTCTGTCCCCGCGCTGATGCAGGCGGACAAAATCAGGCAGGCTGTACAAGCCGCTGCTGCCGGAAGGACGGTAAAGCGGTATTTCATAAACCAAATGCCAGCGGTTAAATGCTTCACCAGCGACACCGATAAAATCCCGCTCAAAACCATAGCCGTAACGCCTGCAAATGCCGCGTACATCATACCTTCATATATAACCAGCTTTTTTAACTGCTTTGCGGTCATGCCGATGCTGCGCATAGCCGCAAACTCCCGCTGTCTGGCGAGCACGCCTGTAAATATCACATTTATCAGGTTCAAAATACCGATGGTGCCTAAAATTAACGCTACGATGATGCCTCCCATGCTGTAGGTACGCTGCATCTCTTTAAATTCTTCCTCTGCGGTCAGCCTTGTTAAAACCGAAAGCCCCCATTTGGCAGCAACCGCTTCCACCTGTGCGTTCAGGTCGTCAAATTGCCCGTTCTTTGCATAAAACAGGCAGTGGATAGGATTTTCCATATCTGGAAACATACCTGTGAAAACAGGCTCAGCAAATACAACCGCCTCATAGCCGCCTTTGCTGTAGCACATGCATTGGGAAGCTGCCAGCCCTGCTACTGCCATAACCGTATATTCCTTTGACTTTCCGTCTATAGCAAGCTCTATTACATCACCGGCATGAAATTCCTGGGTTCATCATAGTATTCGCCTCTGTCGCTTAAAAATCCTGCGGCAATTACAAAGTTTCCGCTGCACAGCTTTTCATAATCAACCGACCCTTCTATGATCTTAAGCCCCTCAGCCGCCTGTCTGTTCATTCCGTACAGCATTCTGGCGCGGTCAAATTCCACAATATCATCCGGCGTTTCCTTCCCGTTTATGCGTGTTACGCTGCCGGTATCTTCATATCCGCTGACCAGTTCATTCTGCGGCAGCATCCGGCAGTAAATCCGCCCAAACCTTTCTGCTGCGTCCATCTTGCTTAAAATGCCTGCGGCTTCCTTTGGAACCGTTTTGGTATAATCCTCCATTGAATACTTTAAATACTGTGCGCTGCGTACGTCAAAATCCGCTGTTGTTTCTCTCCTGACAAATGTTTCCTGATCCATGCTTGTGCTGTAATTTAACGTGCAGTTTAAAAGCACTGCGCTAAACGCCATAGAAAGCACTACAAGCGCTGTCTTTCCTTTACTCCGTCCAAGGTTTGAGGCTGCCATAGCCGCAATGCGGTGTGCGGACTGTCCGCCCTTTTTGCTCGTTTTCCTGCTTTCGGAAAATCCGTGGTAGCGCAATGCTTCCACCGGAGATATTTTGCCGGCTATCCAGCCTGGCATGGCGCAGCTTATCCTTACCGTCAGAAATGTAAACATGCCGGACAGCAGCCACACCCAGGCGGGTGGGATGATAAACATATCTTCCTGAAACGATGTATTCGACATCACAAGCGGCAGCAGCCCGTTTCCCAGCAGCCAGCCTAAAATAAGCCCTGCCGGAATGCCTGCGGCGGAAAGCAAAAGCCCCTGTCTTACAACCATGTACCTTAGCTGCTTCGGCGAAGCGCCGATCGTCTTTAGCTGCCCATACAGGCGGATATCTTTTTCTATGGAAATCTTAAATATATTATATATGATCAAATATCCGGCAAATAAGATAAGCAGCGCTCCGATTCCAGCCATAACAAAGGTTTCCGTGGGATCTTCAGGCGGCGCCGCATATACCGGGTTTACATGGTGGATTACAAACCCTTTTTCTCCCTGTTCCGCTTTTGGATCGTAGCCCAGGCGCTCAAGCAAACGGTCGAGCTGTTTTGCTGCGTCCTTTTCGTGCGCAAAATTTCCCCTGACGTCGTAGCCTGCTTCCTTTAACGGCGCATAGATCCCGTCATAATATTCTACCGCCTGATTTACAAATGATTGTGAAACAAGCAGCGACGCTCTTTGCTCGTATTTCATCCCTTTCCAGAACCCGCAGACAGTCATCTGCTTTTCCAATACCGTATCGCCTGCCGTATACTGCATTACAAACGAACTTCCAATTTCACAGGGCAGGCCAAGCAGCCGGAGCACCTCGGTATCACAGGCAAGCTCGTGGCCTTTCTTAGGATAATGTCCCTGTTCCAGCTCCATAAAGCTGTATTTTGCCGATGTTTCGTCTGCCCAGCCCGCAACTGCCTGCATATTGCTTAACTGCGGATTTATCACATTTACTGCGTACCGTTCCACCGCTGATACTGTAAATTCTGGTGCGGATGCAATTTGTTCTGCTTCCTTGGCGGTCAGGTTTTTCACGGACACCATAAGCTTCGTCCCCACCTGCCTGAGCTTCTGGTTTTTTTCCGAAATCTGCGCGCCTTTCAGTACAGTCGTCAGCGCCATAAATAAAACCGCTGTCAGCATAATCGCTATAACCGCGATTTTATTGCGCCTTTTGTCCGCTTTCAGGCAGCTTTTAGAAAGCGCTTTTATAAATTTTTGGTTGTTATTTTCCAGTAATTTCATCCGTATCCCCCTTATGCAAGCTTTCCGTCCTCAATGCGTATCATTCGGTCTGCGATCTGCGCAATCTGCGGATTATGTGTGATCATAATAAGCGTCTGCCCGAACTTCATGCTTGTCATTTTTAAAAGCTGCATAACCTCGATCGATGTTTTGGAATCGAGATTCCCCGTAGGTTCATCTGCCAGGATAATAGCCGGTTTCCCTGCCAGCGCCCTGGCAATCGCCACCCTCTGCTGCTGTCCGCCGGACAGGTTGTTTGGCAGGTTTTCCAGTTTTTCTTCCAGATGCAGCATACGGATGATCTGGCCTGTATATTCCCGGTCTGGTTGATTGCCGTCCAGCTCTACCGGCAGCAAAATATTCTGATACACATTTAAAACCGGAACCAGGTTATAATTTTGAAATACAAAACCGATGTTCCTCCTGCGGAATATCGTAAGCTCCTCGTCATTCATCTTCGCGATTTCCTGCCCCCTGATACGGACGCTTCCAGAGGTCGGTACATCCAGCCCGCCCAGCATATTCAGCAGCGTAGACTTCCCGCTTCCGCTGGTTCCGATGATCGATATAAATTCCCCCTGCTGTACCGTTATGCTGATTCCATCTAACGCTTTCGTAATGTTTGGCTCGTGTCCGTAGTATTTTTTCAGATTTTCCGTTTGCAAAATATAACCCATGCAGGCTACCACCTTTCTATGTTACATTGACTTTGATAAACCAATCTTAAAAAAAGATTATCTCAAACTGTTCTCAGAAAAGTAACAAGTTTGAGATAATCTTTTTATACGTTTTCCATGCGCAGGTTTACGCATACTTGCGTCCCTGCTCCCGGCTTCGACTGCACTTCCAAAAACCCTCCCTGCTTCATCACGATCTCACGTGCCAGATATAACCCAAGCCCCATCCCTTCTGTATCCGCCAGCTCCGGTTCCCGGTAAAAGCGCTGAAAAATCTGGGGAATCCGCCCTTCCTCGATCCCCCTCCCGTTATCCTTAATGCAAAGCCTAACAAAAAAATCAGTTTTCCCGGCTGTAATCTCCAGATGCCCGCCGGCTTTCGTATATTTTATCCCGTTATCCACAATATTAAAGACCGCTTCCACTGTCCATTTCCGGTCGAAATACGCCTCCAGCCCTTCCGGGCAGTCCACATGTATCCCGATGTTTTTTTCCTCTGCTTTCAGAGCCGCGTCGCAGACTGCCTGCGCCAGCAGCCCGTATACGGAATTTTTCTGGGGCTGCACTTTTACGATGCCCGTTTCCAGCCTGGACATACGGATGAGGCTGTCCATAAAAAATTCCAGTTTATCCGCCTGCCGTACCGCCGCCTGCAAAAATTCCGCGCGCTTTTCTTCCTCCAGGCCTTTGCGTTCCAAAAGGCTGTGATACATCCGAAGGCTCGCAACCGGAGTTTTTACCTGATGGGAAATATCTGATATGACAGATTCCAGCATTTGTTTCTGGCGCACGCCTTCTAAGGATTTTTGCTCCATAACCTCCTGAAGCTGGCACAGCTTCATCTGTATCTTTCCAATCAGCGTATCCTTGCAGATAGCGGAATCAACTCCCTTTTTTCCCGCAAGGATGGCGTCTAAGCTTGCCATGATCAGATCGGTGTACAGCACCAGATTTTTTCGGACATAAACAGCAGCCCCTATACTCATTATAAAAAGAAGCAGTGAAGCCGCCGCCAGTATTTTTTCCATTCTGCCTGTCCCTGCCTTTCCGCACAACTCATCCGTTCATTCGAGAATCCAGCGTTTTGTTTATCTGCCGTTCCACCGGTATCCCATTCCATACATCGTTTGAATATACATGTGGCCGTCAGACTCAATTTTCTTGCGCAGACGGTTCATATTTACCGCAACCGTATGTTCATCTACAAAATTCCCGCTGTTGTCCCATATTTTTTCCAGTAAAAGCTGCTTTGTCACAACTTTGTCCGCATTTGCGGTCAAAAGCCGCAAGATCCTGTATTCTGTAGGTGTCAGCGTCAGCGTCTCCTGCCCTCGCACAGTGGTAAAATTGTCAAAATCAATGGTTAAATATCCGTCCTCATACCGGTTATGCAGCCCTTCCCCGCCGGATTTGCGCAGCGCCGCCTGGATGCGCCTGTGAAGGATCGGCGTTTTAAAGGGTTTTGTAATATAATCGTCCGCCCCGCAGTCAAACCCCTGCATTTCATCCTGCTCCATATCCCTGGCGGTCAGAAAAATCACAGGAATATCCCGTTTGGCTTTTACTGCCCGGCAAAACGCAAACCCATCGCCGTCCGGCAGGTTTCCGTCTAATAATATCAGATCCACATGTTCCTGTTCAAAAATCCGTCTGCCTTCGCCCAGCGTCAGCGCCCGGCGGACTTTGTAATGCTCCATTTCCAGATCAAACGACAGCCCGGCATTCAAATCCTTGTCGTCCTCTATTAGCAGTATTGTTTTCATTCTAAAATCCTTTGCCTTAGTCCTGTGAACGGTTGTCTCAGATCTTAGTTTAGCACAGTAGGCTTCCTATGTCACTCGGTTTTTGGGATGCTTGCAGGCAAGCAGGCAGAAAAAATGTAAAAAATATCAAAAAACCACTTGCAAACAAACAGTAATCATGGTATCATCTGTATTTGTGATAAGATAAATTCCTTGCTTTTTCCAAAAGGAAGAGGCCAGAGACCAAAAGGAGGTAAAATTCGCATGAACAAGTATGAATTAGCGCTCGTTGTGAATGCTAAAATCGAAGATGATGCGAGAGCAGCAGTTGTAGAGAAGGCGAAAGAGTATATTACTCGTGCCGGAGGTACAATTACAGAAGTAGAGGAATGGGGCAAAAAGAAATTAGCTTACGAAATCCAGAAGATGAGCGACGGCTTTTTCTATTTTATCCAGTTTGATGCGGCTGCTGATGCACCAGCACAGATCGAGCAGCATGTCCGTATTATGGACAACGTTCTTCGGTTCTTATGCGTTCGTAAAGACGAGGCATAGACGATAAAGGAGATCGAATATGAATAAAGTGATACTGATGGGACGTTTGACGAGAGATCCTGAGGTGCGTTATTCCCAGGGGGAATCGTCAACAGCAGTTGCCAGATATACATTAGCCGTGGACAGGCGTTTTGTCAGAAACAACGGGGGAGATCAGCAGACAGCCGATTTCATTAACTGTGTATCCTTTGGGCGTACTGCTGAGTTCGCAGAGAAATATTTTCATAAAGGCATTAAAATTGCAGTAACAGGACGAATTCAGACAGGCAGCTATACAAACCGGGACGGGCAGAAAGTATATACGACCGAGGTAGTAGTAGAAGAGCAGGAGTTTGCAGAGAGCAAAAATGCAAATTCTGACCAATTTGGAGGCGGATATTCCGCTCCTGCTCAAAGGCCGGCACCGAGCGCGGCAGGAGATGGATTTATGAATATTCCTGACGGAATCGATGAGGAGCTGCCGTTTAATTAACAGGGCAAATAATAACCAGGAAAGGAATGCAGGTGATAGTCATGGCTTTCAATAGAAATGAGAGAGGCGACAATCCGCGCAGAAGAACGATGCACAGAAGGAAAAAAGTATGTGTATTTTGCGGAAAAGACAACGAGATTGATTATAAAGATGTAAATAAGTTAAAGAGATATATTTCCGAAAGAGGCAAGATCCTGCCTAGAAGAATTACAGGAAACTGTGCAAAGCATCAGAGAGCTCTTACAGCAGCAATTAAGAGAGCACGCCATGTTGCATTGATGCCGTACGTGCAGGATTAAGACAAAACAGACCACCACATGGACAGCCGTGTGGTGGTTTTTTCAAATATTCAGAAAAGGAACCGAGTAGGATATGAACCCATTGCAGTTGGTAGAGCTATTAAGAGGGCATAAAAATTATATTCAGACGCATAACTATCCAGACCCGGATGCAGTCGCAAGCGCATTTGGACTACAGTATTTTTTAAAGCAGCACGGCGTGGAAGCAAAGATCTGCTACGAAGGCACAGTGGAAAAGCTGAGTACAAAGAAAATGTTTGAAGTGTTTCAAATCGATGTACTGCCGGCAAATGAGATCAGGGATATGACAGAGCAGGATTATATTGTCGCTGTAGATTCCCAGAAATATAATGCAAACCTTACGGACCTGATCGGAGACGAGGTGGCATGTATCGACCATCATCCGACGTTTATCGAATGCAGCTATCAATATCGGGACATCCGGCGTGCAGGCGCCTGCTCCTCGCTGATCGCACAATATTTTTACCAGACGGATACGCCGATGGATGCGGGTGTCGCTGCCGCACTTGCCTATGGCATCAAAGTGGATACGGCTGATTTTATCAGGGGAGTGACGGAGCTTGACCTGGATATGTTTGCCTATGTGTATAAACGTGCCGATGTGGATAAAATAAAGATTATGTACCATGATGTACTGGAGCTGGATGATCTCAAGGCATATGGGGCTGCGATCGATAATATCTATATCAATGACGGCGTAGGCTTTGCATGGATACCGTTAGATTGCCCGGATGCGCTGATAGCGATTATTTCTGATTTTATCCTGTCGTTAAACGTGGTGGACATCTCGATTGTATACGCGGTACGCACAGACGGCATCAAGTTTTCTGTCCGCTGTGAACGAAAAGACGTGGATGCAGGAAAAATGGTGGCAAAGGTGCTTAAAGATTACGGAAGCGGCGGCGGGCATCAGGAAATGGCGGGCGGCTTTATTCCAAAGGAAAATCTGGATAAAATCGATGGAATGCACGCACGCATTGAAGAAGAGTTTATGAAGCAGATTCAGTTTATGAAACAGAAATAATGAGGAAAATTGTATGAAAAAAGTAACTCGAAATCTTGTGCTGTTTATCATAGCACTATTGATCCTAGGTATTTATTACTATGTCTCACTCCCCGCGATTAATATTCATGCCGCGGGCTTTTGGATGACATTGGAGCTTGTCATTGCGTTTGCAACGATTGTTTACGCGGTTTCGCAGGTACGCAGGCAGTCAAAGAGCAATGTTGTGCCGATCAAATCGACCGAAAAGATGCTAAAGGAAATGAAAGGCGTAAAAATAGGCTTTGGATTATTTGTGCTGACATTAGTAATCTTTGCAGGCGGCAATCTGCTCTCCTCTCCGATTATCAACGCGGATAAATACCAGAAGCTGATGAATGTCAGGGAAAGTGATTTTACACAGGATATCCAGCAGACAAATTATAATACGATCCCATTGCTGGATAAGGATTCCGCAGAGCTTTTAGGCAACCGCAAAATGGGCAGCATGGTAGATATGGTTTCCCAGTTTGAGGTCGGTTCCGATTATACGCAGATCAACTATAAGGATACGCCTGTGCGGGTGACACCGCTCGTATACGCAAACGAGATCAAATGGCTGACAAACCAAAAGGCTGGGATACCTGCATATATCAGGATCGATATGGCGACGCAGAATACCGAATGCGTAAAGCTGGAACAGACGATTAAATATTCCAAGGCAGAATATTTTAACCGCAATATTTACCGTCATCTGCGTTTTCACTATCCGACGTATATTTTTGACGACCAGATCTTTTTTGAGATCGATGATGAAGGCACGCCGTACTGGGTATGCCCTGTGAAAAAGTTTAACATCGGGCTGTTTGGCGGGCAGACGGTCGGCAATGTCGTACTGTGCAACGCGGTTACCGGGGAATGCACGGATTATCCGGTGGATCAGGTGCCAAACTGGATTGACAAGGTATATTCCGCTGAATTACTGAAAAAGCTGTATAATTATTACGGTATTTACAAGCACGGATTTTTTAACAGCGTGCTGGGACAGAAGGACTGCCTGAAAGCGACAAGCGGCTATAATTATATTGCGCTGGACGACGATGTATGGGTATATACAGGCGTCACCTCCGTCAGCGGCGACCAGTCCAACGTAGGCTTTGTCCTGATGAACCAGCGTACGATGGAAACCAAATACTATAAAATCGAAGGAGCGATTGAGGACTCCGCGATGTCCTCTGCCGAAGGACAGGTGCAGAACTTAGGATACAGCGCGACATTCCCGCTGCTGCTTAATATTTCCGACCAGCCGACGTATTTTATGGCGCTCAAAGACGGCGCCGGGCTTGTAAAAAAATACGCGATGGTCAATGTACAGAAATACCAGTGGGTAGCGATTGGCGATACAGTCAAGGAATGTGAGAAGGCGTATGTTACGCTGCTTGCCACGAATGGGATCTCGGAAGTGAAGGATCATACGGATATGTATGAGAAGATCAGCGGAAAGATTTTGGCGGCTGCTCCGGTTGTTATTGAGGGGAATACGCATTATTATATCGCATTGGAGAACTCGGAGATGGTGTTTGATGTTGATTTGTCAGACCAGAAGTTGATTGGGATTATCCGGTATCAGGTGGGGGATATGATTCAATTGACGTATGCGCCGGAAGAAAGTGGGGTGCAAATAGTAGCCGAGATTGGGGAGTAGTTATGAGGTAAACTGGCACACGGCTGGAGGGGGTGATCGGGCGTGTGTCGGTTTTTCATGTGGGGACGCCGGGAGAGGGGATTGGCACGCCCTGGCTGCGCCGTTCCAGAAGGTTAAGAATCCCTAAGCATCCTGCGGTTACGCTGTGGCCCCGTCCGGGCGCGGCACCTAGTTCGCCCTGGCGTTCCGCCAGCAGCTAAAGGTGCCGCTTGGCTTCGCCCCTGCTTTTGTTCAGCAGGATGCTAAGTGCTTCTAAACCTTCTTCCAAGGACGCAGCCAGGGCGTGCCAATCCCCTCTCCCGGCTGGTTTTCCATGACGCAAAATAACGGTACATCGTGTATCAGCTTTCAATTTAGGATCGTTGGAGCTGTTGCTGCCTGGTATACGGTATACCGCATTTTATGTAGAGGTTACGAAAACCAGCCGGAGGAAGGAGAGCGGGGCTTTCTTCCGGTTCCGTTGGAAAAATGTTAGGAGCCCTTGGCATCCTGCTCATTAACGCAGGGGCGAAGCCAAGCGGCACCTTTAGCTGCTGGCGGAACGCCAGGGCGAACTAGGTGCCGCGCCCGGACGGTGCCACAGCGTTTCGCAGGATGCTTAGGGCTCCTTACATTTTGGAAAAGGAACCGGAAGAAAGCCCCGCTCTCCTTCCTCCAGCGTCCGTATATGTACAAAATCTACATAAGGTTATGCCTCTCCACCCGTTTATTCAGTTTTTTGTTTCTAAACTCTTTCCATAAATCACGTAACATGGTATAATAGTTACTATCTTTGTGGAAAGGTAAAGTATTCTGAAATGAAAAAAAGTATAAAATTTAAAGGACGCCTGCGCAATTATATGTACGGTCCTATGCTGCTGACGATCCTTCTTGTACTTATGAACATTCCCATGTACTTTTACCAGAAGAAAGCGGGGCTGCTTGTGTCTGTATTTACAGTCGTTTATTTTATTGTGGTAACGGTAAGCTTTCACAGGAGCAAGCCTTATTTTATGAATGAGCTGATTAATTTTGCGACACAGTACGGTACGGTGCAGAAAAAGCTGCTGAATGAATTTGATGTCGCGTATGCTCTGATTGATTATAATGGTAAAATCTTATGGGTGAATGAGAAATTTACGGAGCTGACGGGTAAGGACAAGGAGTATCACAGGTCGATTACGTCGGTTTTCTCGCATATTACGAGAGAAATAATTCAGAAGAATAAGACGGAATCGCAGCTCCATATCGGATGGGACGGCAGGGAGTTTCGGGCGCAGCTTAAGAGGATTGAGTTTTCCAGTATTACGCCGGAAAACCAGATGGTTGCGATTGAGGGAAGCGACGAGTATATGACGGCGCTGTACCTGTACGATGAGACGCAGCTTAACCGTTATATTCGGGAAAATGACGACCAGAAGCTGGTAGCGGCGCTGATTTATATTGATAACTATGAGGAAGCGTTAAACAGTATTGAGGATGTGAAGCAGTCCTTGTTAGTCGCGCTCATTGACCGGAAAGTGAATAAATATTTTTCGGGCATGGACGGGCTGGTGCGTAAAGTAGAAAAAGATAAATATTTTGTCGTATTTCGCTATATTTATCTTGCAAAAATGGAAGAGGACAAATTTAGTGTGCTGGATGAAGTAAAGACCGTCAAGGTCGGCAATGAGATGGCGGTGACGCTCAGCATTGGAATCGGCAGTACTGCGGATACGTATAACCAGAATTATGAATATGCGCGCATGGCGATCGGCATGGCGTTGGGCAGAGGCGGTGACCAGGTTGTTGTCAAGGAGGGCGAACGGATTACGTATTTTGGCGGCAGCTCCAAGCAGGTGGATAAGATGACCCGTGTGAAGGCGCGTGTGAAGGCACATGCGCTGCGCGAGATTATTGAAAGCCGCAGCAATGTGATTGTTATGGGGCACCATATCGCGGATGTGGATTCCTTTGGCGCGGCTGTGGGGGTTTACTGTGCGGGACGCGTGCTGGATAAAAAGGTGCAGATTGTGTTAAATGAGGTCACGACTTCGCTGCGCCCGCTTAAGGAGTGTTTTCATGAAGAAAACGGGTATGAACCGGATTTGTTTATTCAGAGTGAGGAAGCGATTGAACTGACGAATAACAATACGCTGGTGATGGTTGTGGATACCAACCGTCCAACGTATACGGATTGTCCTGAGATCTTGAAAAAGACAAAATCGATTGTCGTTTTTGACCATCACAGACAGGGAAGCGAGGTCGTTGAAAATCCGATTTTATCTTATATAGAGCCGTACGCTTCCTCTACCTGTGAGATGATCGCGGAGGTATTGCAGTATTTTGCGGAAAATATCAAGCTGACAGCTTGTGAAGCAGATGCGATCTATGCGGGTATTTTGATCGATACGAATAACTTTATGCAAAAAACAGGCGTCCGTACGTTTGAAGCGGCTGCTTACTTAAGGCGCTGTGGTGCGGAGGTGACGAGAGTCCGCAAAATGCTGCGCAATGATATGGCGGATTATAAAGCAAGGGCTGAGGTCATGCGACATGCGGAAGTCTATCACGGGGCGTTTGCGATCTCGGTCTGTCCGGCGGATAAGGTGGAGAGCCCTACGGTTGTCAGCGCGCAGTCCGCAAATGAGCTGCTGAATATTATCGGTATCAAAGCTTCGTTTGTTATGACGGAATATCAGAATAAAATCTTTATCAGCTCCCGCTCGATCGATGAGATCAATGTGCAGTCGATTATGGAACGGCTGGGCGGCGGCGGACATGCCAATATTGCCGGAGCACAGCTATCCGGCTGTAGCATCGAGGACGCGAAGAGAAAGATCAGGGCAATCCTGGATGAAATGATAGAAAAAGGAGAGATAGAAAAATGAAGGTAATTTTATTAGAGGACGTGAAAAACGTCGGCAAAAAAAATGAAATAGTAGAAGTAAGCGATGCTTTTGCGCGCAATATGCTGATAAAGAAAAAACGTGGAGTAGAAGCTACAAGCCAGTCATTAAATGACTTAAAGCTCAGAAACAGGCGCGCCGAGAAGGATGCGGCAGAAAACCTTGCCGCGGCAAAGCAGCTTGCGGAGGACTTAAAAGAAAAACAGGTAGAAGTAAAGATCAAGGCAGGAACCGGCGGGCGCACCTTTGGTTCTGTCTCTACCAAGGAGATCTCAGAAGCAGCGAAGGAACAGCTTCATCTTGAGCTGGACAAAAAGAAAATGCAGCTCACAGACCCGATCAAAGCGCTTGGCTTTTATGATGTTCCAGTTAAGCTGCATCCGCAGGTAACGGCAAACTTAAGAGTCCATGTCGTAGAAGGCTGACCGAATGGAAGAAGCGCTGATTAAAAGAACGATGCCCAACAGTATCGAAGCGGAACAGTCAGTCGTGGGCGCCATGATGATGGACCGCGCGGCGATTATAACAGCTTCGGAGACGTTGTCGGCAGAGGATTTTTACCATCACCAGTACGGCGTTTTATTCGATGCCATCGTAGAATTGTTTAACCAGGATAAGCCGGTAGATCCCGTGACCCTACAGGATAAGCTAAAAGAAAAAGACCTGCCTCCAGAAATCAGCAGCATGGAGTATGTGCTTGACTTGATAGCAGCAGTGCCGACCGCGGCGAATATCCGTTATTACGCAAATATGGTCAAAGACAAGGCAATGCTGCGCAGGCTGATCAAAGTTACAGAAACGATCCAGAACGAATGCTACGCCGGAAACGAAGAACTGCAAACGATTTTTGCCAATACAGAAAAAAACATCTTTCAGTTGTTGCAAAGCCAAAACAGCGGGGAATTTGTACCAATCAAGCAAATCGTCATCAACGCGTTAGACCGGATCGAAAAAGCATCCAGAATCCAGGGCAACGTCACTGGCATTGCGACCGGATTCATCGACCTGGACTACCGGATGTCCGGCTTGCAGCCATCAGACCTGATCCTTGTAGCCGCACGCCCGTCCATGGGAAAGACCGCCTTTGTATTGAATATCGCCCAATATACAGCATTTCACAGTGATATCTCAACCGCTATTTTCAGCCTGGAAATGTCCAAGGAACAGCTTGTAAACCGCCTGTTTTCCCTAGAATCCAGGGTAGACGCACAGATGCTGCGCAACGGAAACCTGTCCGATACAGATTGGGAAAAGCTGATCGAAGGAGCCGGAACCATCGGGCGATCCAAACTCATTATCGACGATACACCAGGCATATCCATCGGAGAACTGCGCTCCAAATGCCGGAAGTACAAGCTGGAATTTAACCTGGAGCTGATTATTATTGACTATTTACAGTTGATGTCAGGAAACGGAAGAACAGATTCCAGGCAGCAGGAAATCTCAGAAATATCCCGTTCGCTAAAGGCACTGGCAAGAGAACTGCATGTACCAGTTATTGCGCTGTCGCAGTTAAGCCGTGCCGTAGAACAGCGCCCGGATCACCGCCCGATGCTGTCTGACTTGCGCGAGTCCGGGGCAATCGAGCAGGATGCGGATGTTGTGATGTTTCTTTATCGCGATGATTATTATAACAAAGATAGTGATAAAAAGAATATTGCGGAGGTCATTATTGCCAAACAGAGGAATGGACCGATCGGAACAGTGAATCTTGTGTGGCTTCCGCAGTATACGAAGTTTGCGAATATGCAGAAAGACTAGGATGGGAGTTTTTTTGCAGAGAGCACGCTGGAGCAAAGGGAGCGGGGCTTGGATTCCTGTTCCGATTCCAGAATGTAAGGAGCCCTAAGTATTCTGCGGAACGCTGTGGCACCGTCCGGGCGCGGCACCTAGTTCGCCCTGGCTTACA
>CAMUPC010000094.1 GCA_947090545.1 uncultured Eubacterium sp. | reverse complement strand
TGCTGGCGGAACGCCAGGGCGAACTAGGTGCCGCGCCCGGACGGTGCCTCAGCGTTTCCGCAGGATGCCTAGGGCTCCTTACATTTTGGAATCGGAACAGGAAGCAAGCCCCGCTCCCCTTCCTCCAGCGTCCGTTTCCCAACACCCCCCTCTAAATCCTTCATTCTGTCTTAAGCGTCCGCATCGAATTAAGAATCGCAATCACCGACACCCCAACATCCGCAAACACCGCTTCCCACATATTTGCCGCCCCAAACGCCCCCAGCACCAGCACCAGCGCCTTAATCCCAAGCGCAAATACAATATTCTGCCGCACAATACGCATCGTTTTTCTGGAAATACGCACAATCGAAGCGATTTTTCGGATATCATCATCCATCAGTACAATATCCGCAGCTTCAATTGCCGCATCAGACCCCATACTGCCCATCGCAATGCCAAGGTCAGCCCTTGTCAGCACTGGCGCGTCGTTAATGCCGTCTCCGACAAACGCAAGCCGTTCTTTTTCCGTCTGGTTTTCCAGCAGCTTTTCTACACATGCTACCTTGTCTGCCGGAAGCAGCTCTGCGTGTATCTCATCGATGCCAAGCTGCGCCGCGGTATCCTGTGCCGCTTTTTTGCGGTCGCCGGTCAGCATTACGCTCTTTTTGACGCCGGTTTGCTTGATCTGTGAAAGTGCTTCTTTTGCTCCGTCCTTGACCGTATCCGATATTACGATCGATCCTAAAAACCTGCCTTCCTGTGCCGCATAGATAACCGTCCCGGCGCTGTCGCATGGCGTATAGGCAATCTGCTCCTGCTGCATCAGCTTTTCATTGCCAAGCAGGACTTTTTTGCCGTCTACCTGTACGCGGACGCCGTGCCCTGCGAGTTCTTCGGCGGATGATACCCGTTTTAAATCGGCTTTTTTTCCGTAAGCTTCTTTTAAGGAAGCGGCAATCGGATGGTTGGAATAGCCTTCGCCGAGTGCTGCTGTTTCCAGCAGTTGTTCTTTTGTTACAGAAGGCTCCGGCAGAATTTGTGTTACCTTAAACTCGCCTTTTGTTAAGGTTCCAGTTTTGTCGAATACGATCGTCGTCATCTCTGCGACGGCTTCCAGGTAATTGCTGCCTTTTACGAGTACGCCGATTTTTGACGCCGCGCCGATACCGCCGAAAAAGCCAAGCGGGACAGAGATCACGAGCGCACACGGGCAGGAGATTACGAGGAAAATGCAGGCGCGCTGTATCCATTCTGCCCATCCGCCGCCCATTACAAGCGGAGGCAGGAGCGCAAGTGCAGCCGCGGCGATCGTTACGGCAGGCGTATAGTATCTTGCAAAGCGGGTAATAAAATTTTCCACCTTTGCTTTTTTGCTGGAAGCGTTTTCTACAAGCTCTAAAATCTTCGCTACGGTACAGTCGTCAAATTCCTTTGTCACCTGCACTTTTAACGTGCCGCTTCCATTGACGCAGCCGCTGATCACCTCGTCTCCTGCTGCGGCGCGGCGTGGTACAGATTCCCCGGTCAGCGCAGCCGTATCGATCAGGGATTCTCCTTGTGTTACAATTCCGTCTAATGGAATCCGCTCTCCTGGCTTTACAATAATCGTGCTGCCCACTTCCACATCATCCGGGTCTACCTGTAGGATTCTGCCGTCCTGTTCGATATTGGCATATTCCGGGCAGATATCCATAAGCTCCGTAATCGACTGGCGGGATTTTCCGACCGCATAGCCCTGGAACAGCTCGCCCACCTGGTAAAACAGCATCACGGCAACGGCTTCTGAATACTCCTGGACGCCGAATGCGCCAAATGTGGCAAGCATCATCAGGAAATTTTCGTCAAATACCTGCCCGTTTTTGATATTGCGAAACGCCTTGTAAATAATATCATAGCCAACCACAAGGTACGGCACAAGATAGATAGCAAACAAAACCATTCCGTCAAAAGACTCCAGCTTCCCTGAATGCTCGCATACAAGCAGTGCCGCGAATATCAGAAACGCAAGGATAATGCGGGAAAGTATTAATTTTTGCTTTTTTGTCATATTTCTACTCTCCAGAACAACCTTTAAAATAAAATCTTACAGTCCGGCTCCACCTTCGCGCAGACATCCACAACCTGTTTCATAATATTGTCAAACTGCGCATCCTCGGCATCGACCATCATCTTCTGCGTCAGAAAGCTAACCGATGCATCGTGTACGCCCGGCAGCTTTTTAATCGCATCCTCCATCTTTGCAGCGCAGTTTGCACAGTCTAAATCCTGAAGTTTAAATTTCTTTTTCATTTTTTTCTTCCTTTCTTAATCTTATTTTGTTCGTGTTTCGCTATTCTTCAATATGCTCCAGCCCCTGGTCAATCATCGTCCTTACATGGCTGTCCGCAAGAGAATAAAAAATTGATTTTCCCTCGCGCCTGCTTTTGACCAGCCTGGAATTTTTTAAAATCTTAAGCTGGTGCGAGATCGCGGACTGTGTCATATGCAAAGCTTCTGCCAGGTCACACACACAGACCTCCGCCTCAAACAGTACAAACAGGATACGGATTCTGGTCGAATCGCCAAACACCTTAAACAGCTCCGCCAGGTCATACAGTTCTTCCTCCGGCGGCATGTTTTTATTTACCATTTCCAGCAGATCCTCATGGATTTCTGTTGTTTCACAGCATAGCGGTTCTTTTTCCTGCAAAACGATCCCCCTTTCTGTTTTTACCTGTCCTTACTATCGTTTTATCATATGAGCAATTGTTCATATGAACATCTTACTATTTTTTTATGAAAGTGTCAAGCAAAAAATAAAATATGAAACTATTAAAAAATAAAACTAAAAATAAAAAATAACTTCTATATATAATAGCACAAAGTAAGAGCTGCCGCAGAAATAGCTTCGTGCAGCAGCCCCTGTTTTTCGTTCTGTTAAATTTTTTCCACATCATCCCGCAGATCGTCCGCCATTACCTGCACGTTGGCAGTCTGCGCAGCGATCTCCTCGGAATTTGCCGCAATCGTTGCGATGCGGTCGCTCATATGGTTAATATTTTCAATTAAGTCCTTAATCGCGCTGACGCTTTCATCTACCATCGGAATCGTCTCTTCCGCCTGCTGGTTGTCCTTGACAATCAGCGTCTTAATCGATGCGGACAGGCTTCTGATCTGTTCAGCGACAACAGCGAACCCTCTGCCCTGCTCCCCGGCACGCGCCGCTTCAATCGAAGCGTTTAATGACAGCAGGTTTGTCTTATTCGCGATATTGACAATGCTTTCGCTCGTATTTTTGTAAATATCGATAAAGTTTAAAATGCTTGCCAGAGAATCCTCCAGGCTGTAGCAGAATTTTGAAATATCATTCAGCTTGCCGGCAAGATCGGTCGCTTCGTTTGCCGACGCTTCATTGGCGTCGTTCAGCTCTGCAACCGCATTTGACAGCGTCGTAAACTGTCCGCGGATCGCGTCGATCTTATTCATCCGGGTTTCATGCTCCCTGCTCTGCTCCTGGTTGACCCTTTCAAGCGCCAAGCTTTCATTTTCCGCAAGCTCTTTAATATAATGAATGCAGTTCTCCTTTGCATTGACCTTGTTGAAAATCGCGTATGCCATATCTTTGCATGTATCATATCCGCAGGCGCTGCAATTGATGCTCTGCTTTAACGGCGTGTTTTTCAACATGCTTTCATAGATCGACTGCAATTCGCTGGCGGAAGGCTCCATCACCTTGATTGCCTTTGATGTATCGTATGTACGGATAAAATCAGATAAATTCAGCTCGCGAAACGCTTCCATCAGATTGGCAAGCCGTTCGCCCGGCGTACTCTGCTTGCTCCACGGGCTCTTATTTTTCTTATGCAGGATGCCCCTGCCATGCGCCTGCGGCTGGTCCATATCCCGCACTTTGCTCAGTGTCAGCAGCACGTCGTCCGTATGCTTCGCCGGATCGGTCGCCGGGCCGTAAATACACCCTTTGCTGCAATTGAGCACATCAACCATAAACGGCAGCTCCGCTTTGCTTTTTACCCGTTTACTATATTCATCCAGATAGCGGTACGCTTCCTTTTCGCCTTCGATCTGGCGCACAACCTGCCCTTTTCCAAGAAAATGCTCCACATTTTCCCTTAATCCGCCCGGCATCGGATATAAAGAGCCCATACCGTATTCCAGTTCATCGGTATATGCAGGGCTGTTTGCATACTGGTTACCGATCTTTTGCATCAGCTTTAAAAACGTCACGTTATATTTCACATAGCCGTGATTATTTTTATCCTGAATCTCGTACTTTTTAGCAACGCAAGGACTGATAAACGCGAGATCGTCGCTGATTTTCAGATATTTCTTGACGTAGATTGCCATGCACATCATCGGGCTTTGCACTGGCATCATGCGCGGGATCAGCTCAGGAATATATTTTTCCACATACTCCACAATTGCCGGGCATGGCTGGCTGATGCCTCCGGTAAAATGATGTTCCGTGATATACTTAAGATATCCCCAGGTCGTAATATCCGCGCCAAACGACACGCTGTAGATATGATTGACGCCTAACGATTTTAAGTATCCGAGCACCCGCTTGTATTCCTTTGGATAATTCGCCAAAAATGCCGGCGCAATAATGACGGAAAGCTTCTTTCCTGCCTTGAGATCTGTAAAAAACTGCTCTGTATCGTCATAATAAGCCCTCGCGTCATGGCCGCACGCTTCCAGACATGCTCCGCACGCGATACAGCTTTCACGATTTACAAAGATCTTTCCATCCTGTGCTATATTTGAAATTAATGTAGGGCAGACACGCACACATTTATTACATCCTGTACAATTATCATTCGTATAGATCAGCATACCCTTCGTATCAAGCAATTCATTTATATCTTTCATTTCCACATTTTCTCCTTCTGCACTATTTTTATATGCCTGTTACAGACTGGGTGCCTGTAATTCGGTATGTCTCTTCCCCTTCCCTATCTCCCTTTTTTTATTTTATCAGATATTCCTACAAAAGAAAACACCTTTTCACGAAAAAATTGTGGACTTTGTATAGACTTTTCTAAATTATTTTATTGAAAAATAGGACAAAAAACAGGCGTAAAATCCAAAGCACCGGACTTTACGCCTGTTTTTATGCATCTGCACCGCCTTCCTTACGCTCCCTGTAAAGGCTTAACGACACCCGCGGCAGCGGCTGCAATCTCCGCCGCAGCCTGTCTTTCCCTGTTTTTTATCCCGTACCATACCGCGGATAATAAAAGCCACCACCGCGGCAAGCCCGGCAAAAACAACAACTGTTCCCATTTGAAACCTCCTGTTTTTTATGATTTTGCTCCTGCTATATGGCGCATATGAAACGTACCGCTTTCCTTCGCCGGACGAAACAGCAGCCAGAGAAACGCCGCCGTAAGCAGCACTGCCAAAACCGTCCCTATGCCAAACTGCCCGGCAAAAAACAGCCTTCCAAACTGATAGATACACAGCGATACCGCATACGCAAGCCCGCACTGGTATCCGATCGCGAACCAGAACCATTTGGCATTGTTCATTTCCCGCTTGATCGCGCCCATCGCCGCAAAGCAAGGCGCGCACAGCAGATTAAACACAAGGAACGAATACGCTGCCGCCCCGGTCATCGAAGCTGCAAGCACACTCCAGATCTCTTCCCCATTTTCTGCCACTTCCGCAAACCCAAACAGGATACCAAATGACGCAACTACATTTTCCTTTGCAATCAGCCCGGTCACTGCCGCGACTGCCATCCGCCAGTCGCCCCAGCCAAGCGGCGCGAATACCGGCGCAATCACGCCGCCAAGCGCGGCAAGAATACTGCTGTCCAACTGCCCTTCTTCCAGCATCGCAAAGCTGCCGCCGACCCATCCAAAGCCCTGTAAAAACCACAGTACAATCGTAGACAGCAAAATAATCGTGCCTGCTTTTTTAATAAACGAAAATCCCCGCTCCCACATGCTCCTAAGTACATTGCCCGCCGTTGGCATATGATATGCCGGAAGCTCCATGACAAACGGCGCCGGATCTCCCGCAAACATCCTCGTCTTTTTCAGAAGAATACCCGAACAGATAATCGCTGCAATCCCTACAAAATAGGCGCTCCAGGAAACCCATCCGGCATTCCCAAAAAACGCACCCGCGATCATCCCGATAATCGGCAGCTTCGCCCCGCAAGGCACAAACGTCGTCGTCATAACCGTCATCCTGCGGTCCCGTTCATTTTCAATGGTACGGGATGCCATAATTCCCGGCACTCCGCATCCGCTGCCAATCAGCATCGGGATAAACGACTTGCCGGACAGCCCAAATTTGCGAAAAATGCGGTCCATAAGAAACGCCACACGCGCCATATACCCACACGCTTCCAAAAACGCAAGAAACAAAAACAGCACAAGCATCTGCGGCACAAACCCAAGCACAGCGCCGACGCCTCCGACAATCCCGTCCGCAATCAGCCCGGTCAGCCAGTCCGCGCAGTGCACTGCTTCCAATGCGCCAGTTACGCCTGGCACGATCCACTCGCCAAACAACGTATCATTCGTCCATCCGGTCAGCAGGTCCCCAACCGTCGAGACCGATACATAATAAACCAAAAACATCACAGCACCAAAAATCGGCAAAGCAAGCCAGCGGTTTGTTACGATTCGGTCAATTTTATCCGAAACGGAAAGCTTTTCCATACGCTGCTTCCTGATACAGCATTTCTCCATAACCGAAGCAATATACGCATACCGCTCATTTGTAATTATGCTTTCCGCATCATCGTCAAACGCATCCTCAAGCGCCTGTATCTGCGCGGATACATCCGGGGGATTTCCTAGCTGCGCACCGATCTTACCGTCCTTTTCCAACAGCTTGATTGCAAAAAAACGCTTCTGTTCCTCAGGCACCTGGTTTCCAAGCAGGCGCTTCGTCTCCCTGATCACGCTTTCCGCCTGTGCAGAAAATTTATGCACCGGCTCCGCTGCCTGTTTCTTCTGCGCGAGCGAAACTGCTTTCTGGGCTGCCTCCCTGATCCCAGTTCCTTTTAACGCAGAGATCTTAACCACCTCGCAGCCAAGCCCTTTGCTTAGCTCATCGATCTTGACCTGGCCGCCCGTCTTTGCCAGAAGGTCCATCATATTCACAGCCAGTATAACCGGAATGCCAAGCTCTGTCAACTGCGTGGACAGATACAGGTTGCGCTCTAAATTCGTCCCGTCTACAATATTTAAAATCACGTCCGGGCGTTCCCCGATCAGATAATTTCTCGCCACCACCTCTTCGAGCGTATAAGGCGACAACGAATAAATCCCCGGCAAGTCTACCACGACAACATCCTGCCAGCCCTTTAATTTTCCTTCCTTTTTCTCCACAGTTACACCCGGCCAGTTGCCGACAAACTGATTGGAGCCCGTCAGCGCGTTAAACAGCGTGGTCTTGCCGCAGTTTGGGTTGCCTGCCAATGCAATTTTAACTGCCATGTTCTTTCTCCTTTTCTATTTTCTTGGTTTTTATTTGCTTTTGATATTGGTTTTTTCCTCTGTTGTTTTTATTTGCTTTTGCATTTTGCTTGTTGGTTTTTCTTTACAGTTTCTTACTTGATCGTTTTTTACTTGATCGTTTCTTATTTTCCGTTTTTTAGTTATAGTTTCTTAATTTATAGTTTCCTACTCCTACAAAATATTTTTCTCCACTACTTTTTATTAGTTTATACTAACTATCAGGCAAAAAAATAGATAATGCCTTGTTTTCACTCTGCTACTTCAATCATCGCCGCGTCTGCTTTTCTCAGCGTCAGCTCATATCCCCGTACGGTAACTTCCACAGGATCTCCAAGCGGCGCCACTTTTCTTACATACACAGACACCCCTTTCGTAATCCCCATATCCATAATCCTCCTTTTCACCGCGCCTTCTCCGGTCAGCCTTGAAACAGCTACCGTCTCGCCCACTGCTGCGTCTTTTAATGTCCTCATACTCTGCTCCTTATACTAAAATTTTATTCGCCATGTCTTTGCCTATTGCGACTCTGGTATCCTTGACACTGACAATCATATTGCCGTTCATTTCTGAAATAACCGTTACCATCGTCCCTATCACAAATCCCAGATTTTCTAAAAATCTGCGTGTATCCTCCCTGCCGCCGACCTTTTTGACAGTTCCCGGCTGCCCTGCCTGAATCATTGTTAATGGCATGAAATCATCTCCTTTTCTACGACTCTTTACTGTACCTGCTGTATTCTTGTACCGAACTAAAAATCTATATCTCTTACTTTTATTAGTATATACTAACTTCCGGTAGCTGTCAAGGAGTTTTTTCAAAACAACAAAACAGCACAGCCTTTCAAAGACTGTGCCATTTTCCCTGCTACAGCTTGGAATACCCAAACCCATTCACAACTGCCTCGATCTTAGTTCCCTTTTTGCAGAACGGGCAATCAGCCTTTGGAAACGCCTGATAACCAATCACATCATTTCCGTCAAATAAAGACTGCACCCTGACATTATTCACAGTACTGACCGTACTGAAAATCGAGCCAATCCCTTCAATGACTCCGCCATAATACTGGATGCCTTCCATACTCCTGCGTATCGTCTCCCCGGTTGTCGTCGTCGCCAAAAGCAGGATCACATGCTTGCCTGCAATCATATGCTTAGTATTGTCACGGAAGATCATCTGGTTGTCGCGGCTTTCCTCCGGTGAAATTACATAGACGGTTTTATGCTGGTTTGTCGAAGAAATGTGCTCCTTTTCAAATTCCTTGGCAAGAAACGCGCCGATTACTTCCGTACCGTCCATGCAGACGACCGTATCTACATAGTTCAGGTGCCCGAACTTGTGCGCCAGGATCTTCGCCGCCTCTTCTGCTTCTGTAATACGTGCCCGGATTCCAGTCACATCAATATAAAAGTTAATATGTGAATTGCTGGTGGCAAAATGCCCTGGGATTGCGTGCAGGGCAAGCAGGTTGCTTTCTTTGGAATAAAACTTTACCATTCTCTGCTCCATTGTATCGCTCCTTCCTTTTGGGTACTCCCATACTATCTGCATCGGGTACCAGATTGTTTGTCTGTTTTTGGCTGTTCCTTTTATCTTAGACCGTTTTTTCTAATTTCGCAACTATAAATTTCCGGTACTTCCAAATCCGCCTCTGTCCGGGTTGGCAAGCCGCTGCGTTTCTTCAAAAATAATCCGCGGCTGGTGCTTTTGGATACGGAACTGGCAGATCCGGTCGTTGACATGGATGCTTGTATCGCGCACAGCAAGCACGGGCATCATCCACAGGTCGTTGTCGCCGCAGTAGGTTTCGTCAACCACGCCCATATGGTTTGTCTGGATAATGCCAAAATTTTTATACGTCGAGCTCCTTGGCACAATGACCGCTTCATAGCCTTCTGGAAGCTGTATGGAGACGCCCAGGCTGACCAGGCGGAACTCCCCTTTTTTTAACGTTACCGTTTCCGCGCTTCTTAAGTCAATCCAATCGCTTTTTCCGGCAATATACGTAAGCTTGTCAATCTCCTTGGAATGGTATTTGATTTTCAGTACCGCCTGTTCCATCAGCGTTTTACTCCTTTCGTATCCCTGGACGCAATGCGCAGCCGGTGCAGCACCACCTTGGCAGGCTCATACTCCGCTTCTGCCATGCCCGCTGCGTCGTCCGCTTTTCCAATCAGATAAATATGCGTCAGCCTGTCGTTTTCCGCAAGGCGCATTCCCCGCACACCGATCGCTGTTTTTTTCTTTTCCGGGATCGACGACGCTTCAATGCGCAAAAACATGCCCTTTTCGGACTGCATGACGATCGTTTCCGCCGCGGCCTGTTCATCCTCCGGCATAGAGACCGGGCGGATAAAAATAACCTCATCCCCATCAGATAGCTTTGCGGCAGCCGTCGTACGCTTGGATACGTCAAATTCCGCGCCGGATACCTGCTTTAGCATCGAGGACGCCGTGCCAAACAGCAGCTTTCTGCCTGTAATGCTGCTAAGAGGCGCCATATAGACGCACCTTTCCTGGCTGCTGTCATAGTTGCTGACATTATCGATCGGCTGTCCCTTGTCACGGAATTTTCCATATGGCAGGTCTAACACCTTTAGCATATGAAGCTGTCCCTTATTCGTAAAGATACAGATACGGTCTGTGTTTTTGCACAAAAATACATCCTTGCTCTCGCTGTCGGCAGCTTCTTTATTGCGTTCGTACAGCGCAACATCCATCGACCGTGCATAGCCGAAACGGTCGATCAGCACGGCGACGTCTTTTTCTTCGATTTTCTGCTCGATATAGACAGCTTCCGCCACATTGTCGATCACGGTACGCCTTTGCCTGCCATATTCCTTTTTTAATGCACGCAGCTCTTTGATTAATAATTTTTTCATCGACTCGCGGTTCGACAGCAGATCCTCATACAGCGCAATTTTTTGCAGCGTTTCCTCGTGCTCTTTCATCAGCGCCTGAATCTCCAGCCCGATTAAACGGTACAGGCGCATCTCCAGGATCGCCGTCGCCTGGCGCTCGGTAAAATCCAGCTTTGCAGCTCGTTTTTTGGACTGGGCGCTGCGGAACTTAATATTGCCTGTCTCTCCGTTTACAAGGCAGTTCTTTGCCTCTTTGATATTTTTGCTGCCGCGCAGGATCTCGATAATCAGGTCGATCACATCGCAGGCGCGGATCAGCCCTTCCTGGATCTCTTTTTTGTCCTGCTCTTTTGCCAGCAGGTTGCTGTATTTTCTTGTCGCAAGCTCGTACTGGAACTCCACATGATGGCGGATGATCGGGACAATGCCCATAGTTTCCGGCTTGCCGTCTGCTACAGAGAGCATATTGACGCCAAACGTATCCTCCAGCTTTGTCTTTTTATACAACAAATTGCACAGGTTTTCCACATCCGCGCCGCGCCTAAGCTCCAGCACGATGCGGATGCCCTCTTTGGACGACTGGTTTGACAAGTCTATGATATCGTTGGTCTTTTTTGTCTCCACAAGGGCATAGACATCGTTTAAAAATTTCCCGATATTCGCTCCGATCATCGTATACGGAATCTGTGTAATCACGAGCTTGTCCTTCCCGCCCTTGCCTGCCTCTACCTCCACTTTGCCGCGGATCTTGATTTTGCCGGTACCCGTTGCGTAAATCGCCAGTAGTTCATCCTGGTTCGTCACAATCCCGCCCGTCGGAAAATCCGGCCCTTTGATATATTCCATCATCTGCGCCGTGTTGATCTGCGGGTTTTTCAGATAAGCGATAACGCCGTCGATCACTTCGGAAAAATTATGCGGCGGGATGCTCGTCGCCATGCCAACCGCAATTCCTTCCGCTCCGTTAATCAGCAGGTTCGGCACTTTGACCGGGAGCACGGCTGGCTCCTTTTCCGTCTCGTCAAAATTCGGCACAAAATCCACAACATCCTTGTCCAGATCGGCAAGATACGCTTCCTGTGTAACCTTTTGCAGACGTGCTTCGGTATAACGCATCGCAGCGGCGCCGTCGCCCTCAATTGAGCCAAAGTTGCCGTGCCCGTCTACGAGCGGCAGCCCTTTTTTAAACTCCTGCGCCATCACAACGAGCGCTTCATAGATCGAGCTGTCTCCATGCGGATGGTATTTACCCATCGTATCCCCGACAATACGCGCACACTTTCTGTATTGCCTGTCATAGCGGATGCCCAGCTCGTACATATCGTACAGCGTCCGCCGCTGCACCGGCTTTAGCCCGTCGCGCACATCCGGCAGCGCCCTGGCAATAATGACGCTCATTGCGTAGTCAATATAAGATTTCTGCATGATCTCGGAATATTCCGTACGAATCAGGCGGTCTTCTGTCTCCATATGATTTCCTTTCTATTTCTGCCATATCATTTCATACTCTGCTAAACCAATACACCTTTTCGCCGCTGCTGGACTTTACGCTGCCCATCCCGTTTTGCAGCGCCTGTTTTCAGACATCCAGCTCCGCATCCCTCGCATGTTCATAAATAAACGCCCTGCGCGGCGGCACGTCGTTGCCCATCAGCATTTCCGTAATATCTGACGCCATGCGCCCGTCCTCGATCTCTACTTTTTTCAGCAGCCGGGTCGCCGGGTCAAGCGTCGTCTCCCAAAGCTGCTGCGCGTCCATTTCCCCAAGCCCCTTATATCGTTGCAGCGTAAACGCGCCCTTATGCCGCTTGCGGTATTTTTTCAGCGCTTCCTCGTCGTATAAATATTCCTCTTCCCCTTTGGACGGCATCGCCTTATACAGCGGCGGCATCGCAATATACACATGCCCTTCAAAAATAAGCTCCGGCATAAAACGGTAAAACAGCGTTAAAAGCAGCGTGGAGATATGCGCGCCGTCCACATCGGCATCCGCCATAATAATAATCTTATCATACCGAAGCCGGCTGATATCAAAGTCATTGCCGTAGCCCTCGGAAAAACCGCATCCAAACGCATTGATCATTGTCTTGATCTCAGCGTTTGCAAGCACCTTGTCAATACTTGCTTTTTCCACATTTAAAATCTTGCCCCGAATCGGCATAATCGCCTGGTACATCCGGTTTCGCGCCATCTTTGCCGAACCGCCGGCTGAATCTCCCTCGACAATAAAAATCTCGCATTTCGCAGCGTCTCTGGACTCGCAGTTGGCAAGCTTTCCATTGGAATCAAACGAAAATTTCTGCTTGGAAAGCATGTTTGTCTTTGCTTTTTCTTCTGTTTTTCGGATTTTAGCAGCTTTTTCCGCACAGCTTATAACTGCCTTTAGCGATTCCAGGTTTTTATCAAAATAAAGCTGCACCTCTTCGCTGGCAATCTTTGCCACCGCACGCGACGCGTCCTGGTTATCCAGCTTTGTCTTTGTCTGTCCCTCAAAGCGCGGGTCTGGATGCTTCATCGAGATCACTGCGGTCATGCCGTTGCGGACATCGGCGCCGGTAAAATTGGCATCCTTTTCTTTTAAAATACCAAGCTCTCTCGCATACTGGTTAATGACTGTCGTAAAGAGCGTCTTAAATCCGGTAATATGCGTACCGCCCTCTGCATTGTATATATTGTTGCAGAAACCGAGGATATTTTCATGAAATTCATTTGTATACTGAAATGCCGCCTCCACAGTAATGCCGTCCGTCTCCCCTTTAAAATAGACGACGTCGTGGATTGTCTCGCTCTTACGGTTTAAGTCCTTGACAAATCCGATAATCCCGTCCGGCTCCTGGTATTCGATATGTTCTGTCGTCTCACCGCGCCTGTCCTCATAAATAATCGTTAGCTGCGGATTTAAGTACGCCGTCTCATGCATCCGGCTTTTGACCTCATCTCCTTTAAACCGCGTTTTTTCAAAAATCTCCGGGTCTGGCAGAAAATTAATTTTCGTACCTGTCTGCTTTGTCCTGCCAATCTTAGGCAGCAGCCCGTCCTCCAGCCCGATCACCGGATTGCCGCGCTCGTAGCGGTCGTGGTGGATATAGCCCTCTCTGCTGATCTGTACATCCAGGTATACCGACAGTGCATTGACGACTGAGGAGCCTACCCCATGCAGCCCGCCGCTTGTCTTATATGCCGCGTTGTCAAATTTTCCGCCTGCATGAAGCGTGGAAAATACAACGCGCGCTGCCGGAATGCCTTTTTGGTGCATCCCAACCGGAATCCCGCGCCCGTTATCCTCTACTGTACATGAGCCGTCCGCTTCCAGTGTGACTTTAATTGTGTCGCAGGCGCCAGCTAAATGCTCGTCTACTGCATTATCTACAATCTCGTATATTAAATGGTTCAGTCCTTTGCGGGACACACTGCCGATATACATGCCCGGCCTTTTGCGGACAGCTTCCAGTCCTTCCAGGACGGAGATGCTGCCCTCGTCGTATACTTCATTTTTCGCCATGTTTCCTACTCCTTAACTGCGGAATCATTCGTTATGTCCTTGTGATGTCCTTGTGATGTTTTTGTGGATCAGTGGGCATAACTTCAAACATGCTATAGTATACCACATATTTTGAAAAAGTGTAAATATTTTTTCCGAATATTTGTTCGGTGGTTGTGAAGTGTTGGGGGTTTTTGAAGGAGGGACGCTGGGAGAGGGGATTGGCACGCCCGGGCTGCGTCCGTTCCAGAAGGTTAAGAAGCCCTAAACATCCTGCGGGGACGCTGTGGCACCGTCCGGGCGCGGCACCTAGTTCGCCCTGGCTTACAGCCAGCAGCTAAAGGTGCCGCTTGGCTTCGCCCCTGCTTTTGTCGAGCAGGATGCTAAGGGCTTCTAAACCTTCTTACAAAGCCGCAGCCCGGGCGTGCCAATCCCCTCTCCCGGCTGGTTTTCGCTTGTTCTACTAAGCGGTTCCCTCTTCCGGCTGGTTGGACTTTCCTTTCTGACCGGATGAAATAATAGCTATCAGCCATATTTTATTTTGAGCTTGCGATAACCAGCCGGAGGAAGGGGAGCGGGGCTTGCTTCCTGTGACTTTGGAAGAATGTTAG
>CAMUPC010000093.1 GCA_947090545.1 uncultured Eubacterium sp. | reverse complement strand
CCTAACATTTTTCCATAGTCACAGGAAGCCAGCCCCGCTCCCCTTCCTCCGGCTGTCTTTCGAGGACGCTAAATAAATTGCTGTATACAGCCCGCGAGTGCTTCATTCAGTCAAAAATGAATGATTAATAATTGATAATGAATGATTAATAATTAGCGTATAAAATGTTGTATCGCTTGATCTGACTATGACCGCAAAGAAATAAGAAGCTGCCAGGAATACGTCTGTCTTGACTGGAAACCGATATTTTTTATGTAAAATAGGCAAAAACCAGCTAAGAGAGGGGATGGCTATATGCATTAACATAACTGAAACCAGCTTATAGAGTGGCTTTGAAAGGACTCTACTTAACTCAGGCAGCATTTTTGCTCATTGATTTGCATTGATTTGCATTGTTTTTAGAATATTCTGAGCAAATAGAAAAGCTAAAAGCCCTTAATCTATCATCGTTCCAGAAGTGTTAGCGCATATGGGGAATCGTTGTCAGGAATACGTTTTGCCCTGTAAGCCAATATTTTTTAAGCAGAACAAGCGAAAACCAACTGGGAGAATGAATAGCTGCCAGGAATACATTTTGCCCTGTAAGCCGATATTTTTTATGTAGAACAAGCAAAAACCAGCCGGGAGAGGGGATTGGCACACGCTGGCTGCGGCCTTGGAAGAAGGTTTAGAAGCCCTTAGCATCCTGCTGAACCAAAGCAGGGGCGAAGCCAAGCGGCACCTTTAGCTGCTGGCTGTAAGCCAGGGCGAACTAGGTGCCGCGCCCGGACGGTGCCTCAGCGTAACCGCAGGATGCTTAGGGCTTCTTAACCTTCTGGAGCGGACGCAGCCAGCGTGTGCCAATCCCCTCTCCCAGCGTGATTGTATGCAAAAAAAGCACAACACCCGCTCCCAATTCTGTTTAATCCAGCTCACAACGAAATCTCCCCCACATCTTACCGCAAAGCGTTCCACTTTTCCAATTTTCTCACACTGCCACCACTATGTAAAAAAATATTTCACCCACACAAAAAAGCAAAAAAATACATCACATAAGCACCCATCACCTCCATTACGGCATATCATATGCAGAAAATCCATTATATAGGCAAAATCAACAAAATTAGACCTCAAAAACATCTCTATTCTCTTTTGCGATTGTGAAAAACGTGGAAAAAATAATTTTCACCAAAAACAAATTGACAATAACAAATATCGTGCTATACTAAAGATACAAAAATTGATATCGCGATACAACAACACACAAAAACAATTTACATACCCCTGGAAATCAAATAAAAAGTAAGGAGGAAAACGTACATGAGGATTAGTGAACTACTCAGCTTACAGGCAATCGATGTGAACGCCAGTGTCGCTTCCAAAGCTGAGGCAATCGATTATATGACGCGCCTGATGGAGAAGTCTGGAAACTTAAGCGACAGGGAAGCGTATAAGCAGGGCGTGCTGGCAAGAGAAGAGGAAGGGACGACGGGCATCGGGGAAGGGATCGCGATCCCGCATTCCAAATGTGCAGCGGTCAAGCGTGCGGGGCTGGCGGCGATGGTTGTGCAGGGCGGCGTGGATTATGAATCGCTGGACGATGAGCCTGCGGATTTGATTTTTATGATTGCGGCGCCGGAAACCGGGGCGAACGTGCATCTGGAAGCGCTGGCAAAGCTTTCCACGATACTGATGGATACGGAGTTTAAGGAAAGGCTGGTAAAAGCGGAGACGGCGGAGCAGTTTATCCGGCTGATCGATCAAAAAGAGGATGAGCTGGACGGCAAGAATGAGAAAAAAGCGCAGGAAGCGGCAGACGGCAGTTACCGTGTGCTAGCGATTACCGCGTGCCCGACAGGGATTGCGCATACGTTTATGGCGGCGGAAAGCCTGGATATGAAAGGAAAAGAGCTGGGGATTCCTATTAAAGTAGAGACGCAGGGCGCGGACGGGGCAAAAAATGTGCTGACGCCGCAGGATGTGGCGAATGCGGAATGTATTATTATTGCGGCGGATAAAAAGGTAGACCTGGCGAGATTTGACGGTAAGCCAGTGATTATTACCAAGGTCGCGGACGGCATCCATAAGGCAGAAGAGCTGATCCGGCAGGCGGTCAGCGGCAGCGTGGCGGTTTATCACCATACTGGGGCGGCGCAGGCGTCAGACGATGCGGAGGAATCCGAGAGCATGGGACGGCGCATTTATAAAAACCTGATGAATGGCGTTTCACACATGCTGCCGTTTGTCATCGGCGGCGGTATTTTAATCGCACTTGCGTTTTTGCTGGATGACTACAGCATTGACCCTGCAAACTTTGGTAAAAATACGCCGGTTGCGGCTTATTTAAAGACGATTGGCGAGTTCTCCTTTGGCATGATGTTTCCAGTATTGTCCGGCTACATCGCAATGAGCATCGCAGACAGGCCGGGGCTTGCGGTTGGATTTGTAGCGGGGCTTGTAGCAAAAAGCGGTTCTACGTTTGCGAATCCGGCAGGCGGGGATGTGAACGCAGGATTTTTGGGAGCTTTATTTGCAGGATTTGCGGCAGGGTATCTGGTGCTGCTTTTGAAAAAACTGACGGAAAAGCTACCGCAGTCGTTAAACAGCGTACGCCCGATGATTATTTATCCGGTGTTCGGCATTTTTGCAGGCTCTTTCGTGACGACACTGATTAATCCGCTGATGGGCATGATTAACGACGGGCTGACTGGTGTGTTAAACAGTATGAATGGAACGAGCAAGGTACTGCTGGGAATGGTTGTGGCTGGTATGGAAGCCGTCGATATGGGAGGCCCGTTTAACAAGACGGCATACGTATTCGGGACATCCCAGCTTGCAGAAGGCAACTTTGAGATTATGGCGGCAGTAATGGCGGGAGGAATGATTCCGCCGATCGCGATTGCGCTGTGTACGACGTTGTTTAAAAACCGTTTTACGCAAAAAGAACGGGAATCAGGGATGGTAAATTATTTGCTGGGGCTGTCTTTTATTACAGAAGGGGCAATTCCTTTTGCGGCAAATGACCCGCTGCGTGTGATACCGTCTTGTATTGCAGGTTCTGCTGTGGCAGGCGGGCTGTCCATGATGTTTGGATGTACGCTGCGGGCTCCGCATGGCGGTATTTTCGTACTGCCGACGATCGGCAATCCGGTGATGTATGCGCTGGCAATTTTGATCGGGTCGGTAGTTGGCTGCCTGGTTCTTGCGGTGCTGAAAAAACCGCTGAAAAAGTAAGAAGCTGAAAGAGAAATACAAGGAAGAACGGAGAATGATATGTATGAAGCAAAAATGTGCGCACAGGGCGTTTGAAATGATTGAGGACGGCATGATCGTCGGATTGGGAGGCGGCTCTACGGTCGCCCTCCTGATCGATGAGATTGCGAAGAGCAGAAAGAGCATCCGGGCAGTGACTCCGTCACAGGATACACTCAGGCTGTGCATGGAGCATCAGATCCCGATGCTGCCGCTGGAAACGACCGATACGATCGATCTGGCGTTTGACGGGTGCGACGAGCTGGATATGCAGCTCAACGCACTGAAAAGCTGCGGCGGGATTCACACGCGGGAAAAGCTCGCCGCAGCGATGGCAAAGGAATATGTGCTGCTGGCAGACGAGGGAAAATACAAGGAACGCCTGGCATTTGCTTATCCGGTCACGGTAGAGGTGCTTCGCGTCGGCATCAGCTATGCCAAGAAATACCTGTCGCAGATGGGCGCGCAGGTGACGGAGCGGCGCGCCGACGGCAAAGCGGGAATACTGGTCAGCGATGATGGGAATGCCCTGCTGGAAGCAAAATTTGATCCGGTGGATGATGTGGAAGCGCTTTCCAACGCCTTAGACCGGATGCCGGGAATGGTTGGGCATTCGCTGTTTTGCCAGATTGCGTCAAAGGCGCTGATTGCAAAAGCGGACGGGATAGAGCTTGTGGTGAGAACATAAAAAGCAGACAAGACAGAGTTTGCTGTGAGAACATAAAAAGTATAGAGGTGAAAATATGGAACATCTGAATTGGGGTATTTTAGGGACGGGGCTGATTGCCCATGAGATGGGAGCAGCGTTAAAGGCGGTCAATGGAGAGATCTATGCGGTCTGCGGCACCAGCCTTGCAAAAGCGGAACAATTTAAACGGGAGCTTGGCGTGGCAAAAGCATACGGCAGCGCACAGGAGATGCTGGCGGACGAAGGGGTGGATATTGTATACATCGCAACGCCGCACAATTCGCATGATGAGTGGATACGCAAAGCGCTCCAGGCTGGCAAGCATGTGTTCTGTGAAAAATCGATTACGGTAAACAGCAGGCAGTTGGAGGAATGCGCGGCGATTGCAGAAGAAAAAGGGCTTGTCATCTGCGACGGAACAACGCTGTTTCATATGCCGCTGTATAAAAAGTTAAAGCAGATGATCGATGACGGTGCCATCGGCGCTGTGAAAATGGTGCAGGTCAATTTTGGAAGCTGCAAGGAATATGACGTTACAAACCGGTTTTTTTCCAAAGAGCTGGCGGGCGGCGCACTGTTGGATATCGGCGTCTATGCGGTATCGTTTGCGAGGTTTTTTATGAAAAGCAAGCCGGATGCCGTGCTGACAACCGCAAATTTTTTTGAAACAGGCGTAGATGAGACGAGCGGAATCCTTTTGAAAAACCCGGACGGAGAGATGGCGGTGATCGCGCTGTCGATGCGTGCAAAGCAGCCAAAGCGCGGAGTGATTGCCGGCGAAAAAGGATTTATTGAGATCAATAATTATCCGAGAGCAGAAAAGGCAGTGATCACTTATACCGACGACGGTCATACCGAAACGGTCGAGGCTGGCAGCACCGAAGATGCGCTGCTGTACGAGGTACAGGATATGCAGGAATATGTACGCGGCAAGGGCGGAAAAGAAAATCTTGGAATGGTAAAAGATGTAATGCAGACGCTGACGTCAGTACGCAGCCAGTGGGGGCTGGTGTACCCGTTTGAATAGACGTTTTTTGAAAAAATAAGAAAAAATAAGGAGCGAAGATGATCTATACAGTAACATTTAACCCGTCGCTGGACTATGTTGTTCAGGTAAAAGATTTTAAAGACGATGCGGTCAACCGTACGTTATCAGAACATGTCTTTGCGGGCGGCAAAGGAAATAATGTGGCGGTCGTGCTTTCCAATCTGGGAATGCAAAGCCGTGCGCTTGGATTTCGGGCAGGATTTACCGGAATCGCAATGGAGCAGATGCTAAGAGAATATGGCTGTGAGACGGATTTTATTGCTCTGGATGAAGGAATGACACGCATTAATGTAAAGGTAAATGCGCACCAGGAAGCCGGAAACCGGGAATTTGAGATTAACGGGCAGGGGCCGAAAATCGCACAGGATAAAATAGGCAAGCTTTTTGCCCAGTTGGATACGCTTGGAAACGAGGATGTGCTGGTGCTTTCCGGCAGTATTCCAAATACGCTGCCGGACGATATGTATGAGCAGATTATGAAGCGGCTGGATGGAAAAGGTGTGCGGATTGCGGTGGATGCGACACAGGACCTGCTGCTTCGGGTGTTAAAGTATCATCCGTTTTTTATAAAGCCGAATAACCATGAGCTTGGGGAGATGTTTGGCGTTAATTTAGAATCCGATGCTCAAATCGTAACATATGCGAAGAAGCTACAGGAAATGGGCGCTGAAAATGTGCTTGTATCGATGGCAGGCGACGGGGCGATTCTTGTAGATGAACAAGGCGGGGTGCGAAAGATACTGCCGCCGAAAGGGAGCGTTGTCAATTCGGTGGGAGCGGGAGATTCGATGGTAGCGGGATTTTTAGCGGGCTATCTGACGAGCGGAAGCTATGAGAAGGCGCTGCTTCTTGGGACCGCGGCGGGAAGTGCGACGGCGTTTACTTCCTGGCTGGCGGGACGTGCGCAGATTGATGAGATGCTTAAGGAGCTGGGAGTGCAGGAACAGGGAATGGGTTAGAATATGTATTGTTAATGGAGAATACATGTTAAAATGAATGAGGATTTTCGTCCAGGCAGAATACGCAAAAGTTATGGCGTATCTGCCTGGCTTTTCTTTTTTTGATCTGTCTGTGGTTTATCGTTAAACCGGATTGCTGCTTGTATGCAAGATTTATTTTGTGGACTGCTCTTTTCGTGTAAAATGATTTTGGGATATGAATTTATCAAAAGAGGATTGTCATAAAGCAGCATACAAGAAATTTGGAAAGGAGACTGAAAAATGGGAAATATATATGGGTATGTGAGAGTAAGTTCAAAAGACCAAAACGAGGACAGGCAGATTTTAGCCATGCAGGAGCTAGGTATTTCTGCTCAAAATATTTATATGGACAAGCAATCCGGTAAAAATTTTAAACGTCCTCAATATCAAGTAATGGTAGATAGAATCGAACCGGGTGATTTACTCTATGTATTGAGTATCGATCGGTTAGGGCGCAATTATGAAGAAATTCAAAACCAGTGGAGGATTTTGACCAAGGAAAAAGGCATTGACCTTGCCGTTATTGATATGCCATTGCTCGATACCCGTAAGGGAAAAGACCGGATGGGTACCTTTATTGCAGACCTAACCCTGCAAAATGAGCTGCCGTGTGCTGAAAAGAGGCTTAGAAAATGCTATGATGAATGAGGTCTGTAAGGAGACAAAGAAACGTGGAATAAAGAATATTATAGGATACTATTATCCAACTTCAAAAAATTCCATGGTAAAGGAATTTTATCCTGAGATGGGGTTTGGGCTTCTTACAGAGGATAAAAAAGGAAATTCTATTTGGAAATTAGTTGTAAATCAATATTTGCCGCGCATCACCTATTTTAAATAAACTTGTGTCCGTCCTCTTTAATAATGTGTTGCTGCGGCTGTTTCAGAGGCTTGTTTTATACGAAAGTTTTAAATGCCACTTTCATAATTCAGTAATTCCGAAGGATAGAATTTTTTGTCATACAATCTGCCGTTCCTAGAAAGTCAGCAAAATTAACAAGGACAGTGATTTTTACGAAACAATTATGAAAGAGAGGCTGTTTGTTGCATGAAATATATAACCTTTCTGATAAATATTAGGAAGCCCATAATGAAATACAGTGGGCGATGATAGCCGGGCTTAGACATCGTCTGGTTCATGACTATGACGGTACAAAATGGAATATTATTGTGAATGTTTTCCGGTTTGTTTTTTATAAGAATTTGACGATAAATATGGTAGGATTAGATAGGCATGATCATTATTTTTAGTTGTAAGCATATCGATTTTGGGGACAGAGCAAGGGGGTGCATTGATATAGAAATTTGTGGGTTTGACGAGGTTTTTAAGTCTTTCAGCGAAAAAAATCCATCAGCGATTGAGGCTGAGCATGATACTGGCAAGGTACGAGACAAATATATCGAGATTCTCGAAGCTGTGGGTATAAACAGGGAATTATTACGGGCAAAGAAAAAAGTCACAGATATTCATGGAAAGACAGTAAAAAGTGGTGCCTATATTTTTCCAAAGCAATCTGTTGATTTCTGTGCGGCTGTTATACAGAAATATACTTCACGCGACTATAAAAAATTGCGTGGTGCCGATTTTGAAGAGATGGCGATAGACGAGGTTGTTTTCTTAGTTCGAGGGTTTTACATAATGCTTTGCAATCTTGGGTATTCGCAGGAAATAGTACAGGAACAGTACAATGCAATGGAAAGACGTATGGGATATAAACTGCGTTTGGCAAGCGTGGAATTTGAACGCCAGTTAGATGCTATCCACGAACTTGCGAAGGAATATGAGCATAGTTATATCGGTTTTACCTATTACGATAAAATTTATTTTCTGCGTTATATGGCATTTAAGGCGGAGGCAACGAGGCGCTTTATAGAATCAGTTTATGGAAGTTACACTGATATTCGCTCTGCGGAGCTTTCCGATATGGCATTAGAAGATTCGTACAAGGAATCCCCGCAGACATCCATCGAGAGGATAAACAAGGAGATGATTTTTTTCGATGCTTTGGAACATGACGATGAATATCAGAAATTACTGCGACAGCAGGAAACCATTATTGCTGAAGATACATTTATAAAAAAGAAACAGGCGAGATTTAGAAAAATCCAGGTGCGGCTTGCTGAAATCCGGGAGAAGCATCAGATGGAATTATTCGGTGAATTATTAGATGAGGAAGAGGATGTCCCATTGAAAGTCCGGCATCCTATGGATGTTTTGAAAGAAGCCGTTAAAGATGCCGAATGCTGGATCAAAGATCATGCGGAGCGAGATGAGGCAGAGGCAGCGAAAACTCCTGAAGACATGGAACGGGAAAAAGCCGAGATGGAAAGTTTGCGGCAGTTACTTGAAGAACGCGGAGTGAACTTAAACTTTGATTTACCAAATACTGATGAGCAGGAAGAGGAAATATTTGTGCAGAGTGGCAATCTCGCATGGGAGGTAAAAGGAACCATTCAGCTTCCGTGCTGCTGTAAAAAGGGACAAATCACGGCATATAAAGGAATCAAAGGCAAGTGTGCCATGAAATGTCCGGGGTGCGGGTACTATGTCCTTGTTGATTACGACGAGATGGCAGCCAAACCATTACAACTGCACGGACCCGTTCGCCGTATTGAAAAAAGGAGAATGAACAGCAGACGGCAAAAATAATTTGAAAGCCAGGGTATGCTGGCAGTACTTTTCATACTGTGTGTGTATCCTGTTTTTACTTGCACCCCCAAAATAATTTCTGTTTTGGGTTTTTATCTTTTTTCTCAGATACATTATAATCTTAGCAAGTGGAGGCATTCTGCCTGATACTACAAAACTAAGATCCGCTTTGTGAAGTACGCGCGTTAGCAGAGCGGTGGATGAAGAAATCTAATTATTCAAGGAGGATTTTAGTATGACGATCAATTATATTGAAGGTGAATCAATGACTGCTCAGGGGAAATGGGATGAGATTGTTAAGCGGTATGGAAAGGAGTGGAATATTAAGCAGCTTGGCGGCGGGAATGGCAACTGGCTGCTGACGAAGAAGAGTGATGTGCTGGTTGATGGGAAGAGTTACCGAGGCTTTGTCCTTGACCACTATGGAAAGTCAAAGTTGACCAAAAAACTCGTTGACAAGTTCCGAAAGGACGTAGACGATGGTAAAATAAAAATTTCATAATCAAAGTCAAATGAATGAAAAGGAAGCAGGCATCCTGAAATAAACGGGATGCCTGCATTTCCACTGTTTTCTTTATCATCCCTGCTATGGCTGTATGGTATAGAATGCCTTCTCCGCAGACCCGGCAAGTTTTTGGTACTGCTTCGCCGCGCCTTCCGACACGTCGTCCAGCGGCACTGTCTTTGGAATGGAAACTACGTAGTTCATGTCATTCCATTTGCCTACCAGCTTCCAGGCAGGCATCTCCTGATAGGAGTCATCTTCAAACCGCATGATAGAAAACAGCCAGCCTTTTTTGGCTTCCTCATAGCATTTCTTGGCGTAAAACGCCACACAGGAATCATCTTCCTCTGTAATATAGCTGTTTTCCCATCCAGCCGGCAGTTTCAGCCAGAAATCGGCAGCTTCATAGGTGGGTTTTCCTTTTCTTTCTTTTTTTACCGGATGGATGGAAGCCGCTGCATCCCGTGATCCAGCGGAAATGCTGCTGTACTGTTTCTGCGCCGCCTTTGAAGCACCCATAATCTGCACGTCTGTCGGGAATAATGCCACATAGCTGTATCCGTTCCATCTGCCCGCCAGCTCATAATCCGGCATATCCATATAAGAGTCGTCTTGAAACCGCATGATGGAAAACAGCCAGCCTTCCTTTGTCTCCTTATAGCACTTTTTGGCGTAAAATGCCACATAAGAGTCGTGTTTCTTATCTTTGCTGACTTTCTTCACATACTGGCCCTTCCAGTCTGCCGGGAATTCCAGGGTAAAATCCGAAGCTGCCTTTACTGTAATTTTCTTGTCTGCTGCTTTTGTGTTTTTCATTGGAATATATCCATTTCCAGCCGCAAGAGCCAGGGCAGCGGCTGCTGCCAGCAGAACGGCTCCCATTTTCCGCAATAATTTTTTCATTATGTACGTCTCCTCCCTATATTTGGAAAAATTGAAGTTAAAAACCATGCTGCACCATAACCAAAAGCGGCGCAGCATCCGCCTGTAAACCAGAGAACCGCTTCTATTACCCAAAATCCGCTGAAAGTATCCCTATTCTGCGCTAAGAGCGCAATGAATCCAGAAACAAATAAAGCTATTGGAAAAATCAGCGTTCCATGCCGCAGTATCCTGTTTTTTATCTTACAGCATAGTATGCACTGCACAATAAAAGAAGAGGCTGCTGGAGCAATCAAAAATAACAGCAGATATTTCATTTTTTAGTCTCCTTTCATGTGTCTGTTTATTTTTCAGTTACATTATAACATAAAAAATGGGTGTTTCCTATAATTTATTTGAATCATCTTCCAGTTAAAGTGCTTCTCTGATTCGCTGCCTTATGGCCTGCACGAATCAAATGAATGAAAAAAATACCATCGGACTGGCTTGTGCCTGCCAGCGGTATTTTTTATCTCCATTTCCGGTCAGCCAGAAGGGAATCCTTGTAGTAGCCAGATTTATGCAACATAAAAAACACTTGCAATATACCCACAGGGGGTATATAATAACAATCGAAACAGAAAAATCCATATCCTGTATGAGATCTTATAAACTCACACAAGATACCAACAGAAAGGATGCAGACAGCGGCAGAAAGGAGAACATGTGGAGAAAAGTGCAGATACCAAGCACTGCCCGTGTGCAGATTCCCACAAAATAAAGGAACGCACCGGGCAGGAATACAAAGACCTGATCCATCGGCTGAACCGCATCGAAGGGCAGGTGCGCGGGATTAAGGGAATGGTGGAAAAGGATGCCTATTGTACGGATATTCTTGTACAGGTAGCAGCAGTCAACGCGGCACTCAACAGCTTTAACAAGGTATTGCTGGCAAACCATATCAAGACGTGTGTAACAAGAGATATCCGCGAGGGGAAAGAAGAAACGGTGGATGAACTTGTGGCAGTTTTGCAGAAGCTGATGAAATAGAAGAGATAGAAAGAAGCTGATGAATATAGAAGAGATAGAAAGAAGAGACAGAAAGAGAAAGCATCGATAAAAGAAATAAAAAAACAGATAAAACAGATAAAATAGATAAAAGAAATAGAAAAAAATAGAAGAAATAGAAAAAATAGAAGAAATAGAAAAAGGACGCAGATAGGAGGCTTTCGGATATGGAACAATATACAGTAACAGGAATGAGCTGTGCCGCGTGCAGCGCGCGTGTAGAAAAGGCAGTCGCAAAAGTGCCTGGGGTTACGGCATGTTCGGTCAGCCTATTGACAAACTCGATGGGAGTGGAAGGGACGGCAGATGCGGGCGCGGTGATCCGTGCCGTACAGGACGCGGGCTACGGCGCTTCGCAAAAACATGCGGCGGATGCGGCGCAGGGCGGGGCGGCAAAGGAAGAGGAGATGCTTGCCGACCATGAAACGCCGGTATTAAAACAGCGGCTGTTTGCGTCGCTTGGGTTTCTCGCCGTGCTGATGTATATATCGATGGGACATATGATGTGGGGCTTTCCGGTGCCGGCATTTTTAAGTAAAAATCATGTGGCAATGGGGTTGCTACAATTGCTGTTAACCGTTATAATTATGGTGGTGAACCAGAAATTTTTTATAAACGGTTTTAAAAGCCTGTGGCACAGGGCGCCGAATATGGATACGCTCGTGGCGCTTGGCTCCTCGGCGGCGTTTGTGTACAGCACGTATGCTTTGTTTGCTATGACCGATGCGCAGGTGCGCGGGGACATGGACAGAGTGATGGCTTTGATGCATGAGTTTTACTTTGAGTCGGCGGCTATGATCTTGACGCTGATTACAGTAGGCAAAATGCTGGAAGCGCGTTCAAAGGGCAAGACGACCGACGCGTTAAAGGGGTTGATGAAGCTGGCGCCAAAGACGGCGGCCGTTATTCGGGACGGTGCCGAGGTGCAGGTGCCGATCGAGCAGGTGAATAAGGGAGATTTGTTTGTCGTGCGTCCGGGGGAAAATATTCCGGTGGACGGCGTGGTGCTTGAGGGCAGCAGTGCGGTAAACGAAGCGGCGCTGACCGGGGAGAGCATTCCGGTAGACAAAGCGCAGGGCGACGCCGTATCAGCAGCGACGCTCAACCAGTCTGGATTTTTAAAATGCGAAGCGGTAAGAGTCGGTGAGGATACGACGCTGTCGCAGATTATCCGCATGGTCAGCGACGCGGCGGCAACGAAGGCGCCGATTGCAAAGGTGGCAGACCGTGTGTCGGGGATATTTGTGCCAGCCGTAATCGCGGTTGCGGCGGTTACGATTTTGGTGTGGCTGCTTGCGGGAGAGAGCATCGGGTTCGCGCTTGCAAGAGGCATTTCGGTACTTGTGATTAGCTGCCCGTGTGCGCTTGGGCTTGCAACTCCGGTGGCGATTATGGTAGGAAACGGCGTCGGCGCCAAGAATGGAATTATGTTTAAAACGGCGGTATCGCTGGAGGAAGCGGGCAAGACAGAAATTGTCGCGCTGGATAAAACCGGGACGATTACAAACGGTACGCCGAAGGTAACAGACGTGATACCCGCAGAGGGTATCTCAGAAGCAGAACTGCTGGAGCTTGCCAATACGCTGGAGTATCAAAGCGAGCATCCGCTTGCTGGCGCCGTGCTGGAATACGCCGCGCAAAAAGGGTTCACGCCGGGCGAGCTCCAGGAGTTTACCGCTTTGCCGGGAAACGGGCTGACTGGTGTATATCAGGGGGCAAGCCTTGCCGGGGGCAACGAGCGGTTTATCAGCAGCCGGGCGGATGTGTCCGGGGAGCTTAAGAAACGATCGCAGCAGCTTGCGGAAGAAGGAAAGACGCCGCTGTTTTTTGCAAAAGACGGGCAGATGGCAGGGCTGATTGCCGTCGCAGACGTGATCAAGGAGGACAGTCCCCATGCCGTGCGCGAACTCCAGCATATGGGCATCCGCGTCGTTATGCTCACAGGCGACAATGAACGCACAGCAAAGGCGGTCGGCAGGCAGGCAGGCGTGGACGAGGTCATCGCAGGCGTGCTGCCCGACGGCAAGGAAAGTGTGATCCGCGCACTTAAAGAGCAGGGCAGGACGGCAATGGTCGGAGACGGCATGAACGACGCTCCGGCGCTGACCAGGGCAGATATCGGGATAGCGATTGGCGCCGGGACGGATATTGCGATCGACGCGGCAGACGTCGTGCTGATGAAGAGCAGCCTGCGCGACGTGCCGGCAGCGATTCGGTTAAGCCGGGCAACGCTGCGCAATATTCATGAAAACCTGTTTTGGGCATTTATCTACAATGTCATCGGCATTCCGCTTGCCGCAGGCATATGGATACCGCTGTTCCACTGGCAGCTCAACCCGATGTTCGGCGCGGCGGCAATGAGCCTGTCCAGTTTCTGCGTCGTGACTAATGCACTGCGCCTGAACCTGGTGTCGATCCACGATGCCTCAAAGGATAAAAAAAGAATCCACAAAGAAAACACAAACCAAACGCCAGTACAGCAAAATCAAAAACAGAGTATGGAGGAATGGAACATGGAAAAGACAATGAAAATCGAAGGCATGATGTGCGGACACTGCGAGGCAAGGGTAAAAAAATGCCTGGAAGCACTCGCACAGGTAGATGAGGCTGTTGTCAGCCATGAAGCAGGAACGGCTGTGTTAAAGCTGAACGCTGAAATCGCGGATGAAGTACTGCGCCAGACGGTGGAAGCACAGGACTACCAGGTAACAGGGATACAGTAATTGTTGGATACTTACACAAGGAACCGGAAAACGGGAGAGGCAGGGACTTCTTCCGCTTTTCCTGTTTCCAACGGATTTTTTGACAGATACAAGCCAGCAGGAAAGAGGGAAGCTATGCATGACAAAATGACCAGAAAAGATATTGCACGCATGGAAGAAGAGATCGAATACCGCAAGCTCGTCGTCCGCAAGGAGGCGCTGGAGGCGGTAAAGGAAGCACGGGCACAGGGAGATTTAAGTGAAAACTTTGAGTACCATGCGGCAAAAAAGGATAAAAACCAAAACGAAAGCAGAATCCGGTATTTGGAACGGATGATCAAGACGGCACAGATTATTGAGACAGACTCCAATGCGGATGAGGTCGGGCTGGACAATACGGTGACGGTTTATTTTGAAGAAGATGATGAGACAGAGACTTTTAAGCTTGTGACGACTGTCCGGGGCAATTCACTCAAAGGGATGATCAGCATTGATTCGCCGATTGGGAAAGCGATACTGGGGCATAAGGTGGGGGACCGGGTGTCGGTTAAGGTGAATCAGGACTATAGTTATGATGTGATTATTAGGGGGATTGAGAATACGGTTGATGATGGGTCGGATAGGCTGAGGAGGTTTTAATGGGGGAATAAATTTGATTGAGTGTTGGGGGAGTTGTGGGAAGGGACGCTGGGAGAGGGGATTGGCACGTTCTGGCTGCGTCCGTTCCAGAAGGTTAAGAATCCCTAAGCATCCTGCGGTTACGCT
>CAMUPC010000092.1 GCA_947090545.1 uncultured Eubacterium sp. | reverse complement strand
GCATCCTGCTCGATAACGCAGGGGCGAAGCCAAGCGGCACCTTTAGCTGCTGGCGGAACGCCAGGGCGAACTAGGTGCCGCGCCCGGACGGTGCCACAGCGTTACCGCAGGATGCTTAGGGCTTCTTAACCTTCTGGAACGGACGCAGCCCGGGCGTGCCAATCCCCTCTCCCGGCGTCCTCATATGCACAAAAATACCCCCCCTGACCGAATTTTCTGCACAAGGTAAAACGATCACTATTTTGCAAATTTTTACATTCAGAATTGTAAAATTGCATCTCCTCTGTTATAATCAACAAGAAATCAGGATTTAATCTTTGCCGAACCGCCCTATAACATCAAAAAAGCGGATGGGGATAAATTCGATTCACAAGAGGAGTATATTGAAAAAGTTGCAGCGAATATTGACCCAGAGAGTAAAATTGAGTAGCATATAATTGGGGAAAAGCAGATGACCTGCGTTATACTGGTGATACGAAGCCGAAAATACGAATAAACAAACGGAGGAAAAAGGAATGTCATACCAAACCGCCCTGACAATCAACCGGGTGATAAAAGATATCGATGCGAAAAAATATTTGCTTCCGTCCATACAGCGTGAATTTGTATGGGATACGGAGCAGATTGAAAAATTGTTTGACAGCCTGATGATGGATTATCCAATTAATTCATTTTTATTTTGGAAGGTATCGAAAGAGAATACAAGGGAATTCAAATTTTATGAATTTTTGCGGGATTATCACCAGCGTGGAAATAAACACAATCCCAAGGCGAATCTGAATGGGTCGGAGGATATTATTGCGATTCTTGACGGGCAGCAAAGGCTGACCTCTCTTTATATAGGATTGAAGGGAACATACGCTTACAAACTGTCTTATAAGCGGTGGGATAATCCGCTGGCGTATCCGAAAAGAAAGCTGTACCTTAATTTATTGCAGCCTGCCGAAGATAGGGAGGATTGCAAATACGATTTTTTGTTTCTTACCGATGATGAAGTCAAGCAAGACCATGAATATCGGGATGAGGATGGGAAACGGCATTATTTTTGGTTTCCTGTCGGAGAGATACTAAATATTACAAAATCAAGCGAGGTAAATAAATATCTTATAAACCATAAATTGCTGGAGGATGAGGAACAAGCATTATTTGCGAACGATGCGCTGTTTAATCTGTTTGAAGCAATCCATATGAAGGAAACGATCAGCTACTATCTTGAGGAGGCACAGGAACTGGATAAGGTTCTGCATATTTTTATCCGGGTCAACAGCGGCGGGACGCCGCTTAGTTATTCAGACTTATTGCTTTCGTTTGCTACGGCACAGTGGGAACATCTGGATGCAAGAGAGGAAATAAACGGTGCGGTTGACGAGCTAAATAGCATCGGGCGCGGCTTTCATATTACAAAAGACCTTCTGCTTAAGGCAAGCCTCGTGCTGTGCGGGTTTTCGGATATTCGGTTTAAGGCAGACAACTTTAACCGGAAGAATATGCTTGTCATCGAAAAGAAATGGGACAGCATAACGTCATCCATGCGCCTTGCGCTGGAACTGGTCGCATCCTTTGGCTTTAGCAGAGAAAATATCACATCAAATAATGCATTGATTCCGATTGCCTATTACATCAGCGTCATTGGGAACCCGGCAAATTTTGTCTGTTCCAGGAAGTACAAAGAGGATCGCAGGAAGATCAAACAATGGTTTGTATCCTCGATTTTACTCCGTGTATTCAGTTTCGCGTCGGACAGCGTATTGAAGCAGATCCGGGAAATTATTCGGGATGATCACGAAGGATTTCCGCTGAAAGCAATCTGCGACAAGTTTCGGGGAACCAACAGAGATATCACATTTACAGATGATAGCATTAATAACCTGCTCTGGACGAAGTACGGCGGAGGGGATGTGTTGATCGTGATGTCGATTCTGTATCCGTGGGCAAATATGAAAAACCATTTCCATATCGACCACGTTCATCCTAAGACAACGTTTACGAGAAAGAAACTGATAAAATGTGGCGTGCCGGAGGATAAGATTGATTTTTGCCTGAATAACTACAATTATATTGGGAATCTTCAGCTTTTAGAGGAAGTTTCAAATGAGGAAAAGAGCGCGCGTTATTTTGACGAATGGATAGAGGAGCAATATCCTGATATGGACCAGCGGAAAGACTATATGCGCAAAAACTATATCCCGGATGTGGATTTTTCCATTCAGAATTTTGAGGAGTTTTTTATCGAGCGGGAGAATCTGCTTTGTACTGCTTTGAAAAAAGAACTGATGCAGCCATAGGATTCAGAGACAGAATATGAACACTTGTAAAAACTGAAAGCGGAAGGAACGGCATAAATAAAGCTGCGGGCTGGGAACCTAAAAAACAGGTTCCTGGCCTTATTTTTTTGCCTTGCATAAATATCAGTCATTTTGGAGATTTTTCTTGGAGTTTTGCTGTGTTTGGTATGGATCTTTATATAATAGAGAAACGTACACGAGTACTATATGAGTCATTGGAAAATATGTCAAAATTATATATTATTTTATAAAAATATATAATTTATGCACAAATTTATTTGTCGAAATATGGATAAAATGCTGAATTTTTAAGTTTGATATTGCTATTTTTATACAATGGTGATATTCTTAATTCACGAAACAAAAGTACACGTGTACATTTCAGCAGCCAAAAGGGTTCATATGAAAAATATCATATGATGCAAGATCTCAGGAAAGGAGAATTACTATGAAAAACAGCAAAAACTGGAGACGATTATGCACAGCAGGATTAGCGGCAGCCATGGCTTTATCTCTGACAGCGTGTGGCAGCTCAGGCGGGGGAAGCAGCCAGAAGGGGGAAGAAGAGAATGCAGAAGGTGGAAAAGGCTCAGACAAGGAGGGTACAACGATTACCTTTTGGAACAGCTTTACCGGTTCAGACGGCGATATGCTTGTTGAGCTGGTGAACCGCTTTAATGAAGAAAATAAAGAGGGCATTACGGTAGAAATGGATATTTCCTCGGATTTTGACAGCCAGCTATCGACGGCATTTGCGGCCGGAACGGGCCCTTCGATGATTTTAGCATCCACTGCATACCGCTTTACTTACAGCGATTATATGCAGGATATAAGCGATGTGTTTGATAAAACAAACCTGGACAAATCGGATTTCATCCAGTCGTATCTGGATTATTGTTCCGAAGGCGAGACATTGTATGCGCTGCCGTTTCAGGTAGTGGGATATTATATGTATTGGAATAAAGACTTGTTTCAGCAGGCAGGGCTTGATCCTGAGGCGGGCCCTTCGTCATGGGACGAATGGCAGAGCTTTGCGGAGAAGATAACAGATGAGAGCAAAAATATCTATGGTTCCGGTATTTCTTATGATTATGCCTATCAGATTGCACATATGATGCAGAGATTCGGCGGGCTTGCGGTAACAGATGACAACGGCTCCTGGAAGGCAAATTTTGCCGGAAATAAAGGCTATCAGGATTTTTTGAATATGTATCAGAGCTTGACTGGCGGCAAAAACAATCCGTTAGAGGCTGATACCGATTCTATGATGAGTGCCGGGCAGATTGGCATGACTGTGGGCGGGCCTTGGGTAACAGCCGGATTAGATACGGCGGGAATCAATTATGGAATCGGGCTGCTTCCATTAGGTGATGCGGGTGATATGAACTCCGTGGAGGTGCTGGGCTTTTCTGTTACAACAGCGGCAAGTGACGAAGAAAAGGAAGCGGCCTATCAGTTTTTTGAGTGGTGGAATACAGAAAATGAAGAAGGAAGCAGCCCGGCACTGGAATGGTCGGTAGCAAACGGATTTCCAGCTTATACCTATTCGGTACAGGAAAAGGAAGCATACCAGGCAAGTGAAAAATTAAGCGTCATGTCCTCGGCGAATCCTGACGCACCGACCGATTTTATTACGGATTCAAGCTTTCCGGGTATTAGTTCGATCCTGAGCGACATTATTCCGCAGATGATCAATTCGGTAGCTTTCTCAAATGCATCAGTGGATGAGGCGCTTGAAAAAGCACAGGCTGACACGGAGAAATTGTTAAAGGATTATAACAAGTAATCTTACAAAAAGATTGGAGAAGTGAAATGAAAGGGATTGCAAAATACTGGAATAAACCATCAAGAAGCGCTTATGTTTTTCTGGCTCCGTCCATTCTTTTATTGATTTTATTTAATGTCATACCGTTGCTTGCTGCATTTGCGCTCAGTTTCTTTGACGTACCGATTACAATGGATGCAGCAGAGTTTATTGGAGCAGGGAATTTTGCAGAAGCATTTCACGACAGCCGTTTTTTAAACAGCTTAAAGATTACAGCAATATTTACGCTTTTGGAAGTGCCTTTGCAGGTTTTTGGTGCGTTAGTAGTTGCCGCGTGTATAACGAAAAACAATTTGAAAAATAAATTTCTGCGTGCGGTGTACTTTCTGCCAGTGATTTGTTCTGCAACTGCGATCGGTATTATGTGGAAAATGATTTTACATTCCAATATCGGATTTGTTACCGCAGTGCTTCAGACGATGGGGTTTGGCAAGATTAATTTCCTGAATACGCCAGGGCTTACGATCTTTGTGGTGTCGTTTATTTCTATCTGGAGAAGCTTTGGAATATCAGCGATTATTTACGTGACAGCGATTCAGCAGGTATCTGCTTCCCTATATGAAGCCGCTAAGCTGGACGGGGCAGGGAAAATCAGGCAGTTTTTCCATATTACAGCGCCTTCTATACGTCCTACCTTCTGGTATATACTGATGACTCGTTTTGCCGGAGCCTTGCAAATTTTTGACATTATTTATATCACTACAAACGGCGGGCCGAATTATACGACAGAATCGACGGTTTCTTATATCTATTCAAGAGCGTTTTCTTCGCGGTCGAGTATGGGATACGCATCTGCCATGTCTGTGATTTTATTTGTAATCATTATGGCAGTTACTGTTGTGATGTACCGTCAGATGAATAAGGAGGGCTAGATGATCAAAGATAAAAATACGAACATAAAAAACGCGGTCCTGGGAATACCGGCAAACTTTGTACTGGTGATACTTGCCCTGCTTGTACTGCTGCCAGTGGTCTGGATGGCACTCAGTGCTTTTAAGCCGGAAAAAGAAATTATTTCCTGGCCTCCGACATTTATCCCAGACTCACTTACGTTTGAAAATTTCGCAGACGTCCGGGAACGGATTGATATTACCCGTTATATCTTAAACTCTGTGATCTATGCAGGCGCAACAACGTTTCTTGCCGTAATTGTAAACAGCATGGCTGGATATGCATATGCGTTTTATGAGTTTAAAGGAAAAACAGGATTGTTTTTAATGACGCTGGCAACCATGATGGTTCCGTTTCAGGTTATTATGGTTCCGCTGTTTTTGGTTGTATTTAAGCTGGGAATGTATGACACATACTGGGGCCTGGTCATTCCAAGGGTGGCGGTCGCAGGCTCGATCTTTATGATGCGGGCGGCATTTTCAGGCATTCCAAAGGAGCTTGCTGAGGCGGCGCGGATTGACGGGCTGACGGAATTTGGAATTTTTTGGAGGATTATGCTGCCGCAGGTAAAGCCGGCTGTAATTACGCTGATTATTTTAAGCATCAATGGTTCCTGGAATGACCTGCTGTGGCCGATGATTATTACAAGCCAGACACAGATGCGGACACTGGCAAATGGGCTGGCGCTGTTTGTTGGGCAAAATACGATCGAATATGGAGCGGCATTTGCCGGGGCACTGATTTCTTTGCTGCCGATGTTTCTTTTATACATGACAGGACAGAAATATTTTGTAGAAGGGATGGCGGGAGCCGGATTGAAAGGATAAGGAGGAAGGGATGCTGGAAGCAAAAGTTGTATGTAATAAAAATTTCATAACAGGGGAGATCGATCCCCGGCTGTTTGGCTCTTTTGCAGAGCACATGGGCAGAGTTATTTACAGCGGGATCTATGAACCGCAAAACTGCTGTTCTGATGAACATGGTTTCCGTAAGGATGTACTTCATACCGTAAAGGAAATGGGCGTTACAGCGGTACGTTACCCCGGCGGAAATTTTGTGTCGGCTTATCACTGGGAGGACGGCGTAGGCCCAAAGGAATGCAGGCCAAGAAGATTGGAGCTGGCATGGAAATCGATAGAGACCAATGAATTTGGAACCAATGAATTTATGCAGTGGGCACGCATTGCAGGCGTGATCCCGATTCTTACCGTCAATCTTGGCACGCGGGGAATCGATGAGGCTGTACAATACTTAGAATACTGCAATTTCCCGGAAGGAACCAAATACAGCGAACTGAGGAAAAGCCACGGAATCGAACAGCCGTATGGCGTGAAACTGTGGTGCCTTGGAAATGAAATGGACGGACACTGGCAAATCGGGCATAAATCTGCCGCTGACTACGGAAAGCTTGCTGCCGAAACCGGAAAGGCGATGAAGGCAATAGACCCAGAAATTGAACTGATTGCATGTGGAAGCTCTCTTTCTTCCATGCCAACCTGTCCGCAATGGGATATGGAGGTGCTCGAACAGGCGTATGAAGTCATCGATTACTTGGCACTGCACCAGTACTACGGCGGGCAGGAAAAAGGGACGAAGGATTTTCTGGCGCAGTCTTTAGATATGGAAGAGTATATCAAGACGATCCGTTCGGCTGCACAGGTCGTCAAACAGAAAAAGCATTCGGACAAAAATATGAAATTTAGTGTGGACGAATGGGGCGTATGGGCAGCTTCTGCAACGACGGTAGTAAAAGAGGCTGAAAAAAACGCATGGCAGACGGCGCCGTCTCTGAGCGAACAAATCTACACGATGGAGGACGCGCTTTTATTTGCCGAAATGCAGATGGCAATTGTTCGGAATGCGGATGTGATAAAAATTGCGTGCCAGTCGCTCCTTACAAATGTGAGTGCCTGCATTATGACAGAAAAAGGCGGCGGGCTCTGGCTGCAAACGATTTATTATCCGTTTTACTATTTTGCCAATTATGCGCATGGCGTAGTTTTAGAAACTGTGGTTTCCTGCGAGACATACAAAAGCAGCCAGTTTGAAGTGCCTTATCTGGATGTGCTTGCCGTCTGGAATAAGGAGGAACAGGAAATAGCCGTATTTTTGGTAAATAGAAGCGAAACAGAAAGCATAAAATGTGAGGCATGTTTTCAGGATTTTGAGCTAAACGATGTAAAGATGGCAGTGGCTCTTTACGCAGAAGATAAGAAAATGACAAATCAGCTTGACCACAATGCGGTTGTTCCCAGAAAAAATACGTCGGTTTCCATCCAGGGCAATCGCTGCACAGTGGAAGCTGCTCCGCTGTCGTTTCATGTTGTCAGGCTTGGATGAGCAATATTGCGAAGAACCGGATTTTATGTTATACTCAAGCTGCTTTCAAAGCGTAATGAAAATAAAGCGAATGCATAAGCCGGGAGGTAGCCGTATGGCAATTACTGTCAATCAAATCGCTGAAAAATGCGGGGTTTCCAGGACTACAGTGCTTCGTGCCTTAAACAGCCAGGGAAGTGTGGGCAAACAGACAAAAGAAAGGATTTTGGCGGTAGCAAAGGAATACAATTACCGCCCGAATCTGCTGGCACGAAGCCTGCACCACGGAAGAACCATGTCGCTAGGCGTTGTAACGATTAATGTAGAAAATATGTATTTTGTGCAGTCATTAAACGTGATTAACAGGGAAGCAGAAAAAAGAGGGTATTTTACCAATATCGTTGTCTGTGATGAAAGCCTGGAAGGAGAGCGCAGGCTGATCCAGGGACTTGCGGAACGGCAGATGGAGGGTATTTTAATCAGCCCAATGAATAAAGGAAAGGAATTTGAGGATTTTCTGCTTTCCCTGCACATCCCGATTGTATGTATGGGAAACCACGTGTCTGATCTTATCACAACCGTACAGGTAAATGAGAAAAAAGCCGCTATGGATGCAGTGCATTTGATTCTTTCAAAAGGATATCAAAACATCGTCTTTATCTGCCCGCCGCTTGGCGCGCCAAAACAGCAGAATATTTATGTCCATGAGCAGCGTCTGGCGGGTTTTAAAGAAGCGGTTTTGGAGTGCCCCGGGATCACGTCACAGATTATTGGAGGCATGGATTATTTAAAGGAGATCGACGCTGCCTTAGTTGGGAAGCCGGAAAAAAAGACAGCATTTTTATGCTCCGGCGACAGCTATGCGCTGAATGTTATGCGCCTTTACAGGCAAAAGGGATTGTCAATACCGGAAAATGCGGGGCTGATGGGCTTTGACAATATTAATGTACTGGATTATATCACACCGAAGCTTACTACGGTATCCACAAATTTGGAAGGGGTTGCAACGACAGCAGTCACAGAGCTGTTGCAGCAGATTGATGCGGCGGACTATTCGCCAAAATCGATCTATTTAAACCATAAAGTACTGGATCGTGATACCCTGTGAAGCTTATATACGAAAATCATCGATCACAAGCTTTTACCGCAGCCAGATGCCAAAACAGCACTGGCTGTTTTCTTTTACGGCAAAAAAGCTGAGCCAGCCCCGCGCCCGTTTCGCCTTCCACATCCTAACGATATAGGATCTTGCACAAACTCCCAAAATACTTTTTACTGAATAGGTAAGGAACCGCCGGCAATCCACCAGCCGGCAGAGTTCCCAAAGCATTTTGTAAGAGAAAAGGAAGGGCAAGGAAGGAGAACACACAAAGATGGAAGAAACACAAACACATACAGATAAAAAAATGCTTGGATATGCCCGTGTCAGTAGTTATGAACAAAAGGAGGACAGGCAGGTGGCTGCACTGCGAAAAATGGGAATACCGGACAAACAGATCTATATAGACAAGCAGTCCGGCAGGGATTTTGACAGGCCGCAGTACCAGAGGCTTTTACGGAAGCTGGACGGCAATTCCGTTTTGGTTGTAAAGTCGATTGACCGCCTGGGAAGGAATTACGCGGACCTGAATGAACAGTGGCGCAAGATCACAAAAGAAAAGGGCGCGGATATCGTCGTCATCGATATGCCGATCCTGGATACGAGAAGGGAGCGGAACCTGCTTGGTACGTTAATCAGCGATATTGTGCTTGTGCTGCTCAGCTATGTAGCAGAAAACGAGCGCAGCAATATCCGGCAGAGACAGGCAGAAGGGATCGCCGCCGCAAAAGCGCGGGGCGTAAAGTTCGGCAGGCCTCCGGTGCCGCTGCCGGATAATTTTGATGAGGTACATAAGCAGTGGAGGGAAAAAAAGCTGACGCTTAAGCAGGCGGCGTTTGCCTGCGGGCTTGCGGAAAGCACGTTTTTTGATAAAGCAAGGGAAATGGAAAAGGGCTGATAGATTTACAGGCTGGACAAAAAAAGCTGGTACAGGTACAATAAGGGATAGGAGCAGAACGCGACGAAAGGAGTGCGCAGGTGTGGGAACGTATTTAAACAGCATTGCCCCGTTTGAGGCATATAAGGATATAGCGGGCACCAGGTTTTTTGTAGATAAGACAGATTTGATCCGGGAAGTGATTACGGCTGCCGCTACAGATGGGCAGAGATATTTCTGCATCACCAGGCCCAGGCGTTTTGGAAAAACAGTAATGGCAAATATGCTGGGAGCTTTTTTTGGAAAAGCGGCTGATGCAGAGGATTTGTTTTGCCGCCTGAAAATCGCGGGCTTTGCCGGCTGCCGCGCATATTTGAATCAGTGGGATGTTATTTATATTGATTTCAGCAGGTTGCCAAGAGACTGCAATAGCTATGAAAGCTATATTAGAAGGATTCAAAATGGGATCAATCAAGACCTGGCTGATGCATACCCGCAATATGAATTTACGATTGAGGGAGCGGTCTGGGATCATTTGCAGTTTATTTTTGAACAAACGAGAACCAGATTTATTTTTATTATAGATGAATGGGATGCAATCTTTCATAAGGAATTTATCAAGGAGGAGGATAAAAAAAGCTTTCTGGAATTTCTGCGGGATTTGTTAAAAGGCCAGGCGTTTGTGCAGCTTGCTTATATGACAGGCGTCCTGCCGATTGCAAAGTATTCCAGCGGTTCAGAGATCAATATGTTCCAGGAATATGATATGGCAGAAAAAGAGAGGTTTAGTGAATATTTTGGTTTTTCGGATTCGGAAGTAGACCAGCTTTTTGCGGTTTATCAAAAAACAGTAAAAAATGCAAAGGTGACGAGGGAGCGCCTTGCCGAATGGTATGACGGGTATCATACGGCAGCGGGTGTAAGGCTGTATAATCCGCGTTCTGTGATATGCGCCCTGACAGATAATCAGATCAGCAGCTATTGATGGAGCAGTTTCAAGAGCTGCTGCGGTCAAAAGACAGCCTTGGATATGTCTACAGCCTTGCGAAAGAATCAGAGAAAATGCTAAAAGCAACGCTTGCAGGGAATACCGATCAGATGTCAGATATTTTAAAATATGCGCACAATACAGAATCCCCGATTTTTGCCTATAACAGCGAGAGTGAATTATCAGCCGTGGTAAATCTTGTATACCTGGCTGCACGGGATAAGTACCGGGTGGAACGGGAGGATAAGGCAGGGAAAGGATTCGTGGACTTTATTTTTTATCCTGAGCAAAAAAAAGAGGATGCCTTGATCTTGGAATTAAAAATAGACAGTACGCCCGAGGAAGCTGTACAGCAGATCATAGAGAAAAATTATGCGCTTAGATTTCAGGGAAAGCTTGGTGAAAAAGCAAAGTATACAGGGAGAATCTTAGCGGTTGGGATCAGCTATGACAGGAAAACAAAAGAGCATTCCTGCAAGGTTTCAGTACTGTAAACAGATGATTCTGGATCTTTGGCTTGCATTTCATCGTTGTTGGTGGTATGATATTATCGTCATATGTCGGAAACGGAGGTGGAGCGATGGCAAGGCCAGTGCGGTGCAGGAGAATCTGTTTTGAGCCAAAATATCACAAATTTGCCCCATGCGGGGAAGAGGGCGGGGAACAGGTTTTGCTTGCTGTGGATGAGTTTGAAGCGGTTCGCCTGATCGACCATGAAAAAAGGACCCATGTGCAGTGCGCGAAACAGATGGGCATTTCGCGGACGACCGCCACGGAAATATACGAACGGGCAAGGGCGAAAATCGCGGACTGTCTTGTCAATGGAAAAGCGCTTTGCATTTCCGGCGGGCACTATGCGTTATGTGACGGCTCAGCAGGAAGCTGCTGCGGCAGAAAATGTAAGAAAAACAGATCATGCAGCCAGGATGGGGCTGTAGGCAGAAAGGAAGCAGAAATGAAAAAAATAGCAGTGACGTATGAAGATGGAACGATATTCCAGCATTTCGGGCACACACAGCAGTTTAAGATCTATGAAATCGCGGACGGCAAGGTAGCAGGTTCGCATGTAGAAAGCACGCAGGGGAGCGGACATGGCGCCCTGGCTGGAATGCTGTCAGCAATGGATGTAGATACGCTGGTCTGCGGCGGGATTGGCGCGGGCGCACAGATGGCTCTTGCAGAAGCGGGGATCAAGCTTTACGGCGGCGTATCCGGCAGTGCGGACGAAGCAGTAGAAGCGCTGCTTGCGGGAAACCTCAGCTTTAACCCGGATGTGCATTGCAGCCATCATGAGCACGGGGAACACCATGCCTGCGGAGAAGATAAGCATGGATGTGCTGGAAGCTGTCAATGATGGAACCGTTTTTATGGGGGATGGTGAGCCATCCCTCATATGGTATCTAAATGTATGATAATACAAACCGCCATTTTGGGCTGCCTTAACCCACCGCCGAAAGCCAGTGGGATTACGGTAGCCTTATTTTAATTCCAAGTTTCTTTACATATAAAAGTCTGTTCCCGCATAATGTTTTCGGACATTTCTGCAACATTTTCGTTTTATTATAAGGCTGATAGATGCAAGAGAGAATGAGAACGCATGAGAAACATAAGGAGGTAGCGGTATGACATTACCATTTGAAAATAACACAACCCAGGCCATAAAGCGGTTGGCAAAGCGCAGCTTATCCAGTGAAAAGCGGCGTAATATCCTGCTGGTTCTCACCATCGCGCTGGCGACGTTTTTAATGTCCACAGTGGGGACAGCGATCGTTTCTACCGGAGCCATGCAGAAAAAAATGGCCGCGGATACTTATGAAATCGTCTATCCTAGTATTACGGAGAGGGATTTACAAAACCTCTTAGAACAGCCTGAAATTGCTCGTGCCGGGCTGCAATACTTTCTGGGAACGGATAAACATGATACCGGAGGGCTGCTTTCTATGGCATATGGGGACGCAGATGCCCTCTATGCCGGACGGAAGCAGTCGCAGATTGTGGAGGGGGCTTATCCTCAAAAATCTGACGAGGCAGCAGTCAGTTGTGCATATTTGGAAAAATTTTTCCCAGGCAGCGGTGTTGGCGGCAAGATTACCGTCCCATTTAAGGGGAAAGTGTATTCGTTTACTGTCAGCGCGATTTTGTCCTCACCGGATACCGGCGTGGAAGCATACAGTGTGATGGTGTCCCAATCGTTCTTGAAAGAGCAGCCCGGTTATGACCCAGGCGGCTATCGTGCCTATGTCCATTTTAAGGGAGCGGATGACTACGATGCAGACGATCTGAAACATCTGGGAATGGAAATACGGGACAGGCTGGGGCTGCGCTCTGTGTCGTACAGTTCTATTTATTTCTCTGTCAGCCGCACCATTCAGCCGGAAAGTATTCTCCAGCTGACGGCGGTGGTCCTGGTGGTGATGCTGGGCGGCAGCATGGTGATCCGCAGCATTTTCCAAATCTCGATTCTGCAAAAAATTCAAAGTTACGGGCAGCTTCGGACATTAGGGGCGACCAAGCGGCAGATGAAACGGCTGGTACGCCGGGAAAGCCGGTTTCTTTCCTTGGTTGGCATCCCCATCGGGATTCTTGCCGGCATCGCCATGGGGAACTTACTGGCTGCGAACCTGTTTGCCAGCGGCTTTTCTTTGGAGACAGATCTGGCAGTTGCGCTGGTGACGGCGTTGGTAAGCTATGGCATGGTGAGCATTTCGGTCAGAAAGCCCGTAAAAATCGCCGCCAACACTTCTCCGATGGAGGCGCTTCGGTTTACCGATTGCCAGAAAACCGCCGGGAAATCCCGAAAGGCACGTCGTTTTTCCCCATTGGCGATGGCGGCACGAAACATCGAGCGTGACCGGAAGCGGGTGATCAGTGTGCTGGTGTCCCTTGCTTTTGGAGGGCTGCTTCTGGTAGTGTCTGCTTCGGTATTCGGTTCCTACTCCCCAAAACAGCACGCGGACATGAAATTTCCCTATGGGCATTTTCGGCTTTATCTGGATGACCCGGAACGAAGCCCTTATGAGCAAATGAAAGATTCTCCTTTTACGGAGGGCTTCAAGCAGGAACTTTTAAGCATAGACGGTGTGCGGCAGGTACAGACGCTGCGCCGCGATGTGGGCGGCTGCAATTTCAAAGCAGCAGCCGCAGAAGGCGGCGGAAGATGTGATATTCTTACCAAAGAAGGGCTGTCGCTGGAAGGCGGCTGGGATTTTGTGGCTCAGCATCTGACCTGCGGGCGGATGCCGGAAAACGACAGGGAAATCCTGATTGCAGACGCTTATGCCAATAACCCGGATGCACAAAACTGCATTCAGTTAGGGGAAGAAGTTGAACTGGAAACAGAAGAAAAAACCAGGACAGTTACAATGGTAGGTACCTTTGGACAGACCGGCTCGGATAACGGAGCATACGCCCTGGATTCAGCTTCGGCTATGATTACGGAGGGGCTTGCCAGAGAAATGATTTCCAGCGTGGAAAACTTCGATTACACCTGGGTCATCTCCGCAGACCCAAGCAAGGAGGATTCCGTGACGGCGGCACTGGAATCCGCCGCAGCCAACGCCCCTTCCGGGCTGGGGCTTTACACTTATGCTGAGGAACTGGAATTTCTTGCCTTCCAGCAGACAGCCATTTTCGGTGGGCTGCAAGGACTGTCCTGGATGATCTTCCTCTTTGGGGTGGTCAATCTGGCAAACATGACCCTCTCCAACCAACTTTCCCGGCGCAGGGAACTGTGCATCATGCGCTCGGTGGGCATGACGAAACGGCAGCTTTATCAAGTGCTGGCATCCGAAGGAATGTTTTACGTTCTTTTTAGTACCTGTATCGCTCTGGCGGCAGGAACTCCTGTGGCAGTCTGGATCTGCCGCTGGATGGGAAAAACGATGATGGGACAGGTACTGGCTTATCAGTTCCCGATCGGGCAGATGCTGCTCTATATCGGCGTCCTGGCGGCGCTGGAACTGCTGCTTACCATCTGCGCCATCCGTAAACAGGAGCAAAGTTCTCTCATTGAACAAATGCGGGTTGTGGAACCATAACCGCTTGCCGGTACAGACATTTTCCATGACGTTCTTGCCAGAAAATTGACGTTCCTGCCAGAAACCTTGCTTTTTATGAAAATTTCTCTATGATAAAAATGGGAGTTTTTCACAAAAGGAGGTTGACAGGATATGCCGCAGCGTTCGATAATCAGACAGACAGACAGACAGACAGACAGACAGACAGACAGACAGACAGACAGAC
>CAMUPC010000091.1 GCA_947090545.1 uncultured Eubacterium sp. | reverse complement strand
ACCTTCTTCCAAGGCCGCAGCCAGGGCGTGCCAATCCCCTCTCCCGGCTGGTTATTGCAGGCTCGGAAAATTAGAGTCCTGAAAAACAGTGCTGTTTCCTTTTCGCTAGAGTTCTTTTTTGAGAAAATGAAGCTCTTGACAGAACGCTTGACAGAATTTGTTGCTAAGTAAAAATTTCGTTGGTTAGTATAGTTTTTACATTTTATAGGTTGTGATATTTATTTATGCGTTTATTCTACAAAGGGGGTTATTTAAAAAATAAGAGACAGGTTTGAAGCCTGTTTTTATATGTGATATATTATAGATAATGAAAGAAGCGATTGCCCATAGTATCCTCATGGGTACAAAGTGGTTGGCTTCTTAGCATATGATATAAGCCTGCCTGTACCGGTCAAGTAACAAGGTAGGCTTATTTATTTTCGATTGTTGTTCCGATCAATATTGGCAGGCAGAACGATCGAAAAGCAGTACTTTTACACCAGCAACAAAGGATCAGATCCAACAGATTATTGCAGATAACAACCTAAGAATCTGCCACAAATATACTATGTAAAACGATGTCCCAATATTTTGTAAAATATGCGAAAACCAGCCGGGAGAGGGGATTGGCACGCCCTGGCTGTGGCCTTGGAAGAAGGTTTAGAAGCCCTTAGCATCCTGCTCAACCAAAGCAGGGGCGAAGCCAAGCGGCACCTTTAGCTGCTGGCTGAAAGCCAGGGCGAACTAGGTGCCGCGCCCGGACGGTGCCTCAGCGTCACCGCAGGATGCTTAGGGATTCTTAACCTTCTGGAACGGACACAGCCAGGGCGTGCCAATCCCCTCTCCCAGCGTCCTGATATGTACAAAAACACAACACTCACCTAAATTTATCACCCAAGATAAAAACCCCGCCATTATCCACAGCATAGCCAATATCTACATTTTCTCACCAACATCTTCAAAGACATACCCCAGAAGCCTTATATCCAGCATCGATCAAAAAGTAATCCCCCTTTACGCAAGAACACGAGCATAAAAGATATCCATCCCGCCCCCACAAAAAATAAAACTTTTTTAAACAATACATACAAAAAATCCCCACCATTTTCGTATATTAATGAATAGTAGCGTTATTACCAACGAAAGGAATAACCATACAAAGGAGGAAACGCATGACAAAACGTACAGCAAAGATTTTAGAACGCTTAGACCAGGCATACGGCACAGATGCACTCTGCTACTTAAATCATGACAATGCATGGCAGCTTCTGATTGCCGTGATCTTAAGCGCGCAGTGTACGGATGCCAGAGTTAATATTGTAACCGCAGATCTCTTTCAGAAGTACGATACACTCGAAAAGTTTGCACAGGCAGACATCACAGAGCTTGAGCAGGATATCCATTCCATCGGTTTTTATCACAGCAAGGCGAAAAATATTATTTCCTGCTGCCGTGACCTGGTCACCAAGTTCGGCGGAGAAGTGCCGTCCTCCTTAGAGGATCTGACCTCGCTTGCCGGAGTCGGGCGCAAGACAGCGAATGTGATCCGGGGGAATGTGTATCACGAGCCGAGTATCGTGGTGGATACGCATGTAAAGCGTATTTCCAACCGCCTTGGTTTTACCACGGAGTCAGATCCATATAAAATCGAACAGGACCTGATGAAAGTGCTTCCGAAAGACCACTGGATCTTATACAATATGCAGATCATTACCTTTGGGCGCAGCATTTGTATGGCGAGGAGCCCGAAATGCAGCGAATGCTTTTTGCAGGATTTGTGTGAGGCTCAGGATCGGTGCGGGCAGGAGTAAAGTAGGTGTTAAGAAGGATTGATCATCAAAGATTATGTGGCAATTGATTTGGAGATGACGGGGTTGAATGCCAGCCGGGACAGTATCTTAGAGATCGGGGCTGTGCGGGTTGTAAACAAGAAGGTGGAACAGACGTATCAGGCGATGATCCATCCGCATATGGAGCTGTCCAGGGAAGTGACAGAACTGACGGGCATTACAAATGAGATGGCATATCAGGGGCGCGAGATGGACGAGGTATTTCCAGAGCTTATGGAGTTTTGCGGGGATTTTCTGCTGCTCGGGCATAATGTGATCTTTGACTATGGATTTTTAAAGCAGGCGGCGGCAAATCGAAAAGTCCCGTTTGAACGCCAGGGCGTAGATACGTTAAAAATCGCCAGAAAGCTTCTGGAGCCGGAAGGAAAAAAGACACTCCAGTGCCTGTGCGACCGCTATCAGATCCGCAGGGAACACAGGCACCGGGCGCTGGACGATGCTTTGGCGGCAAAGGAATTGTATGAGACGTTTGAAGCGGCGTATGAACAGGAGCATCCAGAAGTATTCCAGCCGTTTCCGCTGCTGTTTAAGGCAAAAAAACAGTCGCCTGCAACAGCGAGACAAAAAAAGCATTTGCAGAAGCTGGCTGATTATCATAAGATTGTACTGAAAGTGCCTTGGGAAACGCTGACGAAGAATGAGGCTTCCAGGCAGATTGACAGGATTATTGCGCAGTTTGGGAGGATGCCTGTACAGGGGGATGGTTTGTCGGAGGAGATGCGTTAGGTTTTTGAGGGAGGGATGCTGGAGAAAGGGACGCTGGAGGAAGGGGAGCGGGGCTTGTCTCCGGTTCCGATTCCAAAATGTAAGGAGCCCTAAGCATCCTGCGTTTACTCTATGGCACCGTCCGGGCGCGGCACCTAGTTCGCCCTGGCGTTCCGCCAGCAGCTAAAGGTGCCGCTTGGCTTCGCCCCTGCGTGATCGAGCAGGATACTAAGGGTTCCTAACATTTTTCCAACGGAACCGGAGGCAAGCCCCGCTCCCCTTCCTCCGGCTGGCTTTCGCAAGCTTTACAAAAATATTGGCATACAGTCGGCACTCTATCCCGTCAGGAACTAGGGCACTGTATTGGATAGCTTGGGCTGCATTATTGCCGCAAAGAAGCAAAAAGCACCTGCAATAATCCCTTGTACACAAGGAACTGTTTTTGCAGAACCTGCGAAAAGCAGCCTGCAATAAGCCTTTGTACATATAGGGATCATTTTTGTAGAACCTGCGAAAACCAGCCGGGAGAGGGGATTGGCACGCCCTGGATGCGGCTTTGGAAGAAGGTTTAGAAGCTCTTAGCATCCTGCTCGATAACACAGGGGCGAAGCCAAGCGGCACCTTTAGCTGCTGGCTGCAAGCCAGGGCGAACTAGGTGCCGCGCCCGGACGGAGCCACAGCGTAACCGCAGGATGCTTAGCGCTTCTTAACCTTCTGGAACGGACGCATCCAGGGCGTGCCAATCCCCTCTCCCAGCGTCCCTCCCAGAACCCCCCCCTAACAAATCACCAAAACCCTAACGTATCTCACTTAATATGGAATTTTTCAACAACATATCCGACTCAGCAACCATCTCAACCAGCCTTCGCAGCTTATCCGCCTCGCCATGCTCCTTATATAAGCCGCCAAGCAGAGTATAATTTTTACTGACATCCGTCTTACATAAGATGCCAAACTCCAATACCTGAACCGCATCCTCCCAGTGCCCAAGCGCAGCTAACCGTTCACCATAATTAGCAATCGTCCGTGCAAAGGTTGTAAAATTGGCGTCACATTCCGATAAAGTATTCAGGTTTGCAGCTCCGTACTTAAGCTTTAAGTCCGTATTAGAGATACCAGACAGGTTCAGGATCTTGCGCCCGCTTAAGCTTAGCAGCGACTGCTCGATGGAATGCAGCGTTTCATCCGCGTATTTGCCGATCGGAAAGCTGTCCATAGGGATGCGGATGTAGGAAAGCCCGCTGATGTCCTGTTTGCGCGTCAGGTTCGCGCGCTGTTCCTTTTCCCAGAAGCTGTCCTGCGATTCCTTTATGGAACGGCTGGAACGGTTGCGGAATAAGGAAAACAGAGATAATAAAATCAGAATAAACGGTAATAGAAGTAGTGGCATAAGGGATACATCCTTTCTTTAATAAAATTATAAAATAAATGTGAAACGATTAGCAGTTCAGGCGGTTTCCTGTTACATCCTGGATTGCTGCGTCAGATGAAGCAGTTGATTGCTGGAATCGTTTTTTTAAACAGGTTACTTAATTTTTATATTATCATAACAGGCCGCATAAGGTCTGGGAAAGAGGTTTGTATGTCAAAATCAAAATCAAAAAAAACAAAAACAACCATTTATACGTCCAAAAAGAAACGGACAGCGGCGGCAGTTGTCTGCATTATTCTCGCGTTTGCGATGGTACTGCCGCTTCTCGTTGCGGCGTTAGTGTAAGGTGATAGAAAAAGCAGATATCGTGTATAATATACAGAAAACGGGCATGGATGTCAAATATATTCGTGACTATTCTGCTTGCAAAAAGCATAGCATATGCGATAAAATGTTAACGAAAACCATCCGATTCAGAAAGGACAGATCAAAGTGAAATTGCAGCATAATAAGCATATAAAAAAATGTATCATTGGTTCGCTTGCCGCAGTCGGGATACTGACCGCGGGCTTTGCTGTCAGCCAGGCATATGCGCAGGCGAAGCAGGGCGATGAGATTTTGGATAATATTTACATCGGCGAGGTTGCCGTGGGCGGCATGAGCGAGGAAGAAGCAAAGCTTGCCGTCGGCGCGTATGTAAGCGAGATACAAAATACCAAATTTACGCTGACGATCAATGATAAGAGTATCAAGGCAACGGTAAAGCAGCTCGGCGTAGACTGGGAAAATACGGGCGTCGTGGAAGAAGCCATGATGATTGGCAAGAGCGGCAGCCTGATTTCGCGCTACAAGGACAAAAAAGACCTGGAGCATGAGCCGAAAAAACTGGACATCTCGTTTGGCACGGACGAAGCGGCGATTAAAAAATATCTCTCGGCGAACGCTGATAAGGTCAACCAGAAGGCGGTGGACGGCGGGCTCGTACGTGAAAACGGCGGCTTTAAAATTACCGGCGGCGAAGAAGGAATTGCAGTGGATGTGGCAGAGTCTGCAAAGACGATTGCTTCCTATATTTCCAATGACTGGGATACGAAGGAGGCAAGCATTGCGCTGAGCGCCGAAATCGTACAGCCGCGTGGTTCCAAAGAGGAGCTTTCCAAAGTAAAGGATGTGCTGGGGACATTTTCTACCAATTACAGCAGTTCGAGCGCCGGGCGCGCAATGAACGTGTCCAATGGGTGCAGCAGGATCAATGGGGCGCTGCTCTATCCGGGAGACGAATTTTCTGTGTACGAAGCAGTCAGCCCGTTTGATGCCGAGCATGGATATGCGCTGGCAGGCTCCTATGAAAACGGGACGGTTGTCGAGACGTATGGCGGCGGAATCTGCCAGGTATCGACGACGCTTTACAATGCGGTCATTCGTGCCGAATTAAAGATCAATGAGCGGTTTGCGCATTCGATGATTGTCAACTATGTACAGCCGTCGATGGACGCAGCGATTGCAGGAACATATAAAGACTTAAAATTTGCCAACAATACCGATGCGCCGATTTATATTGAAGGTACGACTGGCGGCGGGATTATTACTTTTACAGTATACGGGCAGGAGACGAGAAGCCCGAAGCGGGAGGTCAGCTTTGAAAGCGAGATTGTCAGTGAGACAAATCCTCCGGTGCAGATCCAGGGCTCCGCGAGCCACAGCGTCGGCTACGTATCCGTACAGCAGTCGGCACATGTCGGCAAAGTGGCAAAGCTGTGGAAGGTTGTGAAGGAGGACGGCGTAGAAAAGAGCCGTGAAGAGTTTAACAACAGCAATTACCGCGCGTCGCCAAAGATTATTATTGTAGGGACAGCGACGTCCAGTGCTGAGGCAAGGGCATATATCCAAAACGCGATCGCGTCCCAGAACGAAGGCTCCATTTACGCGGCGGCGCAGACAGCAGCTTCGATTGCGGCACGTCCGCAGCAGCCGGAAGAACCGGAAGAGCCGGAAAATCCAGACACGGAAAACCCGGATGCGGAAGATCCAGAAAAAGATCAGGAGAAAAAACCGGAAAAAGAAGAACCAAAAAAAGATTCCAACAAGGGAGATTCCAAAAAAGAGGACTCCAAAAAAGACGATTCTAAAAAAGAGAATACAAAAAAAGAAGAATCCACGAAAGCAGATGCCAAAAAGGATGAAGAGCCTGCACAGTCAGCAGAGGAAGGCTCTGTCAACAGCAAACAGCCGGCAGAGGAAGGCTCTGTCAACAGCAGGCAGTCGGCGGAGGAAGGCTCTGTCAACCGGAAACAAACAGCAGAGCCGTCTGAGGATGCAGTATGAAAATAGGAAAAGTATCGGAAGCAGTCTTAAAAAGATCTGTGTTAAATCAAATCCATACCCGCAGGGAGGAAGTGCTGCTCGGCGCTTCGGTCGGAGAGGACTGTGCGGCGGTTGCAGTCGCGGACGATGAGATGCTCGTGATGTCCACAGATCCGATTACGGGTACGGTACAGGATATTGGAGAGCTGGCGGTGCAGATTACCGTCAACGATCTGGCGAGCGCAGGAGCAGAACCGATCGGCGTGATGCTGACGGTGCTGCTCCCGGAGCGCATCAGCGAACAAAAGATGCGCCATATGATGGAACAGGCAGAAGCCGCATGTGCGAACGTGCATGTACAGATTATGGGCGGGCATACAGAAGTGACAAAAGCGGTGAACCAGCCGCTCATTTCTGTTGTCGGCGTAGGAAAGGCAAAAAAAGGAAAGCTCGTATCGACCGCAGGCGCGCGTCCCGGCATGGATATTCTCGTAACGAAGTGGATCGGCATTGAAGGCACAGCGATCGCTGCAAAAGAAAAAGAAACGGAGCTTTTGACACGCTTTTCACCGTCTTTTCTAAATCAGGCAAAGCAGTTTGACAAACTGCTGTCCGTGCTGCCCGAAGCGGCAATTGCGGTGCGCTGCGGCGTTGCCGCGATGCATGATGTAACCGAAGGCGGCATTTTCGGCGCGTTGTGGGAGATGGCGGAGGCATCCGGCGTCGGGCTGGAGATCGACCTGAAAAAAATCCCTATCCGCCAGGAGACGATAGAGATCTGCGAGTATTTTGACATCAATCCTTATGAGCTGATATCCAGCGGCTGTATGCTGATGGCGTCATCAGACGGCAATACGATTGTCAGGGAGCTGGAAAAAGCTGGTATCCATGCGGCTGTAATCGGCAAAGCGATGGAGGGCAATGACCGCGTGCTGTATACAGCCGGGGAGCGGAGGTTTTTAGAACCGCCAAAATCCGATGAACTGTATAAGATCGTATAAATATGTGTAAATTTAGTGGAAAGAGGGAGCGTATGCGAGAGAAGATATTGACGTTTATAGAAAAAAACAGCCGCATTAACCTAAAGGAGCTGGCTGTGATTATCGGTGTGGATGAGGTGACGGTAGCACAGGAGCTGAAAAAAATGGAAGAAGAGCATATTATATGCGGCTACCATACACTGATCGACTGGGATAAAACGGGAGTGGAAAAGGTTACGGCGATGATTGAGGTGCGGGTAACGCCGCAGCGCGATATGGGCTTTGACAAGGTGGCAGAACGCATCTACAACTATCCTGAGGTAAACGCCGTATTTTTAATATCCGGCGGGTTCGACCTGCTCGTTACGTTAGAAGGCAAGACACTGCGCGAAGTATCGCAGTTTGTAACCGATAAATTGTCGACACTGGATTCCGTGCTCAGCACAAAGACGAACTTTATCCTGAAAAAATACAAGGATCACGGAACGATCATTGCAGATGCGCCAAAGGATGAAAGGATGCTGATTACACCATGAGAAATCCATTATCAAAAGAGATCGTAACGATACAGCCTTCCGGTATTCGGAAGTTTTTTGATATTGTCAGTGAGATGAAGGACGCCATTTCTCTTGGCGTCGGAGAGCCGGACTTTGATACGCCGTGGCATATCCGTGACGAAGGGATCTACTCTTTGGAGAAGGGCAGGACGTTTTATACGTCCAATGCCGGGCTCAAAGAGCTGAAAATCGAGATTGCAAGCTATTTAAAGCGTAGGTTTGATTTGGAATACGACTATCACAGCGAAGTGCTCGTAACCGTAGGCGGGAGCGAGGCAATCGACATCGCCATGCGCGCGATGCTTGACCCGGGCGACGAGGTGCTGATCCCGCAGCCAAGCTACGTCTCTTATGAGCCCTGCTGCCGCCTTGCGAACGGGACGCCTGTCATTATAGAATTGCAGGCAGACAATGAGTTTCGGCTGACAAAGGAAGAATTGGAAGCGGCGATTACGCCAAAGACAAAGCTTTTGGTGCTGCCGTATCCGAACAACCCAACCGGTGCCGTGATGGAGCAGCACGACCTGGAAGCAGTTGCTTCGGTGGTACAGGAGCATGACCTGTTTGTATTAAGCGATGAGATCTACGCAGAGCTTACCTACGTGGAAGGAAAAGATCATGTGTCGATCGCGTCTTTGCCGGGCATGAAGGAACGTACCATCGTGATCAACGGATTTTCCAAGTCCCATGCAATGACCGGATGGAGGCTCGGCTATGCCTGCGGCCCTAAGGCAGTCCTGGAGCAGATGCTGAAAATCCACCAGTACGCGATTATGTGCGCGCCGACCAACAGCCAGTATGCCGCGGTCGACGCGCTGCGAAACGGCGACGGCGACGTGGCTTCGATGCGTGAACAGTATAATGGCAGAAGGCGGTATCTGATGCACGCGTTTGAAGAGATGGGGCTTCCATGCTTTGAGCCGTTCGGCGCGTTTTACGTGTTTCCGTGCATCAAGGAATTTGGCATGACGTCAGAGGAGTTTGCGGAAAAGCTGCTTGCGGAAGAAAAAGTAGCTGTCGTGCCGGGGACGGCGTTTGGAGAAAGTGGCGAAGGGTTTATTCGTATTTCCTACGCGTATTCGCTGGACAATCTGAAAACGGCGCTGGAACGGGTCAGACGCTTTATTGAAAGGCTGAAAGCAAATCAGTAAGCAAGGAGAGAAATTGGAACAATGGCTGCAATGAATATTGTGCTGCACCAGCCGGAAATCCCGCAGAATACCGGAAATATCGGCAGGACATGCGCAGCGACAGGGACAAGGCTGCATTTGATCGAGCCGCTTGGATTCCAGCTCAGTGAAAAGGCGCTAAAGCGTGCCGGCATGGATTACTGGCAGGAAATTGACGTGACAACCTATGTCAATTACGAGGAGTTTCTGGAAAAAAATCCCGGAGCGAAGATATACTATGCAACGACAAAAGGGCGCAGGCTTTACAGCGATGCGTCGTATGAGCCGGACTGCTATCTGATGTTCGGCAAGGAAAGCGGCGGGATACCGGAGGAGATTTTAAAAGACAATCCCGATACGTGTGTGCGCATTCCAATGCTTGGGCAGACGCGTTCGCTGAACCTGTCAAATGCGGCTGCGATTGTGCTGTACGAAGCGCTCCGCCAGAACCAATTTTTGAATATGAAGCTGGAAGGCGAGCTGCACCGCCTGCATTGGTAGCAGAAAGGATTGAGAGATGAATATGATTAAGGCTGTCAGGCTGGTGCATGAATATATCCGGCGTGACGAGGAAGGAAACGTCGAGTCGATCCAGACGGCGTTAGACCAGGTCGACCTGGATATCCAGGCGGGAGAGTTTATCGCGGTGCTCGGGCATAACGGCTCTGGAAAATCGACGCTGGCAAAGCATCTGAACGCAATCCTTGCCCCGTCGGAGGGCTCCCTGTGGGTAGACGGAAAAGACGTCAGCGACGATGCAAACGTCTGGGAGATACGGCAAAGCGCAGGGATGGTATTTCAAAATCCTGACAACCAGATCGTAGCAAGCGTCGTCGAAGAGGACGTCGGGTTCGGGCCTGAAAATATCGGGGTTGCGACGGATGAGATCTGGGTGCGCGTGCTGGACAGCTTAAGATCCGTAGGCATGTTAAAATACCAGAAGCATTCCCCGAATAAACTGTCCGGCGGACAGAAGCAGCGGGTCGCGATTGCAGGCGTCGTTGCGATGCAGCCCAAATGCATCGTGCTCGATGAACCGACGGCAATGCTTGACCCGGTTGGGCGCGCCGATGTGCTGCGCACGGTACACGAGCTGAACCGGACAAAGGGAGTTACGATTATATTCATCACGCATTATATGGAAGAGGTTGTGGACGCCGACCGGGTCTTTGTCATGGACCAGGGCAAGGTTGTGATGCAGGGGACGCCAAGGCAGATTTTTTCACAGGTAGAAGAGCTTAAGTCGCACCGCCTGGACGTGCCTCAAATCACGCTGCTGGCACATGAGCTGCGCCAGGAAGGGCTGAATATCCCCGCGGGAATCCTGACGCGCAGCGAACTGATCCAGGCGCTGGCAAAGGTAAGATAAAAGGAAATCGAGAATGTCTCTTATTTTAGATAAAGTAAATTACGTATACAGCGCAGGCACGGCATACGAGGTTCAGGCGCTCAAAAACATTAATTTGAAGATTAACGACGGTGAGTTTATCGGAATCATCGGGCATACCGGGTCAGGAAAATCCACGCTGATCCAGCATTTTAACGGTTTGATCAAGGCGACAAGCGGCGGGATCTATTACAATGGGCAGGATATTTATGACGCTGACTACGATTTAAAAGCGCTGCGCAGCAAAGTAGGGCTCGTGTTCCAGTATCCAGAGCACCAGTTGTTTGAGACGACGATTTTTGACGACGTCTGCTTTGGGCCGATCAACCAGGGCTTGTCCAAAAACGAAGCCGGGCTGCGTGCGTTTGAAGCATTAAAAAAGGTAGGAATGCCGGAATCGCTGTATTACCAGTCTCCGTTTGACTTATCCGGCGGGCAGAAGCGGCGTGTGGCGATTGCAGGCGTGCTTGCGATGAAGCCGGAGGTGCTTGTGCTCGATGAGCCGACCGCAGGGCTTGACCCGAAAGGGCGCGATGAGATCTTTGCACAGATCTGTGAGATGAAGGAAGAAAACAAGATGACGATTATCCTCGTCTCACACAGCATGGAGGATGTGGCGCAGTATGTAAGCCGTATGATCGTAATGAACCAGGGACAGGCCGTGTACGACGATGCTCCGGCGCGGGTATTCGGGCACTATCAGGAGCTGGAAGCGATCGGGCTTGCCGCGCCGCAGGTAACGTATCTGATGCATGAAATGAGAGAAGCAGGATTCGCAGTCGATACCAGCGCTGCTACGGTTGCAGACGCAAAGCGGGAGATTTTAAGGTGTCTTAAGTTACGGGCTTGATTGGTGCGAAGCTTCTGCAAATGAATATGGATGGAATCTTATGATTAGAGATATTACAATTGGACAGTATTATCCGGCTGATTCTTTACTGCACAGGATGGACCCGCGTGTCAAATTATTTGGGACGATGCTCTTTTTGATCACGGTCTTTTCGTTTCGCGGAATTGCCGGATTTTTGCTGATTACAGTTTTTCTTGCCGGTACGATACGGCTGTCGAAGGTGCCGTTTCGCTATATGGTCAAGGGGCTGCGGGCAATCTGGGTGCTTATGGCAATTACGGCTGTTTTCAACCTGTTTTTAACGAGCAGCCCGAATATTATCTGGCAGTGGAAGTGGCTGCACATTACCGAGGAAGGGGCTGCAACGGCGATTAAAATGGTTATCCGCCTGATCTATCTGATTTTGGGCACCTCGATTATGACGCTGACCACAACGCCGAACGAGCTGACAGACGGGTTGGAAAAGTCGTTAAAGCCGTTGCAGGCGGTTCGGGTGCCGGTACACGAGATTGCAATGATGATGGCGATCGCACTGCGGTTTATCCCAATCCTGATCGAAGAGACGGATAAGATTATGCGCGCACAGATGGCACGCGGCGCCGATTTTGAAAGCGGCAGCCTGATGCGCCGTGCAAAGGCGATGATCCCGCTGCTCGTGCCGTTATTTATCTCCGCCTTCCGCCGTGCCAACGACTTGGCGATGGCGATGGAAGCACGCTGCTACCGCGGCGGCGCCGGCCGCACCAAGATGAAGCCGCTGAAATATCAGAAACGGGACTATGCCGGCTATGCCGTGCTGCTCGCGTTTTTTGCAGGGGTGCTGCTGCTGCGCAGGTTTGATCTCATACAACTGTTTGGCAAACAATACAGCATATGACAGTAAAATGCGCGGGCATTTATGTAATAGGGGAGCTTTTGATGAAAAGAATAAAACTGACCGTTGCATATGACGGCACGCATTACAACGGCTGGCAGGTGCAGCCAAATGGAATCACGATTGAGGGCATGTTAAACAAAGCGATTACAGAGCTGACAGGAGAGACAGTTTCGGTGACCGGCGCAAGCCGCACAGATTCCGGCGTCCATGCGCTGGGCAACGTCGCGGTCTTTGACACGCATACGAAGATCCCGCCGGAAAAGCTGAGCTATGCGCTCAATCAGCGGCTCCCGGAGGATATCGTCGTACAGCATTCCTGCGAGGTGCCGCCGCACTTTCATCCAAGGCGCTGCGAAAGCCGCAAAACATACGTATACAAGATCTTAAACCGCACGTTTCCCCTGCCGCTAAACCGGCATGACTGTTATTTTACGTACCGGAAGCTGGATGTGGGACAGATGCGCCGCGCCGCGGCATATTTGGTCGGGACGCACGATTTTAAAAGCTTCTGCTCGATTCATACCCAGGCGGAGACGACCGTCCGCACGATTTACGAGCTGTCCGTAGAAAAAGAACAGGATTTGATTACGATTCGCGTAACAGGCAGCGGCTTTTTATATAATATGGTGCGTATTATCGCGGGTACGCTGATGCAGGTCGGCATAGGGGAACGCAGCCCGGAGCAGATGCAGGAGATCTTACACGCAAAAGACCGCAGCGCGGCAGGGCCAACAGCCCCGGCACACGGGCTTACGATGATCGGCATTTCTTTTGCCGCGGATCATTCCAACAATATTTTGGAGAATATTTGAAATAAATCTTGACACACACGGCACCGGGTACTATAATATTTAAGTCTGACATAGTAAAGAAATGCAGGAATCCAAATTGCTGCATTTTACTATATAATATCGAAGAAGGAAGAAAACGAGGCTTCCGGACATGGCTGAGTTTTTGGAGTTCTTACAAAATTTTCAAGGAGGCAGACCAATGAAAACTTTTATGGCAAGTCCAGATACCATCGACAGAAAATGGTATGTTGTAGACGCAGAAGGAAAGACATTAGGACGTTTAGCATCAGAGATTGCTAAAGTATTAAGAGGCAGACATAAACCAATCTTTACGCCGCATATGGATACAGGCGATTATGTAATCGTAGTTAATGCTGAGAAAATCAAAGTAACAGGCAAGAAGCTGGATCAGAAGATTTACTATAAGCATTCCGGTTATGTAGGTGGAATGAAGGAAACTACATTAAAGGATATGTTGAAAAAGCACCCGGAAAGAGTTGTGGAATATGCCATAAAAGGTATGCTCCCGAAGGGACCGCTGGGCAGGCAGATGTATCGTAAATTATTCGTATACGTAGGCCCAGATCACAAACACGCAGCTCAGAAACCGGAAGCTCTCACATTTTAATCGGAATTAGGAGGTAAATTACAGTGGCTAATGCAAGATATTATGGAACAGGAAGAAGAAAAAGCTCTGTTGCCAGAGTATATCTGTTACCAGGGACAGGCAAAATCACAATTAATAAAAGAGATATTGACGATTATCTCGGCTTAGAGACATTAAAGGTTATCGTACGCCAGCCGTTGGAAGCGACAGGCACAGTAGACAAGTTTGACGTACTCGTAAACGTAAAGGGCGGCGGCTTTACCGGCCAGGCTGGGGCGATTCGCCATGGAATTGCAAGAGCACTGCTGGAAGCTGATTCCGAATACCGTCCGGTATTAAAGAGTGCCGGATACCTGACACGTGACCCTCGTATGAAGGAGAGAAAGAAATACGGCTTAAAGGCTGCACGGCGTGCGCCGCAGTTCTCCAAGAGATAAGCAAATGGAATACAAGGCAGTAAGAAGATATACTCCGCAGGTTGTTTACCTGCGGGGTTTTTCTTGCTTATTAACATTTTAGGCTGTTTGGGTTATAATATATTTTAAGTTTCTATAGATTTCATAATGGAGGTGCCGCTATGTGTGATGTGAAAAAGTATGAAAAGATCTATGAAGAGATAAAAACGCTTCAGCCGGAAGATACTTTGCAGCTTGTATTGGAAGCCGAAACAGAGGAACAAAGAAGTTTTTATGAAATGGTGGGGGATTTTCTTCTGCAAAAGAAACAACGACAGGTAATAGAAAGGAATCTCTTTTAGTGAAAAAATACATTTTAATAGCAGGTGTTAATGGGGCAGGTAAATCGACGTTGTATCAATCATTGCAACTACCTGTACCGCCAAGTAACAAGGTAGGCTTATTTATTTTCGCTTGTTTCTCTTTGATAGTCTACCATATTCTTTCTTTTGTGACAATCCCTATTAAATTTTATTACAGAATAAACGCATGAACAGATCGAAGGAATATATCCTAATATTTATTTGGCGGGTTCGTCAATTTCTTTCAGCATGGTATATGCTAACGTGAATGAATCAAAATAGCAACGGTTTTGGTCAAGTGGTGCATTTTTTGAGAAAAGGACGCTGGAGGAAGGGGCGCGGG
>CAMUPC010000090.1 GCA_947090545.1 uncultured Eubacterium sp. | reverse complement strand
CCGGAACAGGAAGCAAGCCCCGCGCCCCTTCCTCCAGCGTCCCTTTCTCAAAAAAACACAACACTCGACCAAAACCACTGCCATTTTGATCCATCCACGCCAGCATACCCCATACTAGAAGGAATTACCCAACCCACCAAATAAATCTCGGATATATCCCTTCGATCAGTTCACACGTTCATTCTACCGATCTGACTGCGTAACTAGCTGCACCGCACCAGCTTTCCTGATATTCATTGGATAAACATTTTCTCTCCCTACATACTCCGCAATATACCCCACATACCGCTCTGCTTCCTCATTCGGCAGCACACACATGATCACTCCCGCAAAACCTCCTCCATGTACCCGGCAGATTCCACGCCCAGATTTTTTCAAAAACAGGCGCGTAAGAGCCAGCATCCGTGTGACCTTCTGCTCCTTGCAGTCCCTGACGTCATAACAATTCTGCAAAAGCTCCCAAGAGGAATGCCCAGACTGCTGCATCAGCTCCAGCAGCGCCTCCCCCTGATGCTGCCTGATGCACACTGCCGCCTGTTCTACTCTATCGTTTTCTTCAAAAAAATGCACGGAACGCAGCAGCGCCCTGTCGTTTTCGATCTCTCCGCATTTTGCCAGCAAATCCTCCAGCGTTGTCTCGTGCAGCAGCGATACGCCAAGTACGTTCGCCGCCTCCTTCATCTCCGCAGGTATCCCGGAATACGCATCGCTTAGGTCGGCATGTCCTTTGCCTGTATTTACGATCACAAGCTGATAGCCAAAGTCCTGGAACGAAACGTCCATTTTTTCGTATTTCGGACAGCCCGGTTGTGCAAAATCAAATAACACAGTACCGCCGACTGCACACGCCATCTGATCCATCATACCTGAATCCTTTTTCCAATAAGTATTTTCTGCGTACTGCCCAACCCGCGCATAATCGGTGACGGTCATGCCGCCATCGTTAAACAGTGCATTCACGATCGAGCAGACAAGCATTTCAAACGACGCCGAGGAGCTTACCCCGGCTGCCGGAATTACCGTCGTCGACACATAAGCATCAAAACCGGATACTGCAAATCCAGCCTTCTGTACGCCTTCCAGCATACCAGCCACCAGCCCTTCCGTGCCGGAATGCCCCATCAATGTCCTTAGCTCCCGCAGGTCAACGACGATCTCCCTAGTATAGCCTTCACTTGTAATGTGCACTACATTCGTTCCATTCACCGATGCCGCACCGATCGTATCCAGATCGATGCTCGCAGCGATCACCTTCCCGCCGTTATGGTCGGTATGGTTCCCGATGATCTCTGTCCTGCCCGGCGCGCTGAAATACGCTGCCTGTTCATGATGATAAAGCTCCTGGAAACGCTCCGTAAGCTGTGCAAAGCGCTTTCTGCTTTCCTCGCTTTCTCCATAGATCGTTATAAGCTGTTCCTTTGTTGGTAAATTCATTTCGATTCCTCCCTTTATGCATTTTGCTGCCAACAGCCGCTTTCTATGCGTCTTATTATAGCAGCCCCAGATCCTTTTTCCTTAAAGATCCGGCGCAAAATAAGTAAAATCTTGCGTTCTTCTTTTAAAATATGATACAATAAGGGTAATATATTGATAGCCGCAACTATTTGCCAGCCAAAAGGAGAAGCTTATGCAGATACTTACCAACCAATTCCAGAAAGAACTGAAAAAACACGGCAGCGACGGTTTTCCGCTGTTAATCAGCTACGAATCCCTGTCGGCTTATGAATCCGGCGCCTTTCTGTGGCACTGGCATCCTGAGATCGAGATTACGCTGATTCAGGGCGGGCAGATGTGCTATCAGGTAAACGACCGCACCTATCACTTAAAACAAGGCGACCTGTTATTTGTAAATACCAACGTACTCCATGCCGGGAAAACAGAACAGACACAAAACGGCAGCCGCAAAGACTGCACTTATATCTCCGTTACCTTTGACGCCAGGCTGGTCTACGGCTTTATACAAAGCGCTATCTGTGTCAACTACGCACAGCCGCTCCTGCACGATTTCTCGCTTCCTGCCATCTGCATGGACGGCTCCCAGCCGTGGCATTCGTCATTTGCAGGCACGACTGAAAGCCTGATCTCACTTGTTCAGGATCAGCCTTCTTTTTACGAAATCGACGCTGTCATTCACCTGCTGAACCTGTGGAAATTACTGCTCGCAAATATAGAAAAAGACGATGCTTCCCTGCGCCGCTCCTCCCTGCGTCCAGCCGAATACGAACGGCTCAAGCAAATCCTTGCCTATATCGAGCAGAACTATATGCACAAAATCACATTAAAAGAGATCGCGCAGCATGTCCATTTATGCGAAAGCGAATGCTGCCGCCTGTTCAAACGCCATATGAACATGACGCTGTTTGCTTATTTGCAGGAATACCGGGTGGAGCGGAGCCTGGATGATTTGTGCAGAATGAAATCCATCAGTGAAGCCGCCGGAAATGCTGGTTTTTCGGACTCTAATTACTATTCAAAGGTATTTTCCAGGATCAAGGGATGCAGCCCGCAGATGTATCGGAAAAACCAAAAGCCTCCTATGCCATTTGCATAACTTCAGCTTCGAGCTGCTTTCATTCTTCTAATGATCATGCTGGAATGCAGTCCGCAATTGTATCCTAACTTATCTCGGAAAAATCAATCTCAAAATCTTCATAAATTCCTGCCTTTGCTTTATCCGAAAAAGAATATTGTTCAAACGCGTCCTGTTCAAAATTGTAAACCATAATCAGTTGTTTCATTGAATCAACAATCCAATATTCCCTGACACCTGCCGTCCGATATTTGAACAGCTTCTTGTTATAATCCATTTGGCGGCTTGACGGTGAAACAATTTCTATGATCCAATCTGGAGCGCCATTACAACCCTTATCTGTAATTTTATCTTTATCACAAACAACAGAGATATCCGGTTCTACATAATTTATTTCATCTTTGTTTAGAAATACTGCAAATGGAGCTGGGAATGCTTCACATGCTCCATTATTTTTTCTGATATACAAATTGATTTCTGTAATGATGTAATTTAATAATCGTTGATGCTTCGTACTTGGCGGAGCCATATCATAAATCAAACCGTCAATCAGCTCTGCTCTTTGCCCATCCGGTAATGCATATATATCCTCAATGGTATAATATTCCAATTTCCTTGCAAATGCATCCATGCAACCACCACCTATCTTTATTCTTAGCTTTCCTCAGCTTTTGATTTTCCTTATGTATATCCATTCATTCTTTATACACTCCAATCATATTATGGAATGCATTTGTTGAACAAGTGTATCATTTTGTGATTATTATGTCAATTTTAATTTGGCAAATGCCCTCCTCACGAATCGTTTTAAAAACATCCCTCTGGAACTTATGGAAGCTGAGTTACCAAATTAACCACCTGTTCCAGGCTCATTTCTCCCATATCCTGTTTATCAGGCTCTGCATCTCTTTGTCTTACAGATACAGACCCTTTCTTTTTCTCGTTTTCGCCTACGATAATCATATATGGCACTTTATCCATGCGTGCTTCGCGGATTTTATAGCCAAGCTTCTCACTTCTAACATCCACTTCTGCCCGGATATCGTTTTCTTCCAAAAACCTCTGCACTTTCTTAGCATAATCATTATATTTATCTGAAACTGGAAGAACCTTAACTTGTACAGGCGCAATCCACACAGGAAATTTTCCCGCGTAATGTTCTAGTAAAATACCAATAAAACGTTCTATCGAGCCAAATACAACTCTGTGCAGCATAATCGGGCGATGCTTCTCGCCATCTGCTCCAATATAGTCAATATCAAATCGTTGCGGAAGCTGGAAATCAAGCTGTATGGTTCCGCACTGCCACGTTCTGCCGATGGAATCTTTTAAATGAAAATCCAGCTTCGGCCCATAGAACGCGCCATCCCCTTCATTTACTGCATAAGACTTGCCCATTCCCTGCACCGCTTTTTCTAACGCTTGCGTAGCAAGCTGCCAATCCTCATCGCTTCCGATGGAATGCTCGGGCCTTGTTGACAATTCGATCTCATAGGAAAAGCCAAACTTCTGATAAACTTCATCAATGATACGCATAACGCCTTGTATCTCATCCATTACCTGATCTTCTCTCATAACAATGTGGGCGTCGTCCTGCGTAAAGGAACGTACTCTCATAAGTCCATGCAATGTTCCTGACTTTTCCTTACGATGCACAAGCCCTAACTCTCCCATCCGCATAGGAAGATCCTTATAGGACCTCGGTTCCAGCTTATACACCAGCATCCCGCCCGGGCAGCTCATTGGTTTGATTGCATAATCATCATCTTCCACCTTAAGCGAGTACATAGCGTCTCTGTAAAAATCCCAATGGCCAGATCGTTCCCAAAGGCTTCTTTCCAACATGATGGGCGTTGATATTTCAACATATCCTTCTCTGCGATGGATCTTCCTCCAATCATCGATCAGCAGGTTTTTTAAGATCATTCCTTTTGGCAGGAATACAGGCAATCCTGGCGCTTCATCAAAAATCGTGAAAATTCCAAGCTCCTTTCCCAGTTTTCTGTGATCCCTTGCTTTTGCTTCTTCAACCATATGCAGATATTCGTCCAACTGCGCCGCTTTTGGAAAAGAGATCCCATAGATCCTCGTAAGCATTTGATTTTTTTCGCTGCCTCTCCAATAGGCTCCTGCCACTGACAACAGCTTGACTGCCTTAATCTGGCACACGTTACAAATATGTGGCCCCGCACAAAATTCCTCATATTCTCCCTGCTTATAGAAGCTGATTTGTTCTGTATCATCCAGTTCCTGAATCAGCTCCATTTTATATGTTTCATCTGCATGATCCATAAAACGAAGCGCTTCTTCTTTTGACTTCTCATACACTTGCAGGGAGAGAGACTCCTTTACAATTTTTTTCATTTCTGCTTCGATTGTCTTTAAATGCTCTTCTGAAAAAGAAAAATCAAATTGAAAATCATAATAAAATCCATGTTCAATTGCGGGCCCAATCGCGCACTTCGTTTTTGGATATAAGCGTTTGACAGCCTGCGCAAGCACATGTGCGCTCGTATGCCAAAATGCCTTCCTGCCCTCCTGTTCTTCAAAGCTTGTTTCTACAATTTCTCCATTTTTTCGCAGAACCTTCATGATTTGCTGCTCCTTTCTTTTTTATCCTGAACTATTGGCAACAACATAAGAAAAGCACCCATAAGACCATCATCAAATCGTCTTAAGGGTGCATGGAGCACGGTTCCACCTTAACTTTTCACTTCAGATTCTATCAAATCCTATCCTTTAACGCAGGCATACGGCAACACTTACTCGTTTCAGTATTGCAGCTCAGGAATGGTTTTCGTCTAATCTCCACATAAACAGCTTCCACCAAGCGCTGTTCTCTCTGGATGCTTCCAACTAAACTACTCTTTTCCGTCATCGCTTTTCTTATGTTATTGAGAGTATTTTATCACGGCTTCTTTCCCTTGTCAATTGCCAGCTCATCCACATCAGGATAAACTTATAAATGCCTCTTACAGAAAAAGCCGTAAGGCTTATATTTAAAAAATATGCAGAAATGCCTTATCTTTCTTTCACAGTCCTGTTTTTCCGCTTCTTCCTCATCCGTATTTTCAACAAATTCTGTCATAATGCTTACAATAATGTCGGGGTGGAGGACAATTTTTGCTTCCAGCATATAATAGTAATATTCCGTATATTCCCTGTCAGTTCCCTTATTATGGACCCCTGTAGATGTTTGCGTGTCTCTCTCCGTGTCACTTTTGCTTTCATAGAAAAACCTCCCTTCTTTACGTGGATAGTGCGAAAAAATAATTTTGGGTTAATTATATTATCGCTTATTTTCCCGTAAAATGGGAGGTTTTTTTGCGAAAAATTTTTAATCGTCAGTGCTTAGGCGCACGAACACATTCGATATGCAGGGCTTATTTGATAATACAGCTCTCGGTTTATTGATTCTATCTATCCAATCCTCATACCAATAACTAAATCCATATAATTTTGAAATTCATTTGCCGTTTTGCTGCTTTTTGCAAAAAAATTATAATGAAGCACAGGATTTTGATTTTTATATCCCTGACAAGATATGGTATTTTTCTGTGCCTCATGGATTAAATGAATTGTGGTGATACCATTTTTATTCGACTCTACATCGCAAAATATATGTTGCGTAAAAACAAGTATTCCTGTGCTCTTATCCCAAATGTGTCCATCCTGTATTCCTTCACCGTCCTGCACATAGATCTTATCGTCTGTCCGCAGTCCCCATTTGGAAGCTGCCAAATCAATTAATTTTTTTAAATACGATATATCTGTACATAGTTCATTAAAATAATCCATTAATTTCTCCTATATTTAACAACTCCAATATCAACAGCTCATGTAATAGATAATGGATTCCTCTGTTATATCTTTCAGGAATAAACAATTACAACAGCCTAATATAAAATAATAAACAAATCCCCCTGTTATGCTTACCATATAAACCAAAACCTGCCAAATCCAACTTTTGATTCAGCAGGTTCGTTTCTCGTTATGCTTTATTCATACAGCAATGCTTATATTTCTTCCCGCTTCCGCAAGGGCACGGGTCATTCGGATAGACCTTCTTCTCCTTCGTCTTTGGCTTTGCCGATGCGGAATCATCTTTATTCGTCCCAGTCACCTTCGCCACCTCTTCACGCTCGACCTTCTCTTCCATGCGAACATGGTACATCAGGCGCAGCGTATCCTCGCGCATATTCTGCGTCATGCCGTCAAACATCTCAAATCCCATCAGCTTGTACTCCACAAGCGGATCTCTCTGCCCGAACGCCTGTAGCCCGATGCCCTGGCGAAGCTGGTCCATATCGTCCAAGTGCGCCATCCATTTTTGGTCGATCACCTTTAATAAAATCACGCGCTCCAGCTCGCGGATCGCTTCCGGCTCTGGAAACTCTGCTTCTTTTTCCTCGTACAGCTTGACCGCCTGCTCTTTGAGCATATGCTTGACTTCCTTGCTGTTTTTGCAGTCTGCGATGCTTTCTTCTGTCACAGGTTCCAGAGGGATGACCGGAGTCAAAAGCTGGTTGAGCTCTTCAAGATCCCATTCCTCTCTGTTGACATCATCGGACAGGCACGTATCTACGGTCGCTTCCACAAAGTCCACGATCATCTTATAAATCGAATCGCGCATGTTTTCTCCGTTTAATACTTTCATACGCTCTTCGTAGACGATCTCTCTCTGGTCGTTCATAACCTGGTCATATTCCAGCAGGTTTTTACGAATGCCGAAGTTATTGCCTTCGATCTTTTTCTGCGCTTTTTCAATCGCGTTTGTCAGCATCTTATGCTGGATTTCTTCACCCTCCGGCACGCCGAGCGCATTGAATACGTCCATCAGCTTTTCGGAGCCAAACAAGCGCATCAGGTCGTCCTCCAGAGAAATGTAAAATTTGGACTCGCCCGGGTCACCCTGACGCCCGGAACGCCCGCGCAACTGGTTATCGATACGCCGGGATTCGTGACGCTCGGTGCCGATAATCTTTAAGCCGCCCGCAGCGCGCGCTTCATCGTCCAGCTTGATATCCGTACCACGCCCGGCCATGTTTGTCGCAATCGTAACCATGCCGTGCTCACCCGCATGGCTGACGATCTCCGCTTCTTTTTCATGGAATTTTGCATTTAATACCTGGTGCTTGATCCCTCTGCGGCTTAACATCTTGTCCAACAGCTCGGAAATCTCGATCGTAACCGTGCCGACCAGTACCGGCTGCCCTTTTTCGTGGCTTCTTTCCACATCGTCGCAGACGGCGCGGAACTTTTCTTTCTGTGTCTTGTATACCGCGTCCTGATGGTCCTCGCGGATGACCGGCATATTGGTCGGGATCTCAATTACGTCCATCCCGTAAATATCACGGAACTCCTGTTCCTCGGTCAGCGCCGTACCCGTCATGCCTGCCTTCTTTTCAAATTTATTAAAAAAGTTCTGGAACGTGATCGTCGCGAGTGTCCGGCTCTCACGCTTTACTTTTACATGCTCTTTTGCTTCGATCGCCTGATGCAGCCCGTCTGAATAACGGCGCCCCGGCATAATACGCCCGGTAAATTCATCTACGATCAGCACTTCCTCATCCTTTACGACATAGTCCTTGTCGCGGAACATCAAATTGTGCGCACGCAGGGCAAGGATAATGTTGTGCTGGATCTCCAGGTTTTCCGCGTCTGCAAGGTTTTCGATATTAAAGAATTTCTCAACCTTTTTCACGCCTTCCGCTGTAAGGCTTACGACCTTGTCCTTTTCATTGACAAGGAAATCGCCGTCCTCTTCCGCCTCCACGCCCATAATCGCGTCCATCTTTGTATATTCTCCGTCGCCCTGTCCGCGTTTTAGCTGCTGCGCTAAAATATTGCACGCCTCGTACAGCTTGGTGGACTTTCCGCTCTGCCCGGAGATAATCAGCGGCGTACGCGCCTCGTCGATTAAAATCGAGTCTACCTCATCCACAATTGCAAAATGCAGGTCTCTTTGTACAAGCTGTTCTTTATAGATGACCATATTGTCTCTCAGATAATCAAATCCCAACTCATTATTGGTCACATAGGTAATATCACAGGCATAGGCTGCGCGGCGGTCGTCATTTTCCATACTGTTTAAAATACAGCCGACCGTAAGGCCCAAAAACTGATGCACCTGGCCCATCTCTTCCGCGTCACGCTGCGCCAGATAGTCATTGACCGTCACGATGTGAACCCCTTTGCCCTCTAATGCATTCAAATAGGCAGGCATGGTCGCTACAAGTGTCTTACCTTCGCCAGTCTTCATCTCAGCAATACGGCCCTGATGCAGAATAATACCGCCAATAAGCTGTACACGGAACGGTTCCATATGAAGGACTCGCCAGGATGCTTCCCTGACCACGGCAAACGCTTCCACCAAAATATCGTCCATCGTCTCGCCCGCTTCCAGGCGCTTTTTAAATTCCGGCGTCTTTGCCTGCAACTCTTCATCCGAAAGCTCCTGCATCTGCGGACGCAGCGCTTCGATCTGGTCGACCAGCGGTTTTATTCTCTTTAACTCACGTTCACTATGAGTACCGAATATTTTTTCAAATGCTCCCATATAATCTCCTATCGTTATCGTAAACTTGTATGCATCACAAAATCGCTTCTATTATAGCACTACTTCGATCATGAAACAATAGATAATGCAGTGAACTATTTGTGAATATTTTATAAACAGTGTCCAATCACCGATAGCATATGCAGCTTTTCTTTTGTCATGCATAAAAGTTGCTCAAGTTGTTTTAATTGTCAGATAATTTGTACAATTATTCTGTTAAATCTGATTAATAAAAAATTTTTTACTTTTTTTCAAATTTATTGTTGACAAACCATGATTTGTTTGATATTATAATTTCAACAAAAAACAAACGGAACACCAAATCAAAAAAGCAAATACATTCCTATAGCACCTTACCATAGAGGATCATAAATCTGATCTTGCAAAAGCGGATAAGAATGTAAAAGCAGGAAGCGGGGTGAGTCCACCAGCATAAGTATGAAGTACCTAATAATCTAAGAAACGAGGTATAGTCCAATGATTACATAATTTTTCACACAGCGTGTAATTTATAATCTGACGAAACGGAGATTAGACCAATGGAGAGAATCATTTAAGCTTAGTTTGTTTTTGTAAATTAACGAAAGCGAGGATAGTCCAATGGAGGGAATGACTTAAATCCAAGACAGCCTGAACCCAGATCTTTACGAATATCACCAGAAAGCGGGGTACAGTCCAATGAAAACAGAAGTTTAGACCCGGATTTTTGTTAATATACAATGACTTGTACATAATAGGAAAGCGGGGTACAGTCCAATGGGAACGACAATTTAGGCCCGGATTTTTATTAATATATCAGAACTGCTATATTGAATGGAAGTGGGGTACAATCCAATGGGAACAACAATTTAAACCCGAATTTTTGTTAATTACAATAGCTTGTCATATTGAATGAAAGTGGGGTACAGACCGATGGGAACAGCGTAAAAGTCCAATTTTACCAGATTGTATAAGCCTGGATTCGGAAAGAAAGCGGGGACAGTCCAATGGATACTACAGCTTAAATCCACCAATTTATAAAAAGTCTAAGGAAAGCGGGGTAAACTCCAATGCATGATTCAAATCTTAGGAACGTTTTCAGATTAGTTACATGATATGCAGAAGATACCGTGAAGACAACACTGTAAAGTGGTCGGAAATTCAGTCGAGTACATTCATATATGGATTCAGATCAAAAGCATTCAAGGAAAACAAACATGGATATTGAATGGACTAAGCTGGAGACAAAAAACAATTTTTCATATAATTTCATTCCTCATTTAAGATATCGTTGTTAAAAAATCTAAAGAAAGGCATGGCAGAACCCATGGAAACATCAGTGTAAGAGGCATCAGCAATTTAAAGAGTTAAATTGTTGGTGCCTCTTTCTTTGCAGCTTAGCGGTCCTCCCGCATCTTTTCCGCAATGTAATAGCCCAGGTTTTCTCCCGCGTTGACCAGGCGGCATCCATAAAACAATCCGCCGCCCGGCAGCTCCTTTTTCCATACAACCCTTGCTTCTACTTTGATCTCTTCTTCCTCTTCCCTGTCCTCATCCAAAAACTGGATATACAGATGCCTGATATCCTGCTCTTCAATCTTTACCGGACATTCAAAACCGATCCCATTCACGCACAAGTCATGAATCATGATATCCACACCGTTTGGTACGTTGCTGATCTTTAGCTTGCCTGGCTTGTTAAGCAGGATTCTGGATACTTTGCGGCGGTTCACCTTTACGCTGGCTTTTGGAGCAGCCAGCGCATGATATTGCTTCCCATCTACGGTTCTTCTTTGAATCCTGCAGTTTGTCCATGCTTTCGGCATATCCATGCCGTCCTCATAGATCGTAATAATATGCACATGCGGGCTTGTGAAATCCACAATCTGCCCTTCATGTCGAATCAGCTCCAACAATACTACCTCAGAACGCACTCCGGCTACTTTGGCTTCCACATCTACCAGAAGCGTTTTATGCTTGCAGCGGATCGTCACCTTTTGGCCTCTTTTTAATTCTGATATTTTCAAACTGCCACCTCCAAGATTTCAAACTATTGCAGCCGGAACTTATTGACTTCTATATCCAGCATATTGGCGATATCCATATTGGTATCGGCTAATCCTTCAATATCCTTAACATTATCATTAATACTTGCTGACATCTCTGAAATGCGGCTGACGCCAAGCGCGCTCTCCTCTACCGAATGGTTCACAGACTCCATCACCTGGCGAATCTGGTCCATATTGTTCTGAAGCTGCTGTGACTGGTCGCTGAATACCTGCATCATTTCATTGATTTTGCCCGAATCCTCGTTATACTCCTCGCTTGTCTTAACAAGATCCGAATATCCTTTCATCGCGACATCTTCTACAAACTTCACCATGCGGGAAGCTTCGTCTGCAAGTGCGTTTACTGCCTTGATCACGACCGTGCTCACTTCCTGGATCTGCTCTGCCGCGGATGCCGAATCCGTTGCCAGCTTGCCGATCTCATCTGCCACAACCGCAAAGCCCCTGCCTGCTTCACCTGCTCTTGCCGCTTCGATGCTGGCATTCAGTGCCAGCAGGTTTGTCTGGTCTGTAATATTGATAATATTCGACGTCAGCTCACCGATCTTCTCCACTGCTTTGGACTGTTCAATTTTCGCATAGACGCTTTCGGTCATTTCCTGTGTATGACGCTTTGCCGCCTCCTGCTCTGAGATCGCGCTCGTCTGGATCTTCTGCGCGCTTTCCTTGATCTCGTCCGATAAAGCACCGCCGTCTTTCGTGCGGTCGTTGATATGCTCGATAAACTGGAATACCTCGTTGACGGATTCGCTGATCCGGTTTAACGAAGAAGTCGTCTCTTCCATCGTTGCCGTCATCTCTTCCATCGTCGTAGATACTTCGGAAACGCTTGCCTGTGTATCCTTCAAATGCGATACGACGTTTTCCGAGGAATCGTTCAGCTTGTTGGAATTATCCGAAATATTAATCATAATCTGGCGGATATAAGCAAGCAGCTCATTGACATGCCCCGCGATACATTCTATCTCATCCCCTGTCCGAATCTGGACGGTCTGCGTCAAATCCCCATTGCTGTTTACGATATCGTAGATCCTGTCGTCCACATTCCACAGGTTTCTTGTAATCCGGCTGATAATCAGGCTGAATATAATGACCGCTACAATAAAAAACGCGATCCCGATTATTACAACGTTGCGCATCGTATCATTGACCGCGGCTACGATATCATCCGCTTCATAATCGCACCCAATCGCGCCGATCACCTTCATCTGCTTATTATACACCGGCACATACGCAGAGATCACAGCCGTATTTTTTTCCATCTCTATTTTATCGCTCTTAACGATTTCACCTTTCTCAAATACCGGCTTTAACACTTCATAAGGCTCGCTGAATTCTGTCCCGATCGCCTGTGTGTCCTCTTCGTCCAAGTCCACCCCATAGTAGACCTTTCCATTTTCTGTATAAAGCGTATACATATAGCGGACGGCTGAACCTTTCATCGTTTCCGTCATTGAATTTGCCAATGCCTTGTATGTAGCAGTTCCCTCTCCGCCAATCTCCAGCCGTTCCAGCAGGTTGCCGTTTACCTTATCCTCGGCAAGATTGCCGATATAGACTGCCATCTCCGCTCCGGTAGAGATCATATCGGTCTCCATGCGCGACTTAAATAAAAGCGCCATACAGCAGCAGATAACCGCTACCATGATCGCTGTAGGCACGATCACCTTCGAGCGGATACTAAGCTTTCTGGTCTTATGCCTGTAGCTTCCTGCATTACGCTTCCTTTCCTTCCCCTGTTTGTCTCTTTTTTTCTTGCTCATGCCGATTCCTCCAATCTCCCTTTCCCTGACAACACAAAAGTTAGGTCTATTTTACCACAATTTCTTTCTTTTTGCTACCTATCCAAAAATTTTTTTCAAAAATACTTAAATTGCAACAATATGCACAATAAAAACCAAGATTTCAGCATTCACCCTGGATTTGCTCCCCCGCTGTCACGCAGCCCTTCTTTTCTGTCTTTCCAATCCGGCAGTATTTGTTCCACAAACTCGTAAAATGCCTTGGAATGGTCTGGATGTATCAAATGGGAAAATTCATGCACGACAACATATTCAACGCTTTCCAACGGCTTCTCCAGCAGCAGGCTGTTAAACGTGACCTTCCACTTTCCAGGAATACAGGAGCCCCACCGGGAACGCATCTTGCGCACACAGATATTCGGATAAGCCACTCCCAGCCGTTCAAATACCGGATAATACACTTGGCTGATCCGCCGGCACAAAATACCTGCCTGGATCTTCTGCCACGTATCATAAAGCTGCCGTTTATACACCGTGTCAGCACAGTCCGCCGCATACAAATACAGACAGCCATCCCTGCAAAACACTGCTTCGCCGCGGTTGTTCCTCGAAAAGCATGTAATCACGCCTTGCTGCACCTGCGCAATCCACTCCGGCACCAGCCTTCTGTCCGCCTGCTCCACCTGCAACCGAAGCTGTCCGCCTAAATACGCAAGCCGCTCTCCCGTTGCCAGTTGTTTCTTCTCCTGATATTCGTCCATATCTGCCTGCTCCCGTCATTTTTATAATCGCGTGAGGACATCTGTCCCTCTGTTATCATACCATATTTTTTAAAAAACGCAACGGTATGTATAAGCCGTTTGCCCCTGCACAGCACGCCCGCACAGCCGACAAATTTTCACAACAGGTCTTCTCAAAAACGGTCAATCTGTTATAATAAAGACATGCTGGTGCATCCAGCAAAGGAGGCTCCGCATGAATGAAACCTTTTTTTCACTGCCAAAAGAACGCCAGCAGGCAATTCTGAATGCCGGCTACCGGGTGTTTTCACAAAATACATACAAAAAAACGCCTGTCGGCGAGGTCGCCGCGGCAGCCGGAATCAGCAAGTCTTTGCTGTTTTACTATTTCCGCAACAAACGGGAGCTGTACTTGTTTCTCTGGGAGAACTGCGTACGCATTACTACAGAGTACCTGCGGCGCTATGATTGTTATCAGCAGGCAAATTTGTTTGATATGCTGGAGCGCGGTATGCAGGCGAAGCTGCGTATTATGTATGACTATCCTGATATCGGCAGCTTTGCTATCAAAGCGTTTTACGAAGAAGATCCTTGTGTCGCGCCGGCCGTACATGAAAGCTATGAACGCTATAAGAACGCTGACGCCAGGGATGCTCTTGATAATATTGACCCGGCGCAGTTTAAAGAAGGGATTGACCTGCGTATGATGTACCGGGAAATGTATCTTGCATCAGAAGGTTATTTGTGGGAGATGCTGCGTAGGACGCCGGTTAATATTGAAGAGATGGAGCGGGATTTTTCAGAAATGATTGCGTTTTGGAAGCAGCTTTATTTGAAAGGAGATTAATTTTTTTCGGGGGCTGGGGAAATGGCTGTATTTTTTTGGGAGGAGCTAGGTGAGACAAGTGCTAAGTTTTTGTGCATATGAGGACGCTGGAGGAAGGGGAGCGGGGCTGGCTTCCTGTTCCGGTTCCAAAAT